>DBBR01000072.1:17824-100375 GCA_002292325.1 Flavobacteriales bacterium UBA979 | reverse complement strand
TTGGCA
The DNA here is from genome assembly GCA_002292325.1 of Flavobacteriales bacterium UBA979. Classification (GTDB taxonomy): domain Bacteria; phylum Bacteroidota; class Bacteroidia; order Flavobacteriales_D; family Sanyastnellaceae; genus UA16. The sequence continues at coordinate 100,369 of DBBR01000072.1, read as the reverse complement.
CTCAGGTAATTGAAATGAGTTCATGGTGCAAAGGTACCTGCTCGTAATTTTGAACCATGAAAAAAGGTTTGATCTTTTCTAGAGTTGTTTGGTCAGTGCTTTGTTTAGTAGGACTGCTTGGTTTTTCCACGCATTTAGATTCCATAGCCTGGCTCATGGTATTTTTATCGGCCACACTGCCATTGTTATTGAGCATTGCAAGCTCCAATAAAGCATGGGATCGCTCCTTCCTCTCCATTTTGGTCGTTTCCCTGCAGATTGTAGCGATCGCCGTATCCTGGGCTCAATGGTTGGTTCTCGACGCGAGTCCACTTCACCTCGTGGGCATCCCGGCTCTTTCCTTATTGTTTTGGATCTACCATGAACGAATCGTGAGGGCAAAAGCAAGCTAACACATGCTAAAATCAACCAGCAGCGTTGGATTTCACGTAAAAATCCCATCTGAATACCGTGCTTATTAACAAAAAGCACTCCTTTATTCACGAAATGACCGGAACCCCTTGCCAGCGTTGAATTCCCACCTATATATTTGACCTCGTTGAACAAATTTATTTAAACCCTATACCATGAACAAAGCAGAATTGGTAGATGCTATGGCCGAAGGAGCCGGTATCTCAAAAGCAGACGCAAAGCGTGCATTGGACGCATTCGTTGACTCTACAGCTGGCGCATTGAGCAAAGGTGATCGTGTTTCCCTCGTAGGATTCGGATCATTCTCTGTATCTCACCGAGCTGAGCGTCAAGGCCGCAACCCTCAAACGGGCAAGGCAATCACCATCAAAGCGAAGAACGTAATCAAGTTCAAAGCTGGTGCTGAATTGAGTGCAAAGGTTTAATTGACCCTTGTTCTAATGAAAAGGCTCCGGGACTCGTTCCGGAGCCTTTTTTATTTCTACCTCCATGCAAGACGCCCGGTTGGAAGCTCTCGTTCCTTTTTTGAGCGAAGAGCGCTTGAAAAAGTTTGATGACGTCCTCTCACGACGAACACGAAAACTGTGCCTTGTCTTAGAGAACGTTTACCAAAGTAGGAATGCGAGTGCAGTCATGCGCACATGCGATGGGCTTGGTGTGCAAGATGTGCACTTGATTGAGGACGTTAACCCATGGGTATTCAACCGCATTGTATCCAAAGGCACTCCTTCATGGCTTACACTCCACCGGTATCGTTCGGAAAAAAAGCCTTCAGAAGCTTGCATCGCTCAATTGAAAAATTTGGGGTATAAAATTGCAGTAACCTCCCCACATGTGAATGGATTTCAACCACATCTCTTGCCTACAAGCGATCCCGTCGCCTTGGTCATGGGCACCGAATTCACGGGGGTTTCCGAGGAGATGATGGATGCCGCCGACTATCATGTTTACACGCCAATGCACGGTTTTGCAGAGTCACTGAATATCAGTGTAGCTGCTGGAATCATCATGCACCGTATTTTAGAAAACATTCATCAAAGACCGCCCATAGATTGGTCAATCACCGGGGAAGAAGCCGATCAATTACGCGTCGAATGGGCTATGAAATCGGTTCGTAAATCCAAGGCATTATTGAAGCACCTCGGTATTGATCCCGACACAGGCAAGGCCACCCAAAATAAATAGCCTTCACTTGAGTAGATGTCCATGATTTCCGTTGGATTTTTGCCGTCATGAAACAGCAGGGGTTACTTCAATTGGGATACCGCGATTTGTTGCGGATGGCTGTCCCTATTTCCTTAGGAACCCTGCTGCAATTCATCGTCTTGCTCACGGATAATTTCTTTCTTGCTCGCTTGAGTGAAAATGCAATCAATGGAGCGGGAAATGCCGGATTGGTCTATCTCACGCTTGAAATGATTGCCGTCGGAAGCGGAGCAGCTCTGCAGATTGTCATTGCTCGGCAAATTGGTGAAGGCCAGAAAGAAAAGGCTTACCAGACCTTTCGCAGTGGGTTGGCCTTGCATCTCGGCATGGGAGTTGGACTCACTGTGTTGGCTCTTGGATTGAATTCTGGCTGGATGTTGAAAGCCATTGCTGACCCGGGAGTTCGAGATGTGTTTGATGCTTTTTTCACCATTCGCTTATTGGGTTTTGTACCTTTTTCCATGATTCTGGCCTTTAATGCCCTCTACACGGGAACGACTCGAACGTGGCCCATCCTCATCGTAGGTGGGATCAGCGCCATCACCAATGTCATTTTTGATGCTGCCTGGGTGGAAGGCATGTGGGGGATTGAACCGATTGGATTCACAGGTGCAGCGTGGGCCTCTTTGTTAGCGGAAGGCGTGGGATTTCTTGCGGCCATTGCGGTGACGCTCTTCGCACTGCCTAAAGCCATGTCACCATGGACTTGGCTACCGCTGAAAGAACTCCAAGCTTGGTGGAAACTCGCTTACCCCATGATGGGACAATTTCTCCTGACCATTTCCACCTGGACAACATTTTTCTTCTTTGTAGAAAAGGTCGGCGGGATGGAGCTCAAAGTTTCTCACCTCGCTCGCAACTTTTTTATGCTCGCCTTCATTGTAGAACAAGGTATGCAGCAAACTACCCGAACCTATGTGAGCGGACTATTGGGAGAACGGCGCATGCAAGATCTGCGCATCGTATTGCGCAGAATAATGGTCATCAACGTATCAGGAATTGTCTTGCTTTGCCATGGATATCTGTTGTATCCGGAGCTTCTTGTTGGGGTTTTCTTCGATGATCCCATGGGTCAAAACGCAATGATTCAAACCCTGCAAGTCATTTTTTCAGCTGTTTGCATCTATTCGTTTACCGGAATCATGTTGGCGACCATCCAAGGAAGTGGGGCCACAAAAGCAGCGTTCAAGATCGAACTGTTCGCTGTCACTTTGTACATGATGGCAGCCGCTTCGATGACATTAATTTGGCCACAACCGGTCTGGATTATCTGGCGGGTTGAATGGGTCTACTTCAGCAGCATTGGACTCGGCAGTTGGTATTATCTTCGAAGAAGACATTGGAATTTATCCATCAGCACCCTCTCAGACTAGACCCGCTATGTTCCCGTCCAAACCCCTTCAACGTCCCCTCCGTGTGGTATTTTTTGGAACTCCCGAGTTTGCAGCCATTTGCTTACAAGAAGTCCTGAAGAGTCGACACACCATTGCAGGTGTCGTTACGGCGCCAGACAGGAAGGCTGGAAGGGGACAAAAGCTGCAACAATCGGCCGTGAAATCCATTGCACAGCACGAAAGGTTGCCCGTATTGCAACCGACCAATTTAAAGGATGAGGCATTCAATGGCGCGCTCGAAACATGGAATGCGGATGTATACCTCGTTGTTGCGTTTCGAATGCTCCCGGAATGTGTTTGGAACGCCCCACCTTATGGGACCATCAACCTTCACGCCTCTCTGCTGCCCCAATTGCGCGGAGCCGCGCCAATCCAATGGGCCATTCGATACGGATTCAAAACCACCGGTGTTACGACTTTTTCTTTGCAGCACCAGATTGATACAGGTGACATCCTGAAACAGGCCTCGGTTCAAATTGATCCTACGGAAAATGCATCATCGCTGCACGATAAATTATTGGCGCGTGGAAAAACTTTACTCGTAGAAACACTTGAAGAATTGGCCGCAGGCGCCCTCGAATCAGCTCCACAATTGGATCAAAGCATGGATCAATCCGTCCTGCACGCTCCAAAATTAAACCGAGAAAACACACGAGTCGATTGGACGAAAGGGGCTGAAAACGTGCGGAATATGATTAATGGGCTCTCTCCATTTCCAAAAGCTTGGACCTCCAGTCCACACGGAGACATCAAGCTGATCAGAGCATCTTCTCTGAAAACACCCGTAGTCAGCACGGGCGAGAACATACCCGGCCTTGCAATCGCTCATCGGAACAGCCTGTGCATTTGGTGCAGCGATGATTGGATACAAATTGATGAACTTACGCCACCTGGTAAAAAATCCATGCAGGGAGGCGCATGGCTCAACGGATTGACTGCAGATCCAGGCATCTGGGGGATGACTTAATTGATCTCCATTCACACTTCTCCATAAGCCTCGAGCAAAATCTGAAGGATTTCAGTAGCCGAATGTGTAATAGGCGTTCCCGGGCCAAATACCCCTACTGCCCCCATATCATAAAGCACATCGTAATCTTTCGGTGGAATGACCCCTCCGACGACAACCAAAATATCGTCGCGTTTTCTCATTTCCAAAGCCCGAATCAACGCCGGAACGAGCGCTTTGTGCCCCGCTGCCAACGTGCTTACACCAATGACATGGACGTCATTGTCAACCGCCTGTTGTGCTACTTCTTCGGGTGTTTGAAACAGCGGTCCGAGGTCCACATCAAATCCCATGTCAGCAAACGATGAGGCTACGACTTTCGCTCCTCGGTCGTGTCCGTCTTGACCCATTTTAGCGATCAATATGCGAGGCTGACGTCCTGCGAAAGAATTAAATTGCCGTGTTAATCGCACGACATCTTCGTATGCTTTTTGGCCTTCCATTGCGCGTGAAAAGATACCACTCACTTTTTGGACGGTCGGTTGGTAACGTCCAAAAATGGACTCCAATGCTGAACTGATTTCACCAAGCGTCGCTCTGGAGCGAGCAGCTTCGACACAAAGCAAGAGCAAGTTTTCCTTTCCCATTGCTCCCTTCTTGATCAGCTCGAGTGCTGTATCCACGGCCCGTTCATCTCGCCGCCCTCGCACCAACTTTAGCTGATTCAATTGATTGGCTAGAACAGATTGTTGGTCAATTTCCAAGATTTCGAGCTCACTTTCGTCCTCAACTTGAAAAAGATTCACTCCGATAATGCGGTCATCTGCTCGGTCGATGCGAGCTTGTTTTTCCGCTGCTGCCGCTTCAATACGCAATTTAGGAATGCCCTGTTCGATGGCCCGAGCCATTCCACCTGCCGCATCAATCTCGCTCATTAACTCCTCAGCTTCTGTCACCATCGTTTCAGTCAGCTCCTCCATCATCCTTGAACCGTGCCACGGATCTATGGCATCGGTGACTCCAGCGCTTTCTTGCAAAAACTTTTGAGTATTCCGAGCTATGCGTGCCGAAGCTTCTGTAGGCAGCGCTATCGCTTCATCCATGGAATTGGTGTGCAAGGATTGCGTTCCACCAAAAGTCGCTGCCATGGCCTCGAGTGCTGTCCGCGCCACGTTGTTCCAAGGGTCCTGGGCCGTGAGGGACCAACCGCTGGTTTGTGTATGGGTTCGCAGCATGAGTGACTTTGGGTTTTTGGCACCCAGCTCCTTCATCCGACTGGCCCAAATCAAACGAGCAGCCCGCATCTTTGCTATTTCTTCAAAATGCTCCATGCCACTGGCCCAAAAAAAGCTCAAACGTGGGGCAAACGCATCAACATCCAATCCCGCTGCAATTCCCGTTTGCACGTATTCCAACCCATCTGCTAACGTATAAGCCAACTCGAGGGCCGGTGTAGCACCAGCCTCCTGCATGTGGTATCCAGAAATCGAAATGGAGTTAAATTTCGGCATGTATTCAGAGGTGTACCGAAAAATATCCGAGATAATCCGCATCGACGGAGCGGGCGGATAGATGTACGTATTCCGAACCATGAACTCCTTCAAGATGTCATTTTGAATTGTTCCTGACAAGGAGGACTGCGATACGCCTTGTTCTTCAGCGGCTACGATGTAAAAAGCCAGCACGGGCAAGACCGCTCCGTTCATGGTCATAGACACCGACATTTTATCCAACGGAATTCCGTCAAACAATCGTTTCATGTCCTCGACTGTATCAATCGCCACACCAGCCATTCCCACATCACCAGAGACCCGGGAATGATCGCTGTCATACCCTCGATGGGTAGCTAAATCAAACGCAACACTCAATCCCTTTTGGCCAGCAGCCAGGTTGGCTCGATAAAACGCATTCGAAGCCTCTGCTGTAGAGAAACCTGCATACTGGCGTATGGTCCAAGGCCGAGTGGTGTACATGGATGGGTAAGGGCCGCCGAGAAAAGGCGCTTGTCCAGGACCAAAACGCTCATGGGGTTTGGCCGAATTCTCCTTCGGAGGATAATGCGAGGCGATTCGGCTCATTGGTCAGTGGGTTTTGAACGTGTATACGTGGCCCAAATCGCATCAACGATGGAATGGGTCCAAGCCTCAATGACCCTGCTCCCTCCCATCGGATCGAAGGTTTTGTCCAAATGCGATTCTTCTCGCATCAAATGTTGAATGTTTCGTGCCCAGCGCAATCCATCATGGGATGCAGATTCCTGCGCGTGATCATGCGACAACGTCTCGATCGAATCTGCTCCCCCGATAGCAGCTGCATAGGATGCCGCAGTCAATCCAATCAGGTGATCCGTTGGCTGGGTCTCCACCATGAAATCATGCGAGGTCTGAGCATCAATCCAAATAGGGACGAGCGCATGATCATTGACCTCCAGCCATCGCTCCCATACAAATCGAATCGCTCTGAGAAACGCCACTTCTTCCAAGACATGAACCCCCGACTGCCATTTCCATTGAAATGCTCCCCATTCCGCCGAAACATCCATGTCCATGCTTCGGAATAACTCATGGGTTCGATCGAGCTGTTGCAAGGCCTTGACTGCACGATTTACGCGGTTTGCCTCACTTCCACCATCCAGCAACCACCGGCGCAATTTTTGGTGATTGGCCCACAACAACATATGTTCAGCCGCTGACAACGAGGTCATGGAGTTACAATCCAATCCACAAGCTCCTTGCCATTCGGTCGAAGTCCAGTGACCTTGAGCGAATGCACCATTCCTGACCTCCTCCGAATTCAATTCCACTGAAATCATATCCAAGTGGACCCCTTCCAGCCAACCGTCATTGGCCGAGCCTTCTGCAAATCGAAGTCCTTCAACCCCACCCATCAATGCAGGCATCACTTGACTTTTGTGGGACAGAGTCTGAGTCAACATCCACGGATTGCCCTCCGTTCTTGGAGAAACACCGCGTTCTGGCAATTCCCTTAATACGCTATGCGCTGTCCAGAGAGGCTTTCTCCAGCCCTCGAAGGGGTGCACGGCTTCCGCTGAATGAGGCAATTGTCGCTCCCATGCATTCACATCAAAATCAGGAAAAGAAGACCAACGCTTCGTCGTCATACTCCAAATTTACAAAACCTCCCCCCTCCCTTTTCCACTTACATTTGGTTCATGGATACGGCACTCACTTGGACGGAGTTTGAAAAAACAAAAATGCGCGTTGGACGCGTTGTCGAAGTCAAGCCATTTCCTGAAGCCCACAATCCAGCGTATATCATTCGAGTCGACTTTGGAAGTCACATTGGAATTAAAAAGACATCTGCTCAGTTGACCGAGCGTTATGCCCCCGAAGCATTGATTGGCAAACACATCATCGGCGTCGTCAACTTTGCACCGAAACAGATCGGCCCCATCCTATCTGAATTTCTAATTTTGGGCGCATTGAATGGAAACCTGGGGACTGCCGTGCTCGAAGTTCCTACCGATGTTCCGCTAGGTAGTCCCGTGTCTTAATTTTGGGCGTTGAACCCGCTTTGTTTAGATTCGAACCACGATGAGAAACCCATGATGAATTCAAACAGCTTGCAGAAAGCCATTTTTCTTGACCGCGATGGGGTCATCAATCATGATCCAGGGGATTACACACGCTCGCTTGCGGAATTCACCGTCTTACCAACAGTCTACCCTGCGCTTCAGGCATTACAGGCAAAGGGCTACCTGCTCATTCTCATCACAAACCAAGGCGGCATCGCAAAGGGGCTATATACCCATCAAGCCGTACATGAAATCCATTCGGCGTTTCGCCGTGACTGTCAATCGCAAGGCATTGACATCACCGACGTTTATTACAGCCCCCATCATCCTGATTTTGGAGAAAGCTTGAGCAGAAAACCGGGTGGTCTCATGATTGAGCGAGCCTGCGCCAAGCATCAAATCGATCCAACTCAATCCTGGATGGTTGGCGATAAGCCACGTGATATTCAGGCGGGAAATGCAGCGGGAGTGGCCGGAGTCTTGATTCCAGTCAATGGTGACCTTCTTCAAATCGTCCCAACCCTGACCCAAGTTCCGAACGGTGAAAACCACCCAAAGACGGCATCGAATGGAACGGTTTAAGTGGAATCCTGAACCCCGACCAAAGTTCTTGGTCAATGGTCAAATCACCGGAGCGGCCAACCTCCCTCCCGCTATCGAAAACCGGGCATTTCTCTATGGCGATGGGTTCTTTGAATCCGTGCGGGTGTGCTTTGGGAAACCTCAACTGACTCCATTCCATTGGAACCGCATTCAATCCAGTTTGAAGGCTCATAAAATCGATGGCGATGCTTGGGATCAATCCCGCTTCGAGCATGCTCTCCTCTCCTTGTGCGAGGCCAATGGCATCCATCAAGGTGGACGTTTGCGGTTGACATTTTTCCGAGAAAGCGGTGGCAGATATACTCCGTTATCCAATCAACTCATCTGGATTGGGGAAGCTGAGAAATTGGAAGACTCCGAGTATGTGCTCAATGAGCAAGGACTAGCTGTGGACGTTTATCCTGAGATGAAAAAATCTCAAGATCCCCTGTCGAACTTTAAAAACATCAGTGCGTCCATTTATGTCCACGCTGGACTTTGGGCGCAAGAGCAAGCTTTGGAAGATGCTTTGTTAACCAACTCTGCTAATCAGATCATCGAGTCAACCCGTTCCAATTTGTTTTTAGTCAGCAATCGGGTACTCTACACGCCTGGCCTAGACGGAGGCCCGGTCGGAGGAGTGATGCGCGCTGCCATTATCAATTTGGCCCTTCGAGAGGGATACAAGGTCTACGAATGCAATATTTCACCTCAAGAGATGCTACGGGCAGATGAGTTGTTTTTAACGAATGCCATTCGTGGCATTCAATGGGTATCACGGTATCGCACCAAGCGGTATTTCAACGCGACATCAAAGGAGTTGATCCAACTACTCAACGCAAGCATCACGCAGTGACTCGGGTCCTTGGATCGAGCCAACCGTACAAAATGTCCACTGCGCCATTGATCACGACAAACGTCGAAGCAATCACGGTCACGCACCCCAAAATAATGGGCAAGTCACTCTGCTCCAACGCTCGAAACATGAGCAAACCCATTCCTTGCCAACCAAAAACAAATTCAACGAAGACGGCTCCAGCCAGCATGCTGGCAAACCAACCAGAGGCAGCGGTCAAAACGGGGTTCAGTGAATTTCGTACGACGTGCTTGAACATGAGCCTGGCGGTACTCAATCCCTTGGATCGTGCAGTTCGCACATAAGACTGCTTCAGTACTTCAGTTGCGCTATTGCGAGTGAGTTGTATGACAACTGACAAGGGACGAACGCCTAACGTGCACGCGGGTAAAATGAGATGCTGCCATGCGATGCGTGGCCCTTCAAACGGATGAATCTCCCACAATCCTCCTGTCATGGGAAGCCCTGTCCATCGATGCCATACGGAGCCAAAAAGCCATGAAACGCCGATGGCCATGACAAATGATGGCGCACTCATTCCAAGCGCCGCAATCCCCAAAATGAATCGATCGATCCAAGAACCGTTTACCAAGGACAATCCAAACCCCACTGCCATCCCGATGCACATGGCCATCAACATGGCCAAGCAAGCGAGTGCCATGGTCGCAGGCAGCGCTCCTCGAATCGCATCCACTACAGGTCGATCTGTTATGAACGAACGTCCTAAGTTCAAACCCGACCACCGCAAACTCCCAGAATTGAACTCCAACGGAACGAATCCCCGAAAGAACTGTGCATAACGCACATGGGCAGGCTTATCCAATCCGTATTTCATCCGAATGGCCTGAACCACCTCCTCTTGTTCATTTTGACCAGCTAATTGCCTCGCCGGATCAGGTACCAACGTAAATAAAAAAAAGACAACCGTTAATGTGCCCCACAAAACGCCCAGTCCATGGAGCAAGCGTTTCATGATCAAGGATTCAGTAGCTCACTGGCTTCTGGCACATCCTTCCAAGCCCACTTTTCTTGCACCACGCCATCCTTGATCCAGACAATCCCTGGATTGGAGCGGACAATGATTTTTAACTCCGTTTGATCGCATGTAAACATGGAGTAACTGACCTCGTGTTCATCTTTAAACGTCTGGTTTTGATCTGCTGGCGCATTCGTTAGTCCCACATTGATCCAACCTTCAGCAGTCAACTGATCAGCTAGATCATTCATTTCTTGTTGTGCCGCTGTACTCGCTTGATCTAGATCCTTGGATACATACAACATGACGTTTCCTGGAGAATTTAAAATTTCATCGGCACGATCTTCTCCATCCGCATCCAAAATCTGAAAGTCCATGATATGGGGCTCATACCCGTCTGCGATCTTTACCTCTTTCCCATCAAACGACACCGTTTCGTAAGCATTCTTGAACCAAGCTTCGTTGTAAATTTTGAGCCACTCCGAACTGAGAACGACCGTATCAACTCCTGTTTTTAGATTTCGAAATGTATACTCCGTAGCAAACATGGGCCCCTGAAGACCTAAATCTTCGGCGGACTTCCGGTTTTCAATGATGCTCTCGCCCGAAGCATATGGACGGTAGTCCTTCATGGGCAGGTGATTCAAGGTATGGAACTGGAACACCAAACATGCCGCTGCAACGGCCAACGCCATCATCCATTCCTTCGCCGCTCCATCCCAGCGCATTTTCAAAGCTTCTGCCAACGCATAAACTATGGCAGCGAACAGCACGGGAAAATTCCACTCCAACATCAATTCACCAAACAAGTAAATCATAATGAGACTGCCTGCGATCATGAACATGCCCAGCTGCTTAGAATTTAAGGAAATTCTGTCCGTAAAGGCGCCCCAAAGAATTGGAACGGTTAATACGGAGAGCACAATGTCCTTCAAAAAACTCTCATAGGGTGTCAACGGAATGGCATTGCCAAAGCATCCGCAGGCGAGAACGCATTGATTGTCAATTTCAACCAACGTTCCTGCAGCATCCAAAATCATTTTCGTTCCAAATGGATCACAATTCGCAGTATACCAGGTCAACCAAGTAAAAAATGCCATAAGGACACCCGTCAAACTTGCAGTAAGCTTGGGCAATGCACCGAGAACCATGGCTACGCCCAATAATATCTCTCCAACGCAAATGACCACAGCAAGCGGAAGAGCCCAATCGGTCAAACCTGGTAAATTCAATGCCCCAGGCTCAAAGTACTCCTCTAGTTTGTACATGAACCCTAAGGCATCATTGGCCTTAATCAGTCCCGAAACGATAAAAAGAGAACCAACGACCAAGCGACATGCGTGAACCACGGCATTCAAAATGGGAGTTTCTTTCATGAAAGCGAAAATAAGATAAGTAGAATGCTAGGCACCAGATTCGTCCGTTAAATCAAGCAAAATCAATGCGAAGAGAGCGTAATTGGCCATGTCTTGATAGTTCGCCTCTACCCCTTCAGAAACATGAGTTTGGCCATCATTGTTTTCGATTTGTTTGACTCGCAAAATCTTCATTAGAATTAGATCAGTCAATGAACTGACCCGCATATCTCGCCAAGCCTCGCCGTAATCGTGGTTTTTTGCCATCATGAGGGAACGGGTCGCTTCAAAGGCTTCTTGATATCGCAAACGGGCCTCTTCCAATGGCAACTCCATCGGATGATCTTCCGGCAAGCCACATTGGATCATGGCCATGAAACTGTAATTGACAATGCCGATGAATTCGGAATCGATGCCCTCGTCAACCATCGCCTCGCCGGATTGTTGCAGCGTGCGAATACGATTGGCTTTGATGAAAAGCTGATCCGTAAGAGATGAGGGCCTTAAGATTCTCCATGCCGTTCCATAATCGGCAGTTTTGGCTTCAAACAGATCAGCACACCGGGAAAAAACTCGGTTATACTGCGCTAAGGTTTCTTCAATCGTAGGCGAATCCATCAATCTTGATATCTTTCGGCAAGATACAACGCCTCATCCAGCAACAATTGGCCCATTCACGAATGTCTTCACCATTTTATCAACTCCAAAACGGCTCGAAAACATTGCGTTTATCCTCGCCACGTATCATGGGGATTGTCAACTGTACGTCTGATTCTTTTTTCAGCGGAAGTCGTTTTACCGAAGACGCTGCTGTGATTGCTGGAGTTAAAATGCTCAATTCTGGCGCTGACATGTTGGATTTAGGTGGGCAATCCTCTCGGCCCGGCGCCATCGAAGTCGATGCACCAGAGGAGTGGCGACGAATAGAGGCTCCACTCAAAGGCATCTTAGACGCATCCCCAGATGCGCTCATCTCAGTTGATACATTTCATGCAGAAGTTGCTCATAAGGCCTTAGAGGCAGGTGCCTTTCTCATCAATGACATTTATGGTGGCACGCGAGACAGTCAAATGATAGAAGTCATTAAAGCCATGCAATGTCCTTATGCCATGATGCACATGCAAGGGACTCCCCGAACCATGCAAGATGCTCCGACTTACCAAGATGTCGTGTCCGATGTAATCCTATGGTTTCAAAAAAGGTTGGACCATTTGCGCCAAGAGGGCATCCATCAATTAATGGTCGACCCTGGATTTGGATTTGGAAAGAACATCCAGCACAATTTTGATCTTCTCAGCCGACTCCATGCCATGAACGCCTTGGACTGTCCAATTTTGGTCGGCATAAGTCGAAAGTCCATGATTTGGAAGACACTCGATTGCACCGCTGATGAGGCCTTGAATGGTACAACAGCGCTGCATGCATGGGCCCTAGAGCGAGGAGCTAACATCCTCAGAGTCCATGACGTTAGCGCTGCAAGCGAGGTCGTTCGATTGCACGAGAAGCTAACTTTCCGTCCTAGTGTTGAATGATAAAACGGGCAGATTGACCCGACTCCACACCTTTCAGAACATACACCCCTGCAGGTAAACTGCCCACCATGAGGCAAAGGCCATCCTGGACAGGCATTGTTGACCAGCTCTTGACCAACCGTCCATTCAAGTCATGCACTTCCATGGTCGCATTGCCTTCAAACCCCTCGATTCGAATGAACTCATTCGCGGGGTTTGGATACACCGCGGCTTTCAGAGGTTGAGGATTCATCACCACCGATGAGGGATTCGGAGCGATATCAGCTGTCGGCCGAACCATAAAGAAGTGAGTGAACGTACTCACCCCAATATTTCCACTTGGGAAATAAGGGTAGTTGCTCCAAGTTCCATTAAAAGATGGCGCATTGGATTCAGGGTTTGTATCGAAATAACCTACGAGCTCCAAGTTTCCATTTTCGGCATCGCTCAAGTCCAAAACACGCAAACCGCTTAAGTAATTGGACTGATACAATTTGTCCCCAATAATGTACATGTTGTGATCAATCGCTTCTATCTGTGCCTCATAGAAACCAACAATTTGCGGGGCATCTAGATCCGTTATATCCATGATGTAGGTTCGTGTATTGTTGCCGAAGTTCATTTCATCCAACTCATCGTTGAAGTAACAGTACCTGTGATTTTCTCCAACCCAGCCTTGGTGCGTGTATCCTGATTCAGCATAGGATAATTGGGAAATCAACTGCGTATCAGACTTGTCTTCTACATCTACAATTGAAATTCCAGAATTGCCATTGAAACAAACCACAATCTCCTTTCCTGCGTAGTCGGCATCCGGACCTTGATACAAGATGGGATGCACATCGTGTGAATAGGCTCCCTCATACGCACCAACCAAAGTTGGATTCAATGGGTCTTGAATATCCAAAATGTGCATGCCACCGCTGAATGTGTTGGTTCCAATGGCATAGGCAAACCCTGTTTCTTCATTGATCATGATGTTGTGTGCGTTGCCAAAACCAGCGTAGGTTGCATCTGGTTGGATCTGTGTAACCTCATCCGTTGGCAAATTCAACAATGCATTCAAATCGACCACCTGTAAACCGTGGCCTCCAGCTTCCGAAACAATGAACGCGTAACCATTGTAGACTTTGATGTCGCGCCATAAACTTGGATCGGTCGCCGTAGGTAAATTTGCAAAATATTTCATATCCGTGGCATCGGTAACATCGATGAAAGATGCTCCGGTGGAACGACCATAAATCGCGATTTCTCGGCCTGTTTCACTGTCCATCCAACCCCAGCAATCGTTGCCATTTGCACCGCCACCAAGATCCTGTAAAGACTCGACATCCATTAATTCCACATTCGAACAAGGGTATCCGCCAGAGTTAACGGTTGGACCTTGTGGAGCCAATGTTACGTCATAGAAGAAGTAATAATAGTTAAACTCATTGTCGCCCTGAATGCTGGTACCTGTAATTGCACCATACTCCCCAATGGCGTATGGGTAATTGATGTCACTGTTCAAATCATCACGCCAAAGTTGAGGGTCTCCTGAAAGGCACCCAAGACCTACTACTCCCGGACCCATCGTCCAATTGAATTCCACAATGCTCTCTCCATCAGGAACGTCGAACACTTCTGCCTGAAGCACATCGCCATCCAACGAGAACAAAGCAAAGGTCCTTGGCCCCCCACCATTTGCGAAAACCTTGGCTGATACCAACGTCACGGGCTCATACAAATCAAGGATATTGAAAAAATTGCTGTTGTCATGGTATTGACCTTCCTGTGTATCGGACAATCCGCCTGTCGCTGGATCTCCTTCACCCCCAGAAAGTTCACATGGGAATGGAGATTGGGACCAACTGGATGATCCGAAAAATAAAGCTCCACAAAGAATCAAGAATCTTGCAGTCATGAGAATGGTTGGTTTCAGTTTTTAATTAAACCCAGTCGTATAACAACTGGTTGCATGCCCTGTTCACGGCTGGTAATCATTGTTCAGCGGCAAAAACCCATAGGTTTTACTGTATCCAAGCATTTGGGTGGCAAAGTCCTCAGGATACACCAAGGCAATGTCACCAATCATTCCGTCTTCAACGAATACGGGTTGCATCTCCGGATTGATGAATCCACCATATGGGGCAATTCCCAATAAAGCCGAACGATCCAATACCTCTTGGTGCGTCGATTGATCGACCTTGACGCCATAGCCTTCTACCAATGCTTTCGCTGCATCATAATCTCCCTGGGATTTAATGCGCTGTACTTCACGAAGCAATTCGCCAAACAGTCCCCTGAGCCCTTCATAGTCCTTGACGTCCAAATACGTTTTGCCCTCGCGCACGACCTTCTCAATGATTCCAGCATCTTGTCCCTTTTCAAAACACCAATGGCTGATCCAAGCGCGGTTTCGCATATGGGCCTCCTCGATGTTCGCTCCCAATTCAAGTCGTCGCAACTGCAACATCATTCCGTTCCGAATGTAACTGTCGTATTCAGCCTTGCCTGTTTCGAGGGTCTTCATCAAACCCAATTCCACCATTTTCTGATCCAGCATAAAGTACAATGCCACCAAATCGGCCCTTCCTTCTTCCAAGGTAGAACTGTATTCCTTAATCGTTTGCTTCGGCTCACCCACTCCCTCCTCGAGCTTACCCGAGGCATGACCAATCACCTCGTGCATGGCTGTATGCAATTTACCAGCAAGGGAACTATGGCTTTCTGTTCTGGCCATCTCAACTTCATCGTGTGCAAATTCTGATAACAATCCGCCACCACTCGCTTGAGCATAAGCACTCACAATGTTTCCTAGGCTCACCGATTTAGAACCATGCACCACTCGAATCCAATTGGAATTGGGCAAATTGACTCCGATCGGGGTACTCGGTGAAGCATCTCCTGCCTCACCAGCTACATTGACTACGTTGTACGTAATGCCCACCACCTCTTTCTTTTTGTGCTCATCCATGAAAGGCATATTGTCTTCAAACCACTGCGCGTTTTCCATCAAGACCTTCATTCGATCGCTGGCATCGAAGTCCTTGATTTGTACAATGGTCTCATAGCTTCCTGTGTATCCTAGCGGATCATTGTACACCTCCACAAAACCGTTTATATAGTCAACATCTCCCTCTGTATCCTGAACCCAGTTGATGTTATACAGTTGCCACTTTTCAAGGTCTCCTGTTTCATAATATGCGATGAGGTTTCTTAAGGCCGCTGCTTGCTTATCATTTTCGGCGTACTGACTTGCTTGATTCAGCCAGAACACAACTTGTTCGAGTGCCTCGCCATACAAACCTCCAACGCGGTATGGCTGCTCCTCGATTTGGCCATCCGCATTCTTCACCAATCGAGAATTCAAACTGTACTCCACCGGAGTCCGAGTGCCTTCAACGACGATGCTTTCGAGGTACGCTTGAGCCTCTTCTGTGCTGACGTCGGGCGCATAAAAATTCACGGCTGAAGCCTCAACAAGTCCTTTCGTTGCGTCCTGCTCAACTTTCTTCGCCTCAATTGCAGGATCGAAAATCACGGCTCTCAACTCATCGCTCACTTCACGCCCCGTGTCTTCAAGCAGTCCATCAAAATATGCCTCTGAAAACTCAGGCATGATCTTGGTGTTGGCGTAATGGTGATGGATACCATTTGAAAACCAAATTCGTTTCAAGTAAGTTTCAAATCGATTCCACCCTTCTGTGCCTTTATCTCCCTCGAATTGAGTGTAAATTCCCTCGCACAAGTCTCTTACGCGCAGATTGTACCGGTTATTTTGGTCATACATCATATCGCGACCACTAAGCCCTGCTTGATTCAGACAATAGACGAGTGCCTTTTGGCGCGTTGTTAACTTTTCCCATCCCGGAATTTGGTAACGAACAATTTTCAAATCCGCAAATTGCTCCGTTTGCCAAACAAATCCATTGGCATCGGGCTCACTAGCGCCTTGGTCTGCCGCAGAATGAGCGGTCCAATCATCCACGACTGCACCGGTAGAACCTGAATTCTCCCGCTCACTGCATGCGGAGAGGAATAAAATGGCGGCAACAGAAGCCGCTGAAGTAAAGTGTAATAATTTTGAGGCCATCGAATACGTTGTTCATAGGTTAACGACGGCAAGTTACTGCATCCTATCTTTGAATCGTGCGACGTTTTTCCCGACTTCTACTGCGTTCATTTCTAGCTCCCTTTGCAGTGACCATGCCCGTTTCGCTGTTTATTCTGGATATGCAGTTTTTGTGGGTGTATGCTGATGATCTCATCGGAAAAGGACTGGCACCTTGGGTGATCGCTGAATTAATGCTCTACGCTTCGGCTCGCTTGGTCAACCTTGCCCTTCCACTTGCGATCTTGGTTGCTTCAATTATGGCATTCGGATCGCTTTCTGAGCGCAATGAATTAACCGCTTTAAAGTCAGCAGGATTATCCATTTCCAGGATCTTTAGGCCTTTGGTGGTCACGATGCTTCTGATTTCATTTGGTGCCTTCTGGTTTTCAAATGCTGCGTGGCCTGTTGCGAATCTGAAGTTTCGAGCCTTATTGTTTTCCGTTACGCAAAAAAAACCAACCCTCAATTTGGTTCCAGGTACCTTTTACAATGGCATAGAGGGCTTCGCTATCCGAGTGGATTCGAAAGGAGAAAATGGCGTTTTGAACGACCTTCTGATCCACGACCACCGGGAGGGAGAGACAGGAGTTTCAAGGGTCATTCGTGCAGAGGCTGGACAAATGGAACAAAAAGGGAATCGGTTGATTATGACCCTCCAGAATGGCGTTTCATACGAAGAAGATTTAGAGCAGTCTAAACGACGAAAAGAACGATTGCAACCCCATATTTCTTCAAGATTTGAACAGCAAATTTTCGAAATTGATTTGGCTTCATTGGATTTTAGCAAAGTGGATGAAGGGCTGTTCAAGCGCGCTCATGAAATGATGACGGTCGCTCAGCTCCAAATAGCCATCGATTCATTGGGTGGAATGGCGCGCGATCGTTTGGATGAAATTCAATTCTTTGGAGCTCGGCAAACCGCCATCTTGAGGGATACCATCGAAACGGCCGGGGCCTCATGGGCTACAATTGGGATATGGAATGCGTTGAATCCAACCAAGCGAAGGATGGCCTTTGATGGTGCTCGAAGCCTTGCAAGAAATAGCCGGCAAGGAATTGCCAATGGCTTGGAAGATGCAAGGGGACGAAAACGTGCCATGGATCGGCATGCCATCGAGTGGCATCGGAAATTTTTTCTCGCACTCAGCTGTGTCCTGTTATTCTTCATTGGAGCGCCTCTTGGAGCGATTATCCGAAAAGGCGGCTTGGGAATGCCTACTGTACTTGCAATCGGCATTTTCTTAGCATTTTACATCCTTTCTATGCTTGGCGAGCAAATGGTGAAAGCAGGGCAGGTCTCCCCTGCTCTTGGCATGTGGATGAGTTCCCTCATTCTATTGCCGCTCGCCGTCTTTCTTACCCGACAGGCCATGCGAGATGCCCGGGCTTTTCGCTTCGCTTCGCCGAACTTTTTAAAGGGTATATTTCGAATCAAATCCACACCGAGTGAGTAAGGTATGAGGATACTTCAAATTTGCCACAAGCCTCCCCGTCCCAGCAGAGATGGAGGATGTCGAGCCATGGATGCCATGACGCGTGGATTGATTGCCGCAGGAAACCAAGTCAAAGTGCTGACGATTGCGACAGAAAAGCACCCGTGGCAACCTGAAGAAGTCTCCGCAGAATACATCGCTGAAACAAACATAGAGGCGGTCACCTTGGACACGGCGCTCAACCCAGTCGACGCATTCTCTACCATTCTTACCGGTGACAGCTACAACATCAGCCGGTTTTATTCACCCGATTTTGAGCGCCTGCTCACCGATGTTCTGAGAAAGCAAGTCTTTGACTTGGTGATTTTTGAAAGCCTCTTCACAGCACCCTATCTGAAAACCGTTCGGCGACTTTGCGATGGATTCGCAGTTTTGCGGACCCACAACGTCGAACACCGCATTTGGGAGCAAATGGCTCAAGAAACAGGAACTTTGACGAAGCGCCTCTATCTAAAGCATCTCGCAGAGCGCCTCAGAGCATATGAAGTCAATGCACTGGAGGATTTTGATGCGTTAGCTTCCATTTCGGAAGACGATACCCGGCATTTTAAATCTTTGGGGTGTGGATCCCCCATATTCTCCATTCCATTTGGACTGGACGAGAAAGAGCTCCCTCAACCTGTTTTTGGCCCAGCTCGTTTTGTCTTCCATTTGGGCTCCATGGATTGGGCACCCAATGTCCAAGGTGTTCAATGGTTCGTGGACGAAGTTTGGCCTTTGGTTCGCAGCGAGGTGCCGGATGTGGAACTGCAATTGGCCGGGAAAAATTTCCCGACAGTGCATTCTTTCACAAAACCGGGTCTGACTGTACTGGGAGAAATTGAAAACCCTTGGGATATGATGAGCTGCCATGCTGCCATGATCATTCCTTTGCGCTCAGGAAGCGGAATGCGCATCAAAGCCATTGAGGCAATGGCAGCGGGAAGGCCAATCGTCACAACTACTTTAGGGGTTGAAGGGATCACAGGGACGGACGGCGTTCATTTTTTTGTGGAGGACGATGCCTTTTCTTTCGCTCGTAGACTGGTGGAGTTATTGAAGAATGACCAGCTCGCGAAGGACATGGGCAGTGCTGCAAGGGCTTTTGTTTGCGAAAACTTCGAGAACAACGAATTGGTAACTCAATTTCTATCCCGCTTGAATCAGTCCATTGAACGATGAAAATTTTGATGATCACATCGAGGCTTCCATGGCCCTTAGATAAAGGCGACAAATTAAGAGCTTATCATCAAATAAGACACCTGAATCAAGAGCATGATGTATTCGTCTTCAGCCTCTCTGAAAAACAGCCTTCGGATGAATGTTCTAAAGAGATCAAAGCTGTTTCGGTAGACCTGAAAGTTCACGTCCTCCAGCCGTTAAGACGATGGATGCGCCTGGCATTGGCCGTGTTCAGTTCCCGTCCATTTCAAGTGCATTGGTTTTACCAAAGGCCAGCCCATGCTGCACTTGACGCATGGATTGAGGAAATCCAACCGGATGTGGTACTCTGTCAGTTGGTCCGCATGGCCGAATATGTCAAAGACACGCACGATGTGCCTCGTGTATTGGACTACATGGATGCACTGAGTGCAGGCATCGCAAGACAAACCAAATTGGCAAAGCCCCTGTTGCGCTGGGTCTATCGATTGGAATACCAGCGTCTAAGATCATACGAATCTAAAATTTTTGACTATTTCGATGGCAAGGCCATCATCAGCCAGGCAGACCGCGCGCTAATAGCACACCCTGAGAGGAACAAAATCATGGTCGTTCACAACGGAATAGACACCTCTTTCTTTCGTCGCCAACAAGCCGAAGAGCACCATGCTTCTAAATTTCCGACTCTCTTGTTTTCTGGCAACATGAGTTACCCTCCCAATGTGGATGCGGCCGTGCAACTCGTCAAGCAAATTCTGCCCTTGATTCAAACGCCCCATGTTCGCGTACTCATCGCTGGAACCCAGCCGGTTTCAGCCGTATTACGTCTAGCGAGC
Source organism: Flavobacteriales bacterium UBA979 (assembly GCA_002292325.1). Classification (GTDB taxonomy): domain Bacteria; phylum Bacteroidota; class Bacteroidia; order Flavobacteriales_D; family Sanyastnellaceae; genus UA16. Next base: position 80,032 of record DBBR01000072.1, on the reverse strand, counting down.
GAGCAAGTAGAAGTCACGGGTTGGATACCGGATATTCGCGAAGCGTATGCACAGTCCGATGTTTTCGTTGCACCGCTCAGAATTGGAACCGGGCAGCAAAACAAAATTCTTGAGGCGATGGCTATGGAACTGCCTTGCGTGACGACCAAACACGTCCTCAATGGATTTTTATGGGAAGCAAACGACCCCGTTCCTTTGTGCCTTGGAGATTCCCCTGCACAACTAGCCCATGAAATAGATAACTTACTCAGTCAAACCGAAAAACGCCGGCAGATTGGCCGTTTATCACGAAACTGGGTGGAAAAACACTGCGATTGGAGGCGTTCAACCGCTGTTCTCTCTCATACATTCGTATCTTCAATGAACCTACAAACGGACGAATCATCATGGATCACCGACAAGTCAGCCTCCTAGCAGGCATTCCAACCCTGGATATCCGCTCTTTTACCCAAGGAACAGAATCCGAAAAACGCTCATTCGTCAAAGACTTGGGCGATGCGTACGAAACCATCGGATTTGCCGCCATTCACGGACACGGTATTCCAGATGATCTGATCTCGAAGTTGTATGCGGAATCGGAATCTTTCTTTTCGCTGCCATATGAAGTGAAGGCACAATACGCCAGACCCGAATCAAACAACCAGCGTGGATTTGTCTCTATGGGAGTTGAGCATGCAAAGGGCAGTCAAGCAGCGGATCTCAAAGAGTTTTGGCAAGTTGGCCAACCTACGCCACCCACCGGGCACGACCCAAGTCACTTCCCCTCAAATGACACGGTTAATGAGCGGCCTGAATTTCAGGCGTCTGCTGTTCAGGCGTTCAAGGCACTTGAAGATTTAGGAATAAGCATTCTCCAAGCCATTGCCCTTCATTTGGAAATCGAAGAAGGCTATTTTGATGAATGGGTCCGTGGTGGCAATTCCATTCTAAGGGCGATTCATTACCCTGCAATTAACCAAGAGCCTGAATCGGCTGTGCGAGCAGGCCAACACGAGGATATCAACTTGATCACTCTCCTGGTTGGTGCTTCAGCCGCTGGATTGGAAGTTTTGCGCCATGACAATGAGTGGATTCCCATCACCGCCTTGCCTGAACACATCGTTGTCAATGTCGGTGACATGTTACAACGGCTGACCAACCATCGCCTCAAGTCGACGACGCATCGCGTCGTCAACCCTCCTCGCTCTGAGTGGGGTAAGCCCAGGTTTTCCATGCCCTTTTTCTGTCACCCTCAACCGAACATGCGCCTGGATGCCATGCCACATTTGGTGCGTGAAGGAGACGAACCCATTGATGCTCCCATCAGCGCAGGGGAATACTTGGATGAGCGATTGAAAGAGATCGGTCTCGCCAAATAATCAACGTTTCTTAACGCCTCTTGGCAAATGATTTAAAGTTTCTTTTGAAACGTTCAATATCAATTCGACTTATTCATCTGTTTTTTTGGAATCAAAGAAATCCAAATGAACAGACCCACCTTCATCACCATTGGCCTCCTGTCTGGTAGCATTGGAGCTACCGTCATGTTTTTCGCCCTTCAATCATTCGCAAATCATCCGCAAATGATACCGGCTGATGTGAAGTCTCAGCCTCATTTCACAGCGAGCACACCCGCTTTAATTGTGCCAGAAGCTCCTTCGTTCACACGAGCAGCTGCGGTATCCGTCGATGCCGTCGTACATGTTAAGACGAAAACAAAGTCTGCAGCAACAGGAAGTCCCTGGTATGACTTGTTTGGTTACGGTTCCGCCAGTCAGATCTCGCAAGGATCGGGATCAGGTGTCGTTATTGATCCTTCGGGGTACATCGTTACAAATAACCATGTGGTCCAATCCGCTGATCTCATAGAGGTTTCCATGAATGACAACAGAACTTACGTTGCAACTGTTGTCGGCACAGATCCAGCAACAGATCTAGCCGTATTAAAAGTTGAAACAGAAAAAAACATTCCTGCACTCACCTTTGGAGAGTCCGCCAAAATTGAAATTGGCGAATGGGTGCTAGCCGTTGGAAACCCTTTTGACCTAACCTCGACCGTTACCGCTGGAATCGTTTCCGCCAAGGCAAGGAGCATCAACATCCTCAGAGGTGACCCAAAGACCATGGAGTACCCCGTTGAATCGTTCATTCAAACCGATGCAGCAGTCAACCCCGGAAACAGTGGTGGAGCCCTCGTCAACATGGCAGGAGAGCTTGTTGGGATCAATACAGCCATCGCCTCAAAAACTGGAAGTTACAGTGGCTACTCTTTTGCAGTACCATCCAGCATTGTGCAAAAAGTAGCTCACGACCTTGTCACATTTGGAGAGGTCCGGCGTGCATACCTTGGAATCCAAATCGAACCTGTAGATGAGGAACTGGCTTCCCAACTTGGATTGGATGACGTTGCTGGTTGTGCCATTGTTGGGGTCGTTCCGAATAGCGGCGCGTCGGAAGCGAACCTCGCGTTCCAAGATGTTATTCTCGCCGTGGACGCTATGCCCATCTCAAATTTTCCTGCATTGCAAGAATGCATTGCGCAGTACCATCCAGGTGATTTTGTCACGGTCAGTATCATTCGCAATGGACAAAAGGAGCAAATTGATGTTCAACTAAAAAACAGGGATGGATTTGTGAACGCCAGAGCGGATTCAGGCCCTTCAGAAGCAACGACAATCAATTGGGTCGCAGCGTGCAATGCTGGGTTTTCCACCCCTTTAGCCCATATCCGCAAGGATCTGAACCTAGCGCAAGGCATCCAAGTAAGCTCTTTGGGATCAGGGCCAATGCAAGATGCAGGCATTCGCAAGGGGTACATCATTACCCACATCAATGGCTCGGTTATTCATGAATCAGAACAGATTCGAAACGCCTTTGAAAACGGAGAAAGAGGTCTGCTTCTCGAAGGAATCTATCCAAATGGAAAAAGAGCGTACTACGGAGTCGAAATTCCGAAATGAACCTAATAGTCTTGGAAGTGTTCAACCTGTGTGCGCACGTCACATTCATCCTTTCCATTGTTTCCGCTCTCCATGCTTCCTATGCCTGGCGAGACGGTCGCGCTTCACATTTTTGAACCGCGATATCAAGAACTATTTCGAAGGCTCGAGCTTGGAGATTTAGAAGAGTTTGGAATCGCCGCGCAGAACAGCCAACCGCTGTCCGCTGAAACCAATGCAGAATGGGGCAGCACAATGCGATTGGTTTTTGTCACCCCAACAGGTGCGAGCGGTCCACGGGATGTCGTCTTAAAATGTGTAGGTCTCTTTCGAATTGAAGCGCTCCATTTGGCACCTCCATTCTCACCGGAGCCCTTTCCAACCGGCCGGATCGAAGCCATCACTACCTGGAAGAATTGGCGCATTTCTGAGCATTCACGTTCCGAATTTGATTTTATCGCCCGGTCGATGGGTGCTCAAATGGGCCAACCGATAGACGAAACTGCCAAAAAGCCTTTGATCACAGAAGCCATGATTAAACTCCAGTTTAATCCAACGGAGCGGGAAGCGGTACTTTCCAAAGTACCTGGTATTCAAATGGAAAAGCACTTTGCACAGGTTGTTCGGTTCAAGCGGATGATCCACGAACAGGAAGCCCTGCGAAAAGGAGAGCACTTTCCCAATTAAGCCCCTATTTTTGTTCCATGAACCACACACGAACATGGAGCTTCGTTGCATTGATATGTCTAATTGCAATAGGATCCACAGGTTGCTCGGAAGACGATACTGACTTCCTCACTGAAGTCACCATTTCAGATAAAGAACTGAACGCTTATCTGGCGATGGATACGCTCGAGATTATCACGGAGAACTTAACTGAATATTTTAAAGCCACCAATGAGGCACGTTGGGATGATCTGATGCATTATTTTCCTTTGCACAAAAAGCAGGGAGATACCGCCTTTGTCAACGGAAGCATGCGAGCCCTCGATCATTGGACAGAACGAGGCGTCCGAAACCGAACCGCTTCGGCGGAAATTGTTTATGCGAGTCCCGTATTGCGAGATAACGACCAAAATGTGGTCCTCTTGAATATGCGTTTGTCTCATTTTGTTGAATTTTTCGCACATTACGACGGTCCTCCTGCCAAAGGGATGAAAGGAATGGTCGAGTCAAATTATGGCAAAGGAAATGCAACATATAAAGAAACACCTATGCAACCGGGTGACTCCATTCCAGAAATCAGATACTGGGAAATCAATGGCTTGAACCGTATCTGGGCAGTCAATCATGTCGATTCATCCCACTGGAGTTTCTTGCCTCCCAATTTCAACGAAACGGGTGCTGCGGGCATGATGGGAGCCAACGCGATGGTCGAAGCCCTGCGCCATCGACGAGCCAATGATCCCACGGCCAAGCAATAATCAAGCATGAAGCCCATCAAATGGAACATCGAAGATGAATGGCAGCCCCTTGAAGCTGTTATGATGGGCATTGGCGCAGGGATGGGGCCGGCACCCGCTTTGAATGAAACGTACGATCCTTTGTCGCTTCGTCATGTCCAAGCGGGTACTTACCCTACTGAAGAAGCCGTCAAAGAGGAACTTGATGCATTTGCAGAGACTCTGGAACAGCGAGGAGTGCGTGTTCTGCGTCCGGATGCATTGGGCATAAATCAGGTGTTCACCCGGGACATTGGAATGGTCATTGACGACCTTTTCATCATGACACATATGGTCGAAGACCGCGAACTGGAGCAAAAAGGATTGGAATCCATGCTCAATCGGAATCCGGGAAGAGTAATTTACCCCCCGAAACAGGTTCGCTTGGAAGGTGGTGACATCATGCCCATGAAGAATGAAATATGGGTGGGCTATGCCAAAGAGCCTGACTTCACGACCTTCACTACAGCCCGCACAAACGAGGCGGCAGTGGAATGGCTTGCGGAGACTTTTCCCAACCGAAGAGTCCGCGGGTTTGAATTGAAAAAATCGGATGCAATCCCGAAAGAAAATGCCTTGCACTTGGACTGTTGCCTCGCAGCACTAGGACGAGGCCACCTCATGATCCATGCCGCAGGGTTTAAGAACCCGGAAGACATCGAGGATGTGCGCGCCTCTTATTCTGAAGACCGCATTTTCGAAATGACAGCAGAGGATATGAAGGACATGAAGTGCAATGTATTAAGCCTCTCTCCCGATGCAGTCGTTTCAGGTTCTAGTTTTCACCGAACCAATGCGCAAATGCGCTCATGGGGCTATGAAATCATAGAGGTTAACTTAAGTGAAACCTCCAAAATGGGGGGATTGCTGAGGTGTTCAACCTTGCCATTACGCCGAACACCCAACGAATGAAACAAGCAAGCGCAGCCGTTTTCATGGTGCGGCCCCACTCCTTCCGAATGAATGAGGAAACCGCGGAAAACAATCATTATCAAAGCACGCTCGGGGACATCGGTCCGGAAGAAATTGTACAATTGGCGCAATCAGAATTTGATGGTCTGGTCGATCAACTCGAATCGGCTGGTGTTGAAGTTGTGGTCTTCGATGAGGCGGAGCCTCATGAAACCCCGGATGCGCTCTTTCCCAACAATTGGATTTCTATGCATGAAGATGGATCAGTGGGATTGTACCCCATGTTCGCCCCCAATCGACGCAAAGAACGCCGTGAAGACATCCCATTGACACTCGAACACACTTTTGGATTTGAGGTAAATGAAATCATCGACTTCACGGAATTTGAATCACATTCCAAGTTTTTGGAAGGAACAGGAAGCATGGTTTTGGACCGAATCCATCGCAAGGCCTATGCCGCACGAAGCGAAAGGACGGACCCGCGCGCTTTGGAGCATTTTTGTTCCAATTTTGACTACGAGCCGGTCATCTTTTCCTCATTTCAGTCCGTCGAGGGACACCGTCTTCCCATCTACCATACCAATGTTATGATGAGCATCGGAACCCACTTTGCGGCGGTTTGCTTTGAATCAGTGGACGACACCGATGAAAGAAATGCCTTGCGGTCTTCACTGGAGTCAGATGGCCTGGAAATCATTGAGCTCAGTGAGCATCAAATTTCCCAATTTGCTGGAAATATGCTCGAAGTAGAGGGCAATGGCAAGTCATTTATCGTGATGAGTCAACAAGCCCATGAAGCATTGAACTCGATCCAATTAAGCCAACTTTCCGCGCACGGCACACTGATCTCATCTCCTTTGACCACCATCGAAACCCTTGGCGGAGGCAGCGCTCGCTGCATGATTGCTGAAATTCACTTGCCCAAGTTATAACCCTCTCGAATGCAACATTTGGACACCCTTCTTACCCAATCCGCGATCGCTGGTTGCAAAGCCTGTTTTCAAGTCGATGTGCTTGCATCCACTATCCAAATACAACAAACACGGAAAGAATTTGAAGGACATCGAACCATCGTCGTTTTCCCGCTTACGCGAGTTTCCAAAAAATCTCCCGAAGAAACAGGAAAGCAACTGGGCGAATGGCTGATGGAGCATGAGCCATTGGTGGTTGGATTTCAAATTGTTAAAGGGTTTTTGAATCTCAGTATTTCATCCGTGTTTTGGTCGGAACAATTGGTCTCAGCTTTGAACGTCAGTGAGTATGGCATCGCTCCATTGAACAGCTTGCCTCGCGTGATGGTGGAGTACTCCTCACCCAATACCAACAAGCCGCTTCACCTGGGGCATCTGCGCAATAATTTTTTGGGGTTTAGCGTAGCGAAAATTCTTCGTGCGGCCGGCCACGAAGTCATCAAGGTCCAGATCATCAATGACCGCGGAATACACATTTGCAAATCCATGGTTGCCTGGAAGCGATATGGGAATGGTGAAACTCCCGAGTCGTCCGGAATAAAGGGAGACAAGCTTGTTGGAAAATACTACGTCGCCTTTGATGTTGAGTACAAGAAGGAAATCGCCGTTCTGATTTCCGAAGGAACCCCCGAAGATGACGCCAAAAAATCGGCACCCATCCTACTCGAAGCACAAAATTTACTCCATCAATGGGAACGTGGAGACGCCGAGGTTGTCGAACTCTGGAAGAAAATGAATGCTTGGGTTTATGCAGGATTCGAAGGAACTTACAGCGAAATGGGCGTCTCGTTTGATAAGTTGTATTACGAGTCGGACACTTACCTCTTAGGAAAAGCACAAGTTGAAAAAGGACTGAAAAACGGGGTCTTCTTTCAGAAAGAAGACGGCAGCACTTGGATCGATTTGAGCGACGAAGGTTTGGATGAAAAACTCGTGCTCCGTAAGGATGGAACTTCGGTCTACATGACCCAGGACATCGGCACGGCGCTTATGCGTTACGAAGAGTTCCCCGGCCTGGACCGACAGATTTACACCGTTGGGAATGAGCAAGAATATCATTTCAAGGTCCTTTTTAAGATTCTGTCAAAACTGGGCATTGAGGGTGCCGAACGAAATTTCCATTTAAGCTACGGGATGGTTGAATTGCCAGAGGGCAAAATGAAATCCAGAGAAGGCACAGTGGTCGATGCGGATGATTTGCTCGTCGAAATGGCTGAAACGGCCAAAAGGATGGCTTCAGAACTCGGTAAAATCAATGATTTGTCCGAACAGGAAAAGGCCACCTTGTTCAAACAAGTTGGATACGGAGCTTTAAAGTATTTTTTGCTCAAGGTCAGTCCACAGAAATCCATGATGTTCGACCCCGCCGCTTCTGTGGATTTTATAGGAAACACTGGCCCTTTCATTCAATTTAATTTTGTCAGAGCGCGAAGCGTTTTGCGAAAGTGCATAGATGAGGGAATTCCAACAAATATTGAATCAGTGGATGCCAGTGCTTGGGATGAATCTGAGCTACGCATCATTCAACAGGCCCTGAATTGGCCCGAAATCGTTCAATTGGCGGCGGCACAATATGACCCAAGTGTAATCGCGAACCATGGCTATGAGTTGACCAAAGCGTATTCTAGGTGGTATCAGGATCACAGTGTCCTGAAAGAGCCCAATGAAGCAAAATGTACTGCCCGTGTGGCCTTAACTCAAATGTACACGCGTCAGATAGAGGCGGCGATGGCGCTTCTGGGAATCGAAATGCCTGAGCGGATGTAAATTTCCCTTTAGGGCATTAGGGCAGGGCACGATAGAGTTTCTGCCCGGGCACATCAATGATAAGCGCACGAGCCCCTTCTGGAATCAATTGCGTGCATTCAATGGATTCGACGGGATCTATGGAAGTATAAAAAGCCTCCATCTTCATTCCATCTTCTAATTCATATGCCATCGCAATTGTCCCTTTCCAATGAGGTGGAATGGCAAGTTCAATGAGCAATTGGCCGTCCTCCATCCGTCGAATCAGCAATTCTTCGAGTACAGCAGGACTCGCCTTCACCACACCTTTATGCATTTGGGTCGCCATGCGACGAACAACGACATAGGCGACCACCATTAGACCTGTGACCAATAAAGCCCAAACACCGGTCTCTAAAGCTGCGTATAGTTGGTTGCCCGTCATGCTTTTACCTCGCTGTTGTCCGATGGTTATAAGGAAATAACACCTGGAATGCTAGCCGCAGCTTCGTAACGCTCAAAGACTTCCTCAGCAGCATGCACGCGCTCCTGTATTGTAAAAGCAATAAAACGGCCGTTCCGAGATGGCCTCGAACGAAAATCAGCATCCTTCGAAAAAATCTCTTTCAGCATCCCCTCTCCCTTTCCTTCATTCGGGACTATGAATTTAAAGGTGAAAGCACTCGGCCAGCTGTGTGTATCATCCAATTGCTTTCTTAACCGTTCTCGCTTTTCAGCTGCTGACTCATCTTTCGACATCGACTCTCACTTTGATTACGAAATTACAGCATGAACCGTCAATAAACGACAAGAAAGGACCACACCGAAGTGCAGCCCCCTCCCTAGGAATCAGTCTTGCCAGACTCGAATTCTCTATAAAGTCGTTTTTAACCGGATTTCGATTACTATTCGCAGGTCTGCCCGTAGTATTGGAAGAACTCCAATAAGTCACCAACATTCACGACACCGTCGTCGTTGATGTCTCCCGGACATGGATCTGGATAGTCACAACCACCTGGGTAGTTTGCATTCGGATCGAAGTCGTAGCCGTCAGGATCCATGCAACCAACCGTTACACATGATCCATCATCGATGGAAGCGATCGGGTTGTAATTCGCAGATGTCATATCGGTACAGCCAGCATACTCACATGAACCATCATCCACAATCGCAGCTGCGTCGTAGTTTTCTGCATCCACGTATGTACAACCTGAAGAGTAAACCGCTATGATCGATTGTTCGATTGTCGTAGAGTTTCCACAAGCATCTGTGAATGTCATGACACGGTTCAGCTCATATCCTGTTAGGCTATTGCCGAGCCATGTATCCGTTGATGTATAAGTCCAGTCGCTGCAAGCGTCCATAACCTCTACACCTTCGAAATCATCGAGTTCACTTGTCGCAACATTATCAAGCGTAACAACCGCGTCATATGTTACAACGGGTGCCGTCGTGTCTTCCAACGTGATTACTTGTTCTGCGGATGTGCTATTGCCACAACCATCGGTTACCGTCCAAGTTCGCGTAATGACATTGTTTGCCAAGCAAGAACCTTCAGAAGTACTCATGACGTCAGCATACGTAACGAAGATGTCCGCGCTGCATACATCTGCTGCATCCATCACATCGCCTGTCAAGCTCAAGTCAGAAAGGTCTGAATCGCATTCAATTGTCACATCTGCTGGAGCCGTGAATGTAGGAGCAATCACATCGTCGTAAGATACGCTCTGTGTTACCGTGCTGCTATTTCCACAAGCGTCAGTAGCCGTATACGTGCGGATGAAGGACATCTCACCAGAGCAGCTCAACCCGTTGTCAACATCTTCGAATGTTACTTCGACAGAAGAACAATTGTCCGTTGCAGTTGGTGCATCAGGCAGAACGTCTCCACATTGGAGTACCACTTCTGCGTCTATTGAACTCAAAACAGGTGCTTCGTCATCCACTACGGTGATCGTCTGCATCGCAGTTGAGCTGTTGCCGCATCCGTCTGTGAAAGTATACTCACGCTCGACTACAAAGCATCCCATCTCACCATCTTGGGTAGATGACACCTCCATCCAAGTAGCTGTTACAGCTCCAGAACAGTTGTCTGATGCTTCGTACGAACCAAATTCTGCAGACCCATCATACGATGAGCAGGCAACTGTTGCATCCGTAGTAGAACCCTCAGGTGCTTCTTCGTCCACAAATGAAATCACCTGTGTTGCCTCGCTTGAATTTCCGCAAGCGTCTGTGGCTGTGAATGTTCGTATCACTTCAGTCAAACCACTGCATGTCAGGTCACCTTCAGCGTCCGTGAATGTTACTGTTACCTCAGAGCATGCGTCAGCAGCCGTAGCCATTTCAGTTGGCAATGCATCACTGCATGTCAACGTAGCAGATGCTGGTACACTTGTGAAGTATGGCGCGTTATCATCCACTAGCGTGATGGTTTGCTCTTGAGAAGTTGAGTTACCACAATCATCCGTGACTGTCCACGTTCGTGTCAAGACGTTGTTGGCAAAGCAACCATCCGTGGTGTAAGCGTCAGCGTATGAAACCTGAGCTGTTCCGCTACAATCAGAGGCATCAGTTACGTCGCCTGTTGCCGAAGGATCAATGTCCCCATTCGAACAAGCGATGTTGACGTCGGCAGGCACCGTAAACGAAGGACCCGTTGAATCAACAACGTTAATGGTCTGAACAACTGATATGGAATTGCCAATGTTATCGAATGCTGTCCACGTTCGCTCAATGGTGTAAGACCCATTGCAATCACCTTCGAAGACCACGTCACTTGAAGTGACATCGAGCAGATCATCGCAATTGTCTGAGAACATTGGCTCACGCACATCCGTTTCAGCATCATCACAGGAAGTCGTGTAGGACTCTTCAAAAGCGACTACTTCTGGATTGAATGTATCGTACAAGCATGTTGCACCACAAGACTCCCCTTCAGCTGCATAGAAGCAAGATCCGTCATCTGTGACGTTATCATCTTCGTAGTTACATGCCATTGGATCTGTACATCCGCACGCGGCGCTTCCAAAGGATAAGTTCACATACAATGTATTACCTGCAGACAGTCCGTCAGGGAACACCTGCACATACAACTGACCATGGATAGAACCTGGAGTCGTCAATTGAGCAACCATTACTCGGTTGTCATCACCTGCTACTCCGTACTGGCCCATTACATCAGCGTTCATGTACCAACCGCTACCAACGGCGTCCATGATTTCGATGTTTCCTCCGTTTTCAAATGAAGTGACCCATGTTGGTTCATTTCCGTCTGCTGTTGGAGGGAAAGCCATTGCATCGGCAGGGGTGTCTGCACCCAAAGTCACATACGAATCGTACTGGAGCATTGGGTAGAAGGCAAACATGGCTGCTGGTGAAGGCAACGCTGAACCGGCTACATTTTGGTAAATCTCACTTGAAGATGCCAGAACAATTGGATTCATTTCGTTACCCAAGATGGCGTTCACTACATCAGTCGAACTTGGCGTAGTAACAAAGACTTGGTAAGTCATCGCTCCATCGATTTCAGAAGTCAACTCCTCAATTTCGATTCCATATCCGTCAACCGAAGATTCGATATTAGGGCAGCTGCAGAAGTCACAGAAATCCAAGGATGGGAATTCAATTCCTTCCTCATAATTGCAAGCATCTGGCTCAGCGCACCCTTGGAGGATGTCACAGATCAAGTCGCCGTTATTATCGAAGCAGTTTCCTGCGCAATCAAATCCTTCAGCAGGATATTCACAAGCCGATGCATCAGAGAGCGTCGCTTCAAAGTCGAAGTTACAAGCAGCTTCATCCAAACAACCTGCGCATGTTTCATATTCACATGAGCCATCGTTGAAGTTTGGTTCAGGGTTCACATTTGGATTGAAATTGCATGCCGTGGCATCATTGCAACCAATGCAGAATGGAGATGTCTGACACATCGTTGGATCATTGGCAGTTGCCTCTGGATCGTATAGGCAGTTGCCTTCTTCCATGCAACCCACAATTTCATCTTCATCACAAACACCGTTGGCTGGATTGACGTCATTCAAGCAAACTCCGTCGCAGTCCAATCCTTCCTCAGCATACGTGCAAGAATCGTAATCCGCATTGTTCACAGCGTCGTCATAGTTGCATGCCATAGGGTCAATACAACCTGTTACTACGCATGAGCCGTCGTCTTGCGTGGCGTCTGAATCGTAGTTATCCGCTGCTGGGTTTGTACATCCGACGCAACTTGTGAAATCACAAGCACCTGGCAACGTGGCTGAATCATCATAATTACATGCTAACTCCGATAGACATCCCGCACATGATTCAAATTCACAACTTCCATCACTTGAAGTCGCAGAGGCATCATAGTTACATGCTGCCGAAATCATGCAACCAGCGAAATCACAGCTGCCATTATCAACAGTCGCTGTAGGATCGTAATTCGATGCATTTTCATCCGTACAACCCGTGCAACTTGTGAATTCACAAGAACCATCATTGATAGATGCTTCAGGATCAAAGTTACAAGCGCTAGCCAATGTACATCCAGCACATGAGGTGTATTCACATGTACCGTCGAAGTACACAGCCTCTTCGTCGTAGTTGCATGCTGTAGGCACCGTGCAACCCATGCAGGAAGAGTACTCGCATTCGCCGTCCTCACCAAAGTTACAAGCCGCTTCATCCGTGCATTCTGTGATAACGCCAAGTGGAGTTGGAGAATCTCCTGTTCCATCGGTGCAATCAAAACACAATGAAATCGAAGGCATCACCGTCGCATCCGGATCGTAGCAAGGCAAGCTTGGCACCAAGCAACCGACCACGTCGGTGTAGAAACATGTGCCGTTATCATCCGTTGCAAAAGCGTTGAAATTAACAGCAGTTGCGTCCGTACAGCCTGGGATTTCGAATTCATCGCATACCCCATCTCCATCCGTATCATTCGAGCAATTGCCATCGCAGTCGACATAAATGCTCTCTGGGTAGATGCAAGAACCTGAGTCATTCAAGGTAGCAGTGCTATCATAATTACAGGCATTCACATTCGTGCAACCTGAAACGGAAGCAATGCAGCTGCCATCGTCATAGGTAGCGAATGGAGAGTAGTTCAAGGCAGCAGTATCGGTGCAACCACCGAAATCGAGCGGATCACAGATTCCATTCCCGTTCTCATCGAAGCCATCAGCGCAACCTCCATCGCAATCTTCCCAAGCAAAAGCAGGGAATTCACAGAATCCAGGCACTGTAGCATCCATGTCATAGTTACATGCCGTTTCGTCCATACATCCTGCGCATGAGGCAAACTCGCATGAACCATCGTCTGTATTGGCGTCGGCGTCGTAGTTACATGCCAATGAAATCATGCATCCCAACGCTTCACATTCCTCGCCATCTAATGCATAATAGCACGAACCGTCATCGTATGTCGCAGAAGCATCGTAGTTGCATGCCATTTCGTCGTTACAACCACACTCATTGCCTCCAAAGCTTAAAGTGAGATAAGTATCCTGGCTTTGGTCTCCGTTCGGGAAGACTTGCACGTACAACTGTCCGTTCAACTCACCATCCGTAGTCAATTGGGCCACCAGTACACGCTGATCATCTCCAGCATATCCGTTGTTTGCTGTGATCAAGGCGAACCAAGAACCTCCAAAGAAACTATCGATGCTCAGGTTATTCCCCGCGTTGAAATCAGCCATCCAATTGTCCGCAGGAGCTTCGACAAATGTGATGGCACTTTGACCACCAGCAGGCTGTGAATCCAAACCAATGGTCAACCAGCTATCGTACAACAAACTTGGTACAACAGCATAGAAGGCCGTATTGATGTTGTCAGGGCTAATTGAGCCAAATGGGTGCTGATAAAATGACGTGGTCGTATTCAAGTAGGCCGGTACATCCATACTTCCAGAAACAGAACTCACAAAATCATCATTGCTCGGAGTCGTAACGTAAACCCGATATGTGTTCAAGCCAACAGGCAAGTCAGGGTTTGAACCATCATGGGTTGTTACCAATTCAAGCTCCAATCCAAATCCAGCTTCTCCTCCAGATCCACAAGAACAGTAATCGCAGCTTCCGTCATCATAGGATGCTCCACTGGCGTAGTTACAAGCTTCATCATCCATGCATCCAAACACCTCATTCACGGTAATTATTTGGTCTTGTGAAACACTGTTTCCACAGGCATCCGTTGCAGTCCATGTTCTTGTAATCACCGTAATTTCAACATTGCTGTTGTCCTGCGCATCACTAAAGTCGATGGTAACCTCGTTGCAATCATCAGAAGCAGTGGGTTCGTCAGACATCATTTCCTCACCAAAGGTGTACGTGACATCCGCTGGGAACGATGTGAAGACAGGTGCCTCGGTATCTACGACCATGATGGTCTGCGTGTGCTCAGAAGAGTTGCCGCAGTCATCAGAAGCGGTCCATGTTCGGAAAATAGTGTAAGAAGTTCCACATGTTCCTTCTTGAGTCTCCTCAACGGGGTCAGAGATGGACACCGCACCGCAATCTTCCGCAGAAACAGTTGCCATTGGAATTTCGTCGTTGCAGCTCAATTGTAAATTGGCTGGCGTAGACGTAAAGACCGGTCCTTCTGTATCAACGATTGTGAAGTACTGCACGGCTGTATCGCTATTATCACAGCCATCAGTTACGGTCCATGTTCGCATCAAACCAGACTGGGCTAAGCATGAAGAAACGTTGTCAGCAGCAAACTCAGCCGCATCATTTTCTGTGAAAGTCGCCGTGCCTGTCCAAGTCACCGTAAAGCCATCTCCAGAAGATGAAGTGGTAAGTTCGGCACCAGCGGCAATACCGTTGGTAACAACCGAAACGCCAGCCAAGTCATCAATCGACATGTTCGAAACGGTTACGACAGCATAGTCGTATTGGTAAGGGAAACCGTCTGTTCCGACAACAGACATGTTGATGGTTGAGCCTTCAATATCCACAGCAATCGCGCCACGGTGTGATGAAGGATTTGAAACCAAATCACCGTAGCCAATTTCAGCGCCAGAACCAATGGTCACACCTGTAGCTTCCAAGATCAATGATTGTCCGAAAGGTCCTCCAAAATCTTTACCCATTTCCACATGGAAATCAGCTACTACCCCATCTAGGTCAAAGCCGGGGCTGTATGGAGTATCAACGTAGCTGAAACTTAAATCATCAGAGCAGTTGTCATACGAGTTCGTTGGGAATTCAGCCACACCAGAACCCGGTGTTAAGTCATCAGAACATTGGGCTGTAGCGTCAGCTGGAGCAACAGCAACAGGTGCTTCATTGTCCTCGAGGCTCACAACTTGGGTGGCAACAGCAGAGTTACCCCACGCATCAGTTGCTGTGAAAGTTCGCGTCAAAACGTATCCGCAATCTGCATCGGCTAACGTTTCTTCGACAGTCAATGTAACTTCCGCGATACAGCCTTCGTCCGTAGCCGTGGCCATTTCAGTAGGCCATGCTTCTGAGCAACTTTGAGTCACGTCAGCAGGCACGGAAGTAAAGACTGGTGCGTCAGCATCATCACTCGCATATCCAAACGGCAAGTGCACTTGAATTGGATTTTGCTGATCTCCCTCGGGGAACATCTGCACAAATAACTCACCACTCAAAACTCCATTCGTAGTGAATTGACCCACAAGTATGCGGTTATCGTCACCCGAAAGACCGTTTGTGTAAGTTCCTGAAGTTTCATCCCAAATGACAAACCAACCGTCCCCGAAATCACCTTCTAACTCGATGTCACCGCCCGCATTAAAGGCCGCTTGCCAATCTGTTGTTGGAGGTACTATTTGAACACTTGATTCCGTAGGAGAAAGCATGTTGTTCTCAATTCCGATCGTTACCCAACTGTCATAAGCCAATTCCTCAAAAATTGGGAAGAAAGCAGGGTTGATTCCGTTCGGTGTTATGTCACCGAGTGGAGACTGGAAGAACGACTGCGTCGAACGGATGTATGTGGGGTTCAGTACATCACCCGTAACGGCTGATAAAACATCCGTTGAATTCGGAGTTTCGATGTACATGCGCTGAATCATTCCTTCAGGAGAATCCCCCATATCTTCGATGATGATGTTGTAACCTACAACTGAAGCTCCGGAAGCACAGCAGTAATCACACGATCCATCCTCTTCTGAGGCAGCTTCATCATAGTTGCAAGCTGAGTCATCTGTACAACCATCAATTTCTAATTCGTCACACACGCCGTCACCGTCCGTGTCATTGAAGCAATTACCGTCGCAGTCATAAACGATGACTGGCTCATCATCCAACACCAAGACATCTAGGTAATCACAAGTTCCATTGTCTTCTGTTGCGGTTTCATCATAGTTACAAGCTGTTGCATCTGTGCAACCTCCGAGCTCATCTTGATCACAAACTCCATCTCCGTCCACATCGCTCAGGCAGTTGCCATCACAATCCAGTCCTTCGTCTGGGAAAATACAAGAAACCAAGTCTGTTGGTGCTTCGACATAATTACAAGCGTTCGGGTTCAAACAACCCTCAATTTCATTTTCATCGCATACATAATCTCCGTCAGCATCGTTCAAGCAGTTGCCTTCACAATCGATGTTTTCGCCCCAATATGCAGGACCGTCTTGACAAGACCCGTCATCCCACATAGCCACTGGATCAAAGTTGCATGCAGTTTCATCTGTGCAGGCACATGCTGGTGATGTGAAGGAAATATAGACTTCTTCACTGGCTAATTGATTGCCTTCAGGGAACACCTGTACAAATAAGTCTCCGCTTAAGAATCCATTGGTCGTGAATTGGCCAATTAAAACACGGTTGTCATCACCGGCAATTCCACTTACAGAACCTGGTGATAGAAACCATCCACCACCGGAGGTCGACTCAATCGAGATATCATTGCCTGCTTCAAATTCTGCTTCCCAGTCTTCACCTGGAGTAGATACAGTTTGTATATCGGACTCACCCGCACCGGCATCTGCCATTTCAGTGTTTCCAATCGTCACAAATGAGTCATACGCACCAGCAGCAAATTCTGGAATGACACCAAAGGCTGATTGCCAACCATTTGGGGTAGATCCTCCACCAGGACCTAAGTACTGGTAAAAGTCCGTCGACGTCGCTAAATTCATGGGATATGCAGCGTAACCGGTTACAGCGGAAACAGCGTCTGTTGCATTGGCTGTCGTAACATACAAACGGTAGGTTCGAAATCCAGTAATTCCACCCACTGCGTGAAGCTCAACTTCTACACCGTAATCTGCATTCGAAGACTCTACGGTATCGCAGCAAAAATCGCAACTACCATCATCGTCGTTGGCGCCTGAATCATAGTTACAAGCCGCGTCATCTGTGCAACCCGGGTAAAGGCATGAACCATCGTCTTGCGTTGCTCCTGCCTCGTAGTTGGAAGCTGCTCCATCTGTGCAACCACACAACTCATTGCTGAAAGAAAACTGATAGCTTTGAGCTGATTCTGCACCATCGGCCAAAATTTCAACAAAAAATGCGCCATTCAATACACCATCTGTAGTGACCTGCGCGAGCATAACCTTCATATCATCTCCCGCAAAACCGTTCGCCGCATCTGCATCGACAAACCAACCACTTCCTGCAGCGGAATTTGAGCTATCAATGCTGAGGTTGTTTCCTGCGAGGAAGCTAGATCCCCAACTTTCCGAACCGCTCAAAGAAATAGAGGATTCTCCAGCGCTCGACACAGCCTCCGAATTCAGTCCAATGGTCACATAGCTATCGTACTCCAATTCAGGAAAGAACGAGAAGAGACCCGGGTTTATAGCATTCACCGTGATCCCTCCAAAATCGTTCATGTAGAATGATGTGCTGGAAGTCAATTGAACCTCTCCCTCAGCACCATCCGTGTGTACTGCAGAGACAAAATCCAATGCGGAATTTGTTTGAAGGTAAATGCGGTAGGTCGTGGAACCTGCCAAGGCGGCTAAGGCTGGAGTTGCTTCGGTACCGTCGAAGGTAGCGAAGGACTCAACTTCCAATTGGAAGCCGGCTGGCGCATTTGCGTTAGCGTCGTAGCCAAAACATTCAGTTTGGGCAAAAAGTGGGTTGGAGAAACTTGTAATTCCTACAAGCAATCCGAACACGATGGATAATTTCGTCTGCATCATTCCTAGGTTAAGCAATCGAAAATTACGAAATATCTTGCTTAGAAACAAACCCGTCGATTAGAAAAATAATTCAATCGGGTAAATCATATCATTCAGCGAACGCACAATCTACTGTATAATCAAGCGTTCAGGTGTTAAGTTTGCAAGAAAAAAAATGTTCGAAAACCTGCAAGAACGATTCGATAAAGCCTTTCAAACGCTGAAAGGACACGGCCAAATCACTGAAATCAATATCGGAGAGACTCTAAAAGAGGTCCGTAAGGCTTTGCTCGATGCCGATGTCGACTTCAAAACAGCGAAAGAATTTACTCAACGGGTGAAAGACAAAGCACTTGGGCAAAAGGTACTTACCTCCATTAAACCTGGACAGCTTCTCATAAAAATCACGCACCAAGAGTTGACGGACCTCATGGGAACTGCGGCAGCTCCTTTCAAGCCTACAGGCAATCCTTTCACCGTTTTGATGGCCGGCCTGCAGGGTGCGGGTAAAACAACGCATTCAGGAAAAATTGCTCAATTGCTGAAGGACAAGCATGGAAAGAAGCCACTCTTGGTCGCTTGTGATGTTCACCGTCCAGCCGCTGTAGACCAGCTGAAGGTATTGGGCGAATCCATTGGTGTGGAAGTGTATGCTGAGCCCGGTAACAAGGACGCCGTCCAAATCGCAACGAAAGCGCTTGTGCACGCGAAATCCAATGGGCACAGCGCTGTCATCGTGGATACTGCAGGACGTCTAGCCATCGATGAAGCCATGATGGCCGAAATCCAAGCTGTTCGACAGGCTGTCAAGCCCGAAGAGATTCTTTTCACGGTTGATGCCATGACAGGTCAAGATGCAGTGCGGACTGCCAAAGCCTTTAACGAAGCGCTCGATTTCACAGGCGTCGTACTGACAAAACTGGACGGTGACACACGAGGCGGTGCGGCATTGGCGATTCATTCCGTGGTCGGTAAACCCATCAAATTTGTCGGGGTCGGTGAGAAAATGGATGCCTTGGATACGTTCCATCCGAACCGAATGGCGGATCGAATTCTAGGGATGGGCGATGTGGTTTCATTGGTTGAGCGCGCTCAGGACGTAATCAGCGAAAAGGAAGCTGCTGCCTTGGAGGCCAAGATTCGCAAAAATAAATTTGATCTGGAAGACTTTCTAAGTCAGATCCAGCAACTGAAGAAAATGGGCAACATCAAAGATTTGATGAGCATGATTCCCGGAATGTCAAAAGCGCTGAAAGGCATAGAATTGGACGATAATTCGTTCAAGCAAGTGGAGTGCATCATTCAATCCATGACCCCTATTGAGCGTTCGAAGCCAGAAATCCTCGATTCGCGCCGAAAAGAACGAGTCGCGAAGGGATCCGGAACGGACATTGCACAAGTCAATCGTTTACTCAAGCAATTCCAAGACATGAAAAAGATGATGCATGTCATGACAAAAGGGAAAGGAGGCAAGCGAAGCCGCATGGCGGGACTTTCTGCTTTGGGACGCTGAGCAGAATTGATTTAGAACCAATGAGCGAATTACCATGATACTGATTGACGGAAAGAGCACGTCGCTCCAAATCCAAGAGGAGATTAAAGCACGTGTGGAATTGAGGGCGGGAGACGGCCATAAAAAGCCCCACCTCGCGGCCATTATTGTCGGCGACAATCCTGCAAGCCGCGCGTACGTTGGACATAAAATAAAAGCATGCGAACGCGTTGGTTTTGAAAGCACATTGGTCGAATTGTCTGAAAGCGTCCAAGAAGAGCAACTTCTGATGGAAGTAGAGGCCCTCAACAACGATGAATCCATTGATGGATTCATCGTTCAGTTGCCCCTGCCCGACCACATCGATGACCAAAAAGTATTGGAAGCAGTGCGCCCGGACAAAGACGTTGACGGTTTTCACCCAGTAAATGCTGGGAATTTAAGTTTGGGATTGCCCGGCTTTCAACCTGCTACGCCTTCCGGCATCATTGAACTCCTCAAGCGATACGAGATCGAAACCAGTGGGAAGCACGCGGTAGTCATCGGCCGGTCAGCCATCGTAGGAACCCCCATGACACTCCTCCTTAGTCGCAATGCGAATCCCGGGAACTGCACGGTAACACTCTGCCACTCTCGCACCCAAAACCTGGAAGAAATCACCCGAACGGCTGACATCCTAATTGCTGCCATCGGTAGACCCCACTTCGTGACGAAAAGCATGATCAAGCCGGGTGCCGTCATCATTGACGTTGGAATCAACCGAATTCCTGATCCATCGCGCAAATCGGGAAGCCGTTTAACAGGCGATGTTGACTTTGAAGGAGCTTCTGAAGTGGCCGGGAGCATCACACCTGTGCCCGGAGGGGTGGGTCCTATGACCATTGCCATGCTATTGAGGAACACCTTGGAAGCCACAGAACGACCCGTATGAAATGGACGCCAGACGACCTAAGGCACATGCGACGTGCCATAGTCCTGGCTGAAAATGGCGCTCGGACCGTCGCTCCTAATCCGTTGGTGGGCTGTGTGATCACCTCTGAGGCCGGAGAAGTCATCGGCGAAGGTTGGCACGAGAAGCCAGGGAATGATCACGCGGAAGTGAAAGCGTTGCAGAGCGTTTCCGATTCGAACCGGTCAATGTTGCCAATGAGCACGTGGTATGTGACACTCGAGCCTTGCAACCATATGGGACGAACTCCTCCGTGCGCTGCATTGATTGAAAGCGTGCGTCCAAGAAGGCTGGTCATTGCGTGTTCAGATACCAACCCGAATGTTCAAGGAGGTGGCGCCGGACGACTGAGGCAAGCTGGAATTTCAGTCGAAACTGGCTGTTTACAAAATGAGGTCCAATGGCAAAACAGGCGATTTTTTTGGAATGCGCTCCACCAAAGACCTTGGGTAGTGCTTAAATGGGCTCAATGCCAAAACGGATACTTGGACCCTCGTTCCTCAGAGGAACGCACACCAGGTGCTGGAAGCTTTGCACTCACGGGACCTGAGGCACGAGCTATTACACACGACTGGCGATCAAAGGAACAAGCCATTGCAATTGGGTCGAATACAGCATTGGTCGACAATCCCCGACTCGATGTCAGGGAAATAGATGCTCCATCTCCTCGGATAATCCTACTGGATCCATCCGGTGAACTGCCCGCATCGCATCCTCTGTTCAAAAATGCTCAGAACCTCATTCATGTGGTGGGGTCAGGGCATGCTGCCCATGGTGATTTTGGATGCACATGGGACATCCATCAAGGCATCGATAATTTATTGACCAAATTATATGGTGAGTTTGGCGTGATGAGCGTGCTCATTGAAGGCGGCGCTGCCGTTCTGAGCGCATTCCTCGACGCTGATCGATGGAATGAGATCAAAACATGGACCAGCGCAAAGCAATTTCATTCAGGCTTGAAAGCTCCTGAACTTCCTCAAACCTTGCTGGCACCTGCGTATGAAAGCAATACGGAAGGAATGTCCGGAAGCGATCAATGGAATTGGTTCATTCATCCTAGAGTTTCTAAACAATAGGCTTTGTTTTACCTTCGCCAATGTGGTGTATTTGTTAACCAGCATCGGCCTGTCAGCAGGCATCTTCCTTTTATTTCAGCTCTTTGCGAGATGGAATGTCGACACATTTGTTGCCATCGTCATTAACTACGGTGTCGCCGCTGGATTGGGCTGGACCTTGGCTGGAGGAATGACTGTGTTCGAATCGGTCATGCACGAACCCTGGGCACAGGTGGCACTCTGTATGGGGTTGCTCTTCATTTATCTGTTTCAACTCATTGCACGTTCGACCCAAGAAAACGGAGTGACGGTCACCTCAATCGCCGCCAAATTGAGCATGGTTTTGCCCGTTGCCTTGTTCCTTTTGTTTGATCCAAACGATTCGCTCAACTGGCAAAAAGGACTCGCCATTGCGCTGGCAATACCGGCGATTATTTTAGCTTCTTGGAAAGGAGGTGAAAAAGGCAAGGTCACAAAATGGACCATTCCGTTGATCATTTTCTTTGGCAGTGGACTGATCGATCTCATGTTCGCAGGATTTTCAGGCCCTGAGCACATGCGACAAGTGGAGCACCGGTATTTATTCGCCTCACTACCTTTGGTCACGGCATTTTTTTCCGGGGCGTCCTGGTGGACTCTGCGGGCATATCAATCCAATCACTGGTCACTTCCAGCCAAGCAGACATGGTTCGGTGGCATAGGACTCGGCGTCATCAATTTTGGCTCACTGTATTTTCTTCTCGAGACCTATGACAAGACGGGGGTAGACCGCAGCGCAATTATGCCCG
This sequence comes from Flavobacteriales bacterium UBA979, assembly GCA_002292325.1. GTDB lineage: Bacteria > Bacteroidota > Bacteroidia > Flavobacteriales_D > Sanyastnellaceae > UA16. The sequence goes on along the minus strand of DBBR01000072.1, from coordinate 57,689 downwards.
TCAATAATCTGGGCGTCATTTTGATGAGCAGCGCCCTGAGCCTATGGCTGCTCAAAGAGACGCTCATTCGTAAAAATTACCTTGGGCTTATCCTGGGAATTCTGGCCATTGCCTTGCTCCTCTGGGATGCCTTGGCCGGTTAAATCACTCCTCCACAGGCTCCTTCATCTCCGCATCGCGCTGAGCACGTTGCATCGGATTCTCACCACCACTCCCACCGCGGCGCCCTCGATCGGACTTGAATAATTCAAATCTCGTAGGCTGGGGCCGGGCTGGCCAGTAGTTGTCTGACAGGTCCACATCTGCCGTTTCCAACATCGGGTCAAGCACAATTTGCAATGCGGGGCGATTCGTTACAAACACCTTGGTCACCGTTGGCTCACTCATGCGCCATATTTCCGCCGGAATCCGATGAATCTCTTTCTCACCGTCTTCGTACTCGAATTGCAAAATCAGCGGCATCACCAGCCCACCTTCATTCCGAAAAGTGATCTCGTAGAAATTCTTTCCGCTTGCAAGCAAGGCTTTTTCTGATTCGTCCAACTTTTCCAGGCGCTCTGCATACTCCACCTTGTCCAATTCCAATACCATGAATGGATCCGTCGTGGTGTAGAAATCGTGCAAAGTAGCGTCGTTCTCGAGGTAAGTCGACTCGATGTAGGTTGCATCCCGAATCAATGAGATGTCCGCTGGCTCTCCGTCAGCCTCAGCGCGATCGAATGCCGTTTCGATATCGGGATCTTGGGTATCAATTTGAAACCACTTCACATCCTCCATCGCGATGTCCACATGATCAGTGCTGTAAAACCATCCCCGCCAGAACCAATCCAAATCCACACCAGATGCATCCTCCATGGTCCTGAAAAAATCTGCAGGTGATGGATGCCTGAAGGCCCAACGCCTCGAATATTCTTTGAATGCATAATCAAACAGATCTCGTCCCATTACCGTCTCTCGCAGAATGTTCAGGGCGGTTGCAGGTTTGCCGTAAGCGTTGTTTCCGAATTGATAGATCGATTCCGAATTGGTCATGATTGGACTGATTCGCGACTTATCCCCTCCCATGTAATTGCGAATGTTCCGGGCGCTCCCTCGGCGTGTTGGGTAGTTCCGATCAAATTCCTTTTCCGTCAAATACTGCACAAATGTGTTGAGTCCTTCATCCATCCACGTCCACTGACGCTCGTCTGAATTGATGATCATCGGAAAGAAGTTATGACCAACCTCATGAATGATCACCGAAATCATCCCAATTTTAGTGCGCTCGGTATACGTTCCATCCGGCTCTGGGCGGCCGCCGTTGAAACAAATCATGGGATACTCCATTCCAATCCATTTCGTATGAACAGAGATGGCCACCGGGTATGTATAGTCCACTGTGAATTTCGAATACGTCTTCAAGGTTTGTGCAACAGCTTTGGTAGAATACTGTTCCCAAAGCGGGTTTCCCTCCTTCGGATAAAAGCTCATTGCCAAAGGGGATTTCTTTCCCACTTTCACTGCCATGGCATCCCAAATGAATTTTCGACTGGAGGCCCACCCAAAGTCTCGGACATTCTCAGCATCAAAAACCCATGTTTTCGTTCCTTTCTTTTTATCCTTTTCCGTCTCTCGGGCCTCTTCCTCGTTGACGATCATCACAGGTTGATCGTAGGTTTTTCGAGCCAATTGCAGGCGCTTGCGTTGCTCCGGAGTGAGTACCGTCTTTTCATTCTTCAGGATTCCCGTTGAAGCCACAACGTGATCCTCTGGCACGGTGATTTCCACGTGATAATCACCAAAGTTTAAGGTGAACTCACCGCTTCCCAAAAATTGCTTGTTCTGCCATCCTTCATTGTCCATGTAGACCACCAATCGCGGATAAAATTGCGCAATCGTGTACAGGTAATTGTCCTCATCCTCAAAATACTCATATCCACTGCGGCCGCCGTCCTTCATTCGATCGTTGATGTTGTACCACCATTCTACATCAAACACAAACGTACCTCCTGGCTTGAGCGGTTGTGGCAGGTCGATGCGCATCATGGTTTTGTTGATGGTATAAGGCAAGGGCCTTCCCGTCTCATCCCCCACATATTCTATTTTGAATCCCCCGTCAAACGTGGGCTCAAGTCCTTGCACAGCTCCGAAACTCGACCGATTGTCGATTCGAGATTCTCTGATCTTGTAACTATCACTGTCCAATGCCCGAACGTTTTGGTCCAATTGCAGCCAGAGGTACCTCAACTCATCGGGGCTGTTATTCTTATACAGAATTCGCTCTTCCCCATCGATTCGTTGGGTTTCATCATTCAGTGCAACTGAAATGTTGTAGTCAACCTGCTGCTGCCAATAGGCATGTCCCGGAGCGCCACTCGCGGCGCGGTAAACATTGGGGGTCGGCAACTCCTGCCCCAGTTGACGAAATTTATTTGTGTTGACTTGGGATGGGATATCCTGCAACTCCTGCTGGGAGTTTACATCCAATGCAAGAAATAAACCAAAGGCCAGCGCCAAGTGGAACCCGTGTGAGAATAATCGCTTCATTTTCTTTCGAATAAGGGCTCAATTTACACCCGCTATCCCAAAATCCCACTCACCAGTGTTCCCATTTTAATTGCCCCGAACCCGTTCTATTCAGTGTGTACAGCTCAGGAGGTACCCACCCTCCATATACATCTCCTGCTGACTCGATTGCAACATAAGCGTATTCGGTAGCCCCAAACTGCATCGGCTGTATACTTGCCTGGGTGATGTAGGCAAAATCGGCTTCGACCGATGAGGCATCGACTCGGGAATATCCAGATGAATAGCACCCCAAAAGCGAAGCATAGCCCGAAAGCTCTGCAAGACACACCCCGTCGTGCAGGCGCACCTGCAAGGTATCCGCATCGCATGCCACGCGCAATTTCCCGGCATAGGCGTAGGCGTCAATGAACACATTGGCACCCGGCAAATTTGGCTGAATATTACATTCGCCCTGGCCACGTAAAATGAATTCGGGAACCTCGGGAGATTGAACATGGATTTCAATCATATTGGACAAATCGCGCACCCATTGACATGGCTCCTGGAATCCAATACTGAGTTCTCCACCATCCCACTCCATTCGAAGATCCGATAATAGGTTGCGGTGAACCTCAACGGAAATGTGCACGTCACTGCTGTCCCACGTTTCAAACGAGACCAGCATATGGCCTTGGGTCTTCAGCACATCCAAAGGGTGCTCAAACGTAAATTCATGCACTTCGAATTCACCTGCAGACTTCAAGCAAGCCGGAGCTTCAGGTGAATTGCATCCCAGAACAAAGAGGCACACAGCACCAATGGAAACTCGAAGGTATCTGCTGCCCTGTCTCATTCATGCACGGTTGTATCCGTCGCGCGTTTGGCCTTATTCCAAAAGGCATCCATCTCAGCCAGCGTCATATCGGACATGGGTTTACCACCATCCGCCATCCGTTCCTGTATGGCTTGCTCCATGTGCTGAAAACGAGCTTGAAACCTCCGATTCGTTCGTTCTAACGCCTCATCTGGATTGATTCCCTTAAACCGCGCATAATTGATTAAAGCAAAAAAGACATCTCCCAGTTCATCCGTCGCCCGATCTGATTCCGTTTCAATTTCAGCTTTAAATTCCTCGATCTCCTCTTCTACTTTGTCCCAAACTTGATCTGCATTTTCCCAATCAAAACCAACTCCACGGACCTTGTCTTGGATGCGATACGCTTTCACCATGCTCGGAAGGCCTTTAGGCACTCCTTCCAGAACTGATTTATTGCCCTCTTTCAATTTCAATTGTTCCCAATTGGCTTTGACCGTTTCTTCATCGTCCGCTTTGACATCGCCGTAAATATGCGGATGCCGATCTACGAGCTTATCACAAATTCCATGAAGGCTGTCCGCAATATCCCAGCCACCCTGCGCCTCAGCCTTCTCGCTAGCAATTTGAGCGTAGAATACCATGTGCAGGAGCAAATCTCCTGTCTCTTTGCGGATTTCATTCCAGTCTCCATCCAGAATTGCCTCAGATAATTCATACGTCTCCTCGATGCTCAGATGCCGCAGCGAATCCATGGTTTGCTTTCGATCCCACGGACATTTTTCCCGCAACTCGGTCATGATTTTCAACAACCTTTCAAATGCGGCCAATTTCTCTTCCATGCTGTGCATATTGCGAAGGTAAGCCTTGCTAAATTCACAATTCATGAGCCTTTCTGCATTTTCATTCGGTCCTTCGCTCACTGTCCTGACATTGCTTGTTGCTTTGACTGCTGAAGGTCAAATTAACACATGGTCTTGTCGTGCTGAAGGAGGCTATGTACTGCCTCACCGCGAAGAAATGAATGCATTGGTTACGGGGCATGCACGTGGGTTAGGGCTTAGAAAGGGAACCCTCGGAAAAGAAGGCTGGCGATCGAACTGGTCTCGTCATGGCGATGCCTGGCAAGGCGTTGAACTGGGCTGGCTTTATGGCGGAAGCACATCACTGGGCCATGTAATCAGCGCACTTTGGCTTGTTGAATTGCCTCTCAGTTCAAGTTCACACGCCGAACTCGGGGCTGGATTGGGCTGGGCAACCAAACCGTATGACATCCGTGAAAACCCTTTGTCGATTGCATTGGGCACCCACCTCAATGCTGGACTGCGTCTGGCACTATCAAAGGAACTGTGCAGATTCGACTCTTACATCTTCTCCATGTCCGCTGGGCTCTCACACTTTTCAAATGGGGCCGTGCAATTGCCAAATCTAGGAATCAATAACATCCACGTCGGCTTATCCTTTGAGCGCATGGCTGATCTTCCGGACAGGAACGAAGTCGGACAGCTCAACACCCCTCCTGAGGTTGATGCCATGATTGCCAAATGGAACGGTATCATGGCCATTCGTGCCGGCGTGCGTGATGTTCCTCCGGCAGGTGATCCGCTCCATCCCGTGTCAAGTTTCATGGTGGGTGCAGAACGAAGATGGAACATGCGTTGGGGGTGCCTTATCGCCTTGGACCTCACTTACAATCAAAGCTTACGTGCCATTTCTTTCGATCCTTTGTCCGTCAACGACCGAATCCAATTTGCGAGTGGAATTGGCAACCAATGGCATTTTGGCCGTGCGCACTTGGCTATGGTGCATGGATGGGTATGGACCAACCCCGATCATATTCTGGGTCAACGTCACCTTCACACAGCTTTTGCCTATGAAGCAGGTGAGCTCTTCTTCATAGAACTCGGGCTCCGATCATTTCGGCTGCGTGCAGATTATACCTTTTTGGGTATTCGATTCACCCTGTGATTGGTCGTCACGGACAAATTGCACCGAAAGCACTTAGAAACATGAGCAAATCGATGGTATTCACTTGGCCATCTGCGTTAATGTCTTCAGGGCATGATGCACCATCGGGCCATTGGCATGAGCCATCATCCCAAAGCGCTGTCGCATCATAATTTGCTGCAGCAGGCCATGTGCATCCTGAGCAACTCTCAACCTCACAAGAGCCATCATCTACCGTTGCATTTGGATCAAAATTGCAAGCAAAGTCGTACATGCAACCAGCCAGCTCCGAACCGCCTTGAATCCATTCACCGAACAATCCCAATTGTTCCATGTACGTCCAGCATGTGAGCCAGTTTGTTCCATCACTGGCAAATGCACCGATGTAACCAACAGGATAAAACCAGTCGTCGCTCGGTAAATATTCACTGTTCACGGTCATTTCTAACGTGGCATCAGGTGTTAGATTGATCGGATCCGTCACATGCCCGTCCACCGATGAGAATTCAAAATCCACTCCCGGATTCGCTGCATAATTGTTGTTCTCAACAAAATGAGCTTCTACTTCTTCTTGGCCATTGAATACAAACCCCGCGTTGTACAAAATCATCTCATCGAGCTGAGTCGAGTCTCCGATGGCCCAGAATCGATTGTTCTCGATGTTCGTTTCCCCAAAAAGCAACAGTTCCCAAGCATCGCAGGGATCTTCATCTTCAAAATCAATCCCAAGTTCAAACGACACAATCAAGCTATTGTGCATGCGCAAACCCGCACCGTTGTGCATTCGAATGGCTGTGGCCTGACCCCTCCCCAGGTAGGTTTGGTTGTACAACAAAGGATTCGAATAGGGCATGAATGTCATGGCCACATCAAACTCCTCGTAATCATCCCCTTCGTAATCGCCCGCATGTTCTCCTGCTCCATTCAATTCGTCTGTCACGACAAAAATAAACTGTCCTTTGCCTTGCCAACCTTGATCGTATTCCAATCCATCTTCCTGATTGAACGCCAGACCGAGGTAACGAACATTGACATTTCCTCCAAACACCTGAACACCGTCATCCCCACTTGCGATGGCTTCAACAAATTCGACGGTTGTCTCTTCCCCCACACCGCAAAGAGTAAGTGCATTGGTTTCCAATCCATTTTCAAATTGACTTATCCCCATGGACGTGGACGCATGCCGCAGACTGACGTATCGAACAATGCCCGAATTCTGGAACGTGCTGCCATCTCCACCATAAACATGCCGATCTTGTCCCGTCACATCCACGATTCCTTCTATTTCATCCTCTCCATCGAATGTGTTCAATTCACCATCACCGCAGAGGATTAATCCTCCCCACATTCCTCTGGTATCATACCCCGTGCTCCCATCCATTGGATCGCCTTCATACGTAAACACAATGGGGCAATTGGAGGATCCATCCGCTAAAATGCTCGCACCCTTGCTCACCACCAAACTGCCGGCCTCTTGGCCAAAAACATAATCCTGGCGAGGAGAAGGATTGCCATTGGGCAGGACGTAGGTCAACGTGTCAACTACGAGGCCTGTTCGACCTTGAATAAGCGTACCCGGCTCGATGGTCAATGCATCTCCTTCGTTCACAAAGACTGTTTCCGTTAGAACATAAACCGTGTCACAGCTCCATGTGGCTGTTCCCGTTCCTAGCCCGGCCTGATCCGTAACTTCCTTTGTTGGGCGATCGGCAATCGGCAAGCAATTGCACGGTCCTTGCTGCCCTCTGGCTTCCAGAATCGCTCCAAAGCAACCCAAAGTCACTAAAGCAAGAACAAAGCTCCGCATCATAATTTCATCGTTAAGCAAATAGAAAATACGCAATTTTTCGCGGAAATAGGCCATGAAATCGCAATTAGTCCTCCATGAACCTGTTATTTTTGCAGTATGGAATGGAAAGTTATTGCTCTGTCAATCGGTTTACTGGCACTTGGCTTTGCTGGTATAGCAATCAAAATCCTTGTGAAAAAGGACGGGAAATTCGCAGGAACCTGTGCAAGCCAAAATCCTTTCCTCAATGAAGAAGGCGCCGCTTGTTCCCTCTGCGGCGCCAAACCCGAAGAGCAGTGCCGTGGTGAGGAGAAGAGCGAAATAAAAGCGAATTAGTCGTCCTTACTCCTGAATTTCGACTGCCGTAAGTGCTTGCCATCCGGGCGAAACCCAATTCACCCAGTTTCCCTTGCCATCATCGCTGATGAAATAGGCCTCAATCCGATCATACGGATTGGAACTCCGGTAATTCAGAATAAATTTCTTCCCATCCTCAGGCCCCCAAACCATGCATGCAGTGGCCAATGCATCGGCCGTTGCAGCGTTGGTAGCGTGCACGGTCGCACTCAAAAGTCCATGCTGGACAGGATAACCCGAAAAAGGACTGATGGTATGTGATCTCTTGATCCCGTCTGTTTCATAGAATTTCCGATAATTACCACTGGTGCAAATTGCCGCATCGGAAACATTCATGACCGTTTGCATTTCTCTCTCATATTCACCCTCTGATGCGACAATGGGCTGGTCCACGGCTATCCTCCAAGGGGTGCCGTCCAGTCGAACTCCACCGCAACGGACCTCACCCCCTACTTCCACCATAAAATTCTTGACTCCGTTTTCTTCCAACATTTCTACGAGTAAGTCAACCGTCATGCCTTGAGCGATCCCATTGAAATCAAGACGGGTATCAGGATTGCGCTTTCTCACTGTTGTGAATTGATAGATTCGGTCACGTTCCACCTCATTCAAATCGATGTTCTCGAAGGTCATTCCAATGTGATTCAATGCAGAATCCACTGCTTCTGCCGTGACCTCGCCGCGCTTACTCAACCCGAATCCCCATAATTCAACAAGCGGCTGCACAGTCGGGTCAAATGCACCCTGTGACGCTTCGAATAAATCCATACTTTGAGCCCAAATCGAAGACCACAGGAAGTGCTCATCCACAAATTTGAACAAGGAGTCTTTATCGGAGAATGAGTTAAGCATATTGATCCGGGACTCTGGACGCCACAAGTTAAATTCGATATCCACTACTTCAAGGACCGAATCGACCGCAGCTTGCGGAACCGCAGACGCACCATGGTACTTGATCAAATAGGTCGTTCCCTGTGCATCACCCTGGTGCACGATGACATCACCCTTGGCATCCGCATTTGTCGGCACCGACGCCTCATTGCAGCCTTGAAAAACAAAACCTCCTTGCACCAAAACGAGCAGCACAAGAGCCACTCGTTTTAGTCTAGCCAAACGTAAAAAACCCTGCATCGAATTACCCTCCAAAATCGTCGAAGGCCACATTCTCAGGAGGTACCCCCCAGTCGTCACACATCTTCAAAACCGCTTGATTCATCAATGGAGGACCGCAGAAATAAAACTCGATGTCTTCGGGGGCATCGTGTTGAGACAACTGATGCTCAATCACAGCATTGTGAACGAATCCAAGGAACCCGTCCCCTTCGTCCTTCATGTCCTTCTTTACCTTCCAATCGTCCTCCTCTGACGGCTCCGACAAAACAACGTGGAAGTCAAAGTTTTCAAACTCTTTTGCAATGCTATTGAAGTCATCGAGGTAAAACAATTCTCGCTTCGAACGCCCACCGTACCAAAAAGTCACCTTTCGGTCCGTTTTCATGGTGTGAAACAGATGAAATAAATGGGATCGCATTGGTGCCATGCCTGCGCCACCGCCAATGTATACCATCTCAGCCTCAGTCTCTTTGATAAAGAACTCGCCATAAGGTCCCGAAATGGTCACCTTATCACCCGGCTTTTGAGCAAACACATACGAAGAACAAACACCTGGGTTGACTTGCATCCACGCATTCCGTGCCCGGTCCCAGGGTGGTGTTGCGATCCGAATGTTCAACATTACGATGTTGCCCTCAGCTGGATGGTTGGCCATGGAGTACGCACGGACAATGGGTTCATCATTTGTCATACTCAAGTCCCAGAGGCCAAACTTATCCCACTCATTCTGGAATGTGTTGGGATCCTTGTGGTGATCCGGGTGGGCAGCGATGTCCATGTCCTTAAAACTCACAACGGTTTCTGGCACATCCACTTGAATGTAGCCTCCCGCTTCAAACTCGAGTGTTTCGCCCTCTGGTAGGCGCACAACGAACTCCTTAATGAATGAGGCGACGTTGTAGTTCGAAACCACCTCGCAATCCATTTTTTTGATTCCAAAGACTTCTTCAGGAACTTGGATTTCCATGTCTTCTTTGACCTTCACTTGACATCCCAAGCGCCAGTTATCCGTCACTTCTTTGCGAGAAAAATGAGGTTCCTCGGTCGGCAATATGGACCCCCCTCCTACAGGTACTTGGCAGCGGCACTGTACGCACGTTCCTCCTCCTCCACAGGCCGAAGGTAGAAAGACGCCATTGTTGCCCAACGTCGTTAGCAAGGTGCTCCCGCCGTCCACTTCGATCGTTTGCTCACCGTTGATCACAATCTTGAGCTTGCCGCTCGGTGACAACTTCGCTTTTGCAAAAAGTAATAACCCCACGAGCATCAAAATGACCGCCAGGAAAAAAACAATGGTTAAAAGAATGGTGGTTGTCATCTCTATCAAATTTCAANNTTCAATGCCCATAAAGCTCATGAAAGCAATCCCCATGAGTCCGGTAATGATGAATGTGATGCCCAACCCTTTCAAGGGGGCAGGCACATGGGAATAGCGTATTTTTTCTCGAATGGCAGCGATGGCAACAATGGCCAACCACCAGCCAACCCCAGATCCTAGGCCAAACACCGTTGCTTCACCAATGCTTGGATACTGCCGGTCTTGCATGAACAGCGCCCCACCTAAGATGGAGCAATTCACTGCGATCAGGGGCAAAAAGATGCCCAGCGCACCATAGAGCGCTGGAGCGAATTTTTCTACAATCATCTCCACCAGTTGCACCATGGAAGCAATGACTGCGATGAACATAATAAAGCTCAGGAAGCTCAAATCCACGGANNGCATATTCTGGATCGATCCACTGCAAAGCCCCCTCCTTTAAGACATAATTTTCTAGCAAATAATTGATGGGTACGGTTATTCCCAAAACAAATATCACCGCCAGCCCAAGGCCATTGGCAGTCTTGACTGTTTTCGACACCGCGAGGTAAGAACACATGCCCAAGAAATAGGCGAAAATCATGTTCTCAACGAAAATGCCTTTGACAAAAATACTGAGGTATTCCATTAGTTCTCTTCAATTAAGGCCTGGTTACGGCTGCGTTGAATCCAAATGATGATGCCCACGGTGATCAATGCCATTGGGGGCAGAATCATCAAGTTATTGTTCTCGTAAAAACCACCTTCACTCATGAACCAGCTCGAGGGCAAAAACTTGATTTGTCCCATGCCGGGGAGGGATATGGCTCCGCTGCCAAAAACTTCACGAACGACCGATACTGCCAAAAGAATCCAAGCATACCCCATGGCATTTCCAATGGCATCCAAAAACGATGGGCCCGGTTTATTCGCCAATGCGAATGCTTCCAAACGTCCCATAATGATGCAATTCGTTATGATCAGACCAACAAAAACTGAGAGCTTCTCAGAAATGTCCGGTTGAAAAGCTTTCAACACCTGGTCGACGATAATGACCAAAGATGCGACAACAACCAACTGAACAATGATGCGAATCCGGTCAGGAATCATGTTACGCAGGAGGGAAACGATGACGTTTCCACCGATCATTACGAACAGGACGGACAAACTCATTATGACGGCTTGTTGCAACTGAACTGTAATGGCCAAGGCTGAGCATATGCCCAAGACCTGAACGGTTATGGGATTGGAATCATCCAAAGGGTCAACCAGTAATCTCCGGTTTTTCTTTGAAAACAACGACTCCTTTTTCGTCGTTGATGCTACCGTTTCTGTACTCATCGTTGCGCTCGGGTTTCAGATTGAAAATAGCGGAGGTACACCTTCAAAGTGCGGTTCATCATTTCATCTACCCCTTTCGAAGTAATGGTTCCTCCCGTGATTCCATCCACACTGTATTCGTCTGTGGGAGCTCCACCTTTCAAAACACTAAAAAGTGTCGCTCCTTCGACGTCAAGTTGTTTGCCTTTAAATTTTTCAGTGAAAAATGACTCCCTAATCTCTGCTCCAAGACCCGGAGTCTCGGTCTTATGGTCAAACTTGGCTCCGAAGATGGTCTTCATATCATCCTCCAATGCGACATACCCCCATATCGGCCCCCATAATCCAGATCCTACAACCGGAATGACATACAAATTCTGATCCGCGTCAGTCACGCATTGAAAGAGCGGAAATGTGAGACCTTCATCTGCCAATGCGGCCATCAAAGCAGCATCATCACCATCGGCAGATTTCGCTGCAGACTTCACGGAAGAGCGGTAGTCTTTTTTGACATCTATGCTAAACGGGTCTGTTTTGTCTTTGGGATTGACCGGCTCTTTGGTGGATGAAACTTGCTGACCTTCCAAATCAATGGCAATGCGCTCAACCACGTATTCTGCAAATATCTCGCTCGCATTGGAGCGATCTGCCTTCACTCCAATGGCTCCGAGAATATCAATCATTTTTTTGTCCGCTGCATTCGCATCTTGGCGATCCTTGAGCGACAAGGCCGTAAAAGCCAATGCGGTTCCCACTACGACCACCATTGCGATGGAAAACAGGAATGTGTAACCGGTGCTGTTCTTATCTATTGCCATGGTAATTCTGTTAAGCCGTTGCTTCTTGTGTTGATAGCATGCGTTTCTCACGCTTACCTACGTTCGCTTGAATAACATAATGGTCAATCAATGGTGCCATCACGTTCATAAATAAAATGGCCATCATAACGCCTTCCGGATAGGCTGGATTGAACACCCGAATCATGATGCTCAGAAAGCCTCCAAAGAAACCATAGATCCATTTTCCTCTTTCCGTTTGCGATGCGCTAACCGGATCAGTGGCCATGAAAACCATACCGAACATAAATCCGCCCATGACCACCTGATGAATCGCAGGAAGCGTCATGTACGCATTCAGCCCCATCAGGTTGAACAGCAGGCCCATAACCAAACCACCGACTAAGAAAGACGACATGATCTTCCAGCTTCCAATGCCGGTCCAAATCAACATGACCGCTCCGATTAGAATTGCCAAGGCGCTCGTCTCACCTATTGATCCGGGAATCAAGCCCAAGAATGAATTGGTCAAACTGAACATGCCCTCTGTTCCGAACATATCCATAACCCCGGTCGCTGCTGCATCCGTCGGAGCCTTTCCAACCGTCGATGCCAAATGGCCCAATGCCGTTGCTCCAGTGTAGCCGTCTGCCAGTAAGCCTGCATCGGCAGAGGCTTTGACTTGATGAATCCAGATTTCACCGGACAGTTGCTTTGGGTAAGCAAAAAAGAGAAATGCGCGCGCTGTAAGAGCGACATTTAGGATGTTCATCCCTGTTCCACCGAACACCTCTTTGGCAATAATCACCGCAAAAGCCACAGCTAAAGCGACCATCCAAAGCGGCACATCCACCGGCATGATCAATGGAATCAACATCCCCGAAACCAAGTACCCTTCGTTGATGCTGTGTCCTCGCATCCCTGCGAAGAGGAATTCAATGCCCAACCCCACACCGTAACTCACCACCACAAGCGGCAATACTTTGACTGCACCAATGAACATTTTGTCCATAAATGCCATCATCAGCGGGTCAGCAACCGAAATCTGTCCGATGGACAATAAATACTGATGACCTTGGTTCCATGTTCCGAATAATAAAGCGGGAACCAAAGCCAGAATCACCATGAACATGGTTCGCTTCAAATCGACACCATCCCGGATGTGCACTCCATTTTTGGTGCTATGTCCTGGTGTAAAAGCAAACGTTTCAAGCGAATCATAGACAACCCAAAACTTGCTCAACTTCCCTCCTTCTTCGAAATGAGGACGCACAGCGTCCAGTAACTTGTGTGCAGCTTTCATCTTATCCCAATTCTTTCATTAAGCGGTCGAGGCCTTCGCGAACGATGGATTGAACGGCAATTTTTGAGGTACACGCATACTCGCACAGGGCAAAATCCTCTGGAGCAACTTCGTAGATGCCCAGTTTTTCCATGGCATCAATGTCATTGGCTAAAATGCTTTTGAGCAACTGCACCGGGTAGATTTCAAATGGAAACACCGGCTCATATTGACCCGTAACTACGAAAGCCCTCTCTTCACCATTGTTGCAAGTGTCCATGGTAAACTCCTTACTTTTTGGCAGTAACCAAGTAGGGTAACTTCGGGACAGACTGAATTTGTCGAAGCCAAAGCCCAACCAACCATCGGCCAAAAGAAACTTTGATTTATTGCCTTCCGGCAACAGGCAAACTTGGCGATGAAGACCCCCAAGGTGACCGCTCGCTTCCGTTCGTGATCCCGTCAATGGATTCCCCGAAACAATTCGAACCGACTCTTCATCAATGGACCCGCCCGTCAAAGTCTTCACCTCGCAACCCAACGTTGTCGTCATGTGCTTGGGTGATGCATGTTCAGACCCTGCTACCGCAACGGTTCGTTTCGCACAGTAAACTCCGCTTGTGAGTGTCTCGCCCAAGTTGGCAACATCCTCTGCATGCAGTGTCCAAACTGTCTCGCCTTTGTTGATGGGAGCTGTGTGGTGAATCTGGACACCGACATTGCCAACCGGGTGTGGACCATCAAAAACGGTGAGGTTCACCCCTTCCATTCCATCAAAGAATTTTTGACCCTTCCGGGAGCCCAAATGAATGGCGTCACCACCAACAAGGCATTGCAGCGCTTTCACTCCTGATTGGAATGCGGCTTCACGTCCGGCCAATACAACGTCCATTTCCGGGGCAAGAGGTGAACTGTCAAATCCACTCACATGAATGCTACGTGGCATGTCCTCCGGGTTGGCGACCGTTGCAAACGGGCGCTGTTCTACGAAAGGAAAGAATCCTCGCTCCGCCATGGCTTCTTTCATGCGCTGAGCATCACAAGTCGCGGGATCAATCTTCTCGAAAGATCTAGACTCCCCTTTGCCATCGGCATCCATTACGACAGAAAGAATCCGTCTTTTTTCGCCGCGTTGGATACGTTTTACCGTTCCACTTACCGGGCTCAGAAATTTTACCGAAGGGTGTTCTTTGCTGTGAAAAAGAATGGAGCCCGCCTGCACGGCTGCACCTTCTTTGACTTCTAGTTTAGGAACAATTCCCTGGTAATTGGGAGGTTGCACGGCATATGTTGCCGTTGCTGAAGCAGCTTCCACTTGGGGGGAAGGACGACCTTTCAGTCGTATATCGGCTCCTTTTTTAATCCGTATCGTGCGGGACATCAGCTCGCGAAGGTTTACTTTTCGGGGCGCAAAGTTAGGTCTCGGTCGCATTGCGTGCACCCCTTTCATGATAAAATTCTTCAATCTAACGGAACATGCACAAGGTGAAATCACGAAATCTCTTTTCCAGGTCCATAACTCGCGGTCTAGCGGCCTTCGTTTGCATCATCTCTTCGATGGATTCACCGGCTCAGGTTCTGGGCGTCGACTTCCCCTATCCTCAAGCATTCACGGCCTCGAGCCTACACAGTTGTAAACTGCACCCAAAAGGCATTCCCAACGCTCATCCCTTTGTGCCATTGAATAATGGGCAGTTAACTTTGAGCTTTGACGATTTTTCAGCTTCCTACCGTCCTCTTCAAATTCGATGGAAACACTGCACCTTTGACTGGTACGATTCGCCAGATTTATCGTCGCACGATTACATCAATGGGTTTTCCAGCTTGACATTCGATCGGGTGGAAGCTTCTTTCAACACCAAAGTGCCTTACACCCATTTTTCCTTGTCGTTCCCAAACGACTTGATGTCGTTCTCAAAAAGTGGCAATTACATGGTCGAGGTCTACGATCCTGCTGAGCCCCAAAAAGCCTTAGCTCAGATGCGGTTTGTCTTGTATGAATCATTGGTAGAGGTAGAAATGGATGTTCATGAGTCTTCTCGCATTCGCGATCAACGAACCCATCAAGAAGTTGACCTCTCGTTGTTGCACAGCCGTGATCGGTATGCCATTCAGGATGCCTACGATGCACTGCAAGTCGTGCTTCTCCAAAACGGTCGATGGGAAACCGCTATCATGGGGCTTGAACCACAATTTGTTCGTGGGGACGAAGTGACCTACAACCCAACAGGTGAACAGTCATTTGCTGGAGGTAATTCTTGGCGCTTCACCGACCTAAAGAGTTTGCGTTTCGCGAGCTTGGGCATTGAGCGCATCCAAGACGAAGGCGAGCGCTGGCACGCCTACCTCGAGCCTGATGAAACGCGCACCTATGATTTTTTGAAGGCGCGACCGGACATAGATGGCCATTATGTCATCTCCAATGAATTGCAAGATGATGCGACGGGAAGCGATTACGTGTGGGCTCATTTTTCGCTCAAAGCGTTCGAAGAACGTTCGAGGGAGGACATCTACATTTACGGTGAGTTGTCCCAGTGGACGTATCCGGAATCACACAGGATGCGTTGGAACGCAGATGCACAGCGATATGAGGCCAATCTATTCTTGAAACAAGGTTATTACAACTACGAATACCGCGTAAGGCCCTCTTTGGATCGTGGGAAGAATGATCTCGTTACCATCCAATCACAGCCCACCAATGTTGCAGCCATCGAAGGGTCGCATGCCCGATCGGATACGCCTTACATGTGCATCGCATATTATTGGGATTTCCAGGGATTCGATAGGGTCATTGGATTTGCACAAGCAAAACCCAATGACGTTCCATAGTCCATCTCGCCAGGTGATGTAATTTAGTCGCGTGAAACCACTCCGAATCCTCTTAACCGGTGCATCCAGCGGCATCGGTGCCGCAACCGCCCGATTGCTTGCACAAAAGGGCCACAAACTGTTTCTCCTTGCACGGCAAGAAGAAGCCCTTGCGGAAATCGCAGGTGAATTTGAACAAGCACAAATCCAATGGTTGGCTGCAGATGTCACAAAAACCGTCGACCTCGATCGGGCATGCGAAGCCATGATCCAATCGTGGGGAGGGATTGACGTGTGCATTCCAAACGCGGGTTTGGGAATCTTTTCTCCATTGAAGGATGCCCGATTGGCCGATTGGAAAACGATGGTAGACGTCAACATTCAAGGCGTGTTGAACACGCTGCACAGCGCGCTTCCTTCGCTCATTGAAAATCGCGGTCACGTCATTCAAATTGGCTCCATCGCTGCACGCAATGTTTTTCCAAATAGCGGTGTATACTGCGCGACCAAACATGCCGTTTTGGCCTTGAGTGAGGCTCTTCGCCTCGAATTCAGAGAGGAACTCGCGGTAACCACCATCAATCCGGGTGCGGTGAACACAGGCTTCATCAACCAAACCAACGACGACTCCCTCAGAGAATCTTACCGCCCGCAGTTTGAAGCAGGAATGGACGCTGCATTTATCGCCGAAGCCATCGCAACCGCCATTGAATCAAAAGGGCGGGGCATCTTCAGTGAAATTACGGTTCGTCCGGATCGCCGATGAAAATTTGCTTCTTATCAAGTTCCTCAGGATGGGGAGGTTTGGAGCAAAATCTCCTCCGCTATGCGCGATGGATGCAGGAAGCAGGTCATGAGGTTGAAGTCAACTGCGTCGCTGGAACCGCCCTCGCCAGAGAAGCTGCAAAGCTTGATCAAGCCCTTCGTTTCATCCCGCGACAGCCCCGCCATTACCCTTGGCGTGCCTCTTTTGCCCTTCGGCAACATCTCAATCGAAGCCAGACGGATGTGCTGTGGATTCGAGATCCTCGGGACCTGAGCATGTGCAGCGGAGCCGTCCGAAAGATCAAAACACGGCTTTTATTTCATCAAGGAATGCAGATCCCCTTTCCTAAAAAAAAGCCTTGGCATGCGTGGCGTTTTGGCCAAATTGACGCGTGGGTTGCTCCACTCGAGCAACTGCGAAAACAAGCGATTCAAAATACGTTCATTCAGGCCAACCGCATTATTGTGATCCCGCTTGCCCTCGAGACAGCGTGGTTCGAACCGCAGCAGCAGAGCAAAGAAAGCCTTCGCCGTCAGTGGAACTTACCCCCAGATGCTCATGTCGTTGGACTCTTTGGTCGCCTCGATCCTTTGAAGGGGCAGCGCACCTTACTGGACGCTCTGGCTCAGCCAGAAGGACAAAATTGGAATGCCTTGCTGATCGGCGAAAACACTCCGAACGAAAAGGGCGACGAACGCAGAGCGTTGCAGCTTCACGCCGACAATTTGGGCATAGCCGATCGGGTTCATTGGCATTCTCCCGCTCGAGATTTACGGACCGCATATGACGCATGCGATGCTTACGCCATGTGCAGCGTGTCCGAAACCATTGGAATGGTGACCATCGAAGCAATGGCTCGTGGCCTTCCCGTCATAGGAACTCGAGCCGGTGGGACCCCCGAATTGCTGAGGAACGGTGAGGCCGGCGTTCTTTTTTCGGTGAACGATTCAGTTGCTTTGGCAAGAGAACTGAATGACCATGAAAATTGGCCCATTGCGGAGCCATCCCATGTGGAACAATTTCAAAAATCCGCCGCTTTAAAAAAGTGGAGTCGTTTGTTAGACAACCTTCGCTCATCTCCATCGTAAATTCGCGCTCTAATGGGTACGATACAAGAAGAAATCAAACGGCGTCGAACCTTCGCCATCATCAGCCACCCCGACGCGGGCAAGACGACACTCACCGAGAAATTCTTGTTATTTGGCGGAGCCATCCAAACCGCTGGTGCGGTGAAAAACAATAAAATCACCAAGACTGCAGCTTCTGATTTCATGGAAATCGAACGACAAAGAGGGATATCTGTCGCTACTTCGGTCATGGCTTTTCATTACAAGGATCGTCTCATCAACCTGCTTGATACGCCGGGTCACCGTGACTTTGCGGAAGACACTTACCGCACGTTAACTGCGGTCGACAGTGTTATTTTGGTCGTGGATTGTGTGAAAGGTGTAGAAGCCCAAACAGAGCGACTCATGGAAGTCTGTCGCATGCGGAACACCCCCGTCATTGTTTTCATCAACAAGATGGATTTAGAGGGTCAAGATCCGTTCGATTTGTTGGATGAATTAGAAGAAAAGCTCCAAATCCAAGTTCGACCGCTCAGTTGGCCAATCAGTGGAGGACAATCGTTCAAAGGGGTGTACAGTTTGTATCAAAAAGAACTTCGGCTCTTCAACCCCGACAAGACCAAAATCGCCAAAGAAGTGTTGTCCATAGAGGACATCGCAGATCCTTTGCTCGATGATTTGGTGACAACAGAACATGCTGAACAGCTCCGCAAGGATGTTGAATTGATTGAAGGAGTCTATGAAGAGTGGGACGCTTCGCCTTACCTCGAAGGGGAGCTAGCTCCAGTCTTCTTTGGCAGTGCAGTGAACAACTTCGGGATTCAAGAGATGCTCGACACCTTCATTGAAATCGCTCCAGACCCCCGGCCTCGTTCGACCGATGTGCGTGAAGTGGTACCCACCGAGCCCAAGTTTACCGGATTCATTTTCAAAATACACGCCAACATCGATCCGCGTCACCGGGATCGCATCGCGTTCATGCGCGTGTGCAGCGGCCAGTTCAAACGAAATACCTTCTTCACTCATACCCGCCTTCAAAAGAAACTGAAGTTTGCCAATCCAGCGACGTTTCTAGCGCAGGACAAAAACCTCGTTGATGAAGCTTGGCCCGGTGATGTAGTGGGATTGTATGATACCGGCACCTTCAAAATTGGAGATACAATGACAGAAGGAGAAGACATGCAATTTCGTGGAATACCGAGTTTCTCTCCAGAAATTTTCAAAGAGCTGGTCAACAAAGACCCAATGAAAAGCAAGCAACTCGAAAAAGGCATTCAGCAATTGACCGATGAAGGGGTCGCTCAGTTGTTCGTTCGAGAATTGGGAAACCGCAAAATTGTAGGAACGGTCGGTGAGCTGCAGTTCGAGGTGATTCAATACCGTCTAGAGCATGAATACGGTGCGAAATGTGAATTTCAAGCGAAGAAATACTATAAAGCGTGTTGGATCGTTAGTGAAGACGAAAAGAAGCTCGAAGAATTCAAACGCATCAAGGGCACCGAAATGGTAAAAGACAAGGATGGAAATGATGTTTTCTTGGCTCCTTCTAAGTTCCTTTTGGACATGGAAATTAGCAACTATCCCGACTTGACCTTTCACTTTACGTCTGAATTCAAAACCGCACAGGCCTCTTAACTTGGGCCTTTTACCTCTTCGCCTTACCTTGACCTCATGCGACGTTTCCTTTTGATAGGCCTCTTACTTTCTAGCATCCCCTCAGCTTATGGACAAGACACACTTGCTGTCGGACAAGCAGTGGAAGTGGTTCAAATCAGCGGAATGGTGGTCACAGGAGACTCCCTCGCTCCCCTCGCATTTGCTACCGTTTTTCGAGCCCGGGATTTGAGGGGAACCATGACCGATGTGAATGGATTTTTCAGCATTCCAGCATTGGCTGGTGACACCCTAACCGTTTCATCCATTGGTTATCTGACGCAAGCATTTTCGGTACCCACTGATTTGGAGCTTCCACGCATGAATGTGGTCCAACCGTTAGGCCGAGATACGGTTGCACTGGAACAAGCCTTCATTTATCCATGGCCTACCAAGGAACGTTTCAAAGAAGAATTCCTTCAATTGCAGCTGTCTCCGGATGCTTATGCCATTGGACAAGAACGACTTGACGCTGCTGCACTGTATGACCGCCTCATGGAAGTTGGACGGGACGGGACGGAAGTCTACAATTACACAATGCAACAGCAAGCACAACAGAATTACTACCAAGGACAACTGCCTCCAATGAATGTTTTCAGCCCCGTTGCTTGGGCTAAATTCATTGATGCCATTCGGAACGGGTCCCTTAAGCGATGAGTATTTTCTCCTTCCGATTCTTTTGGACATTCCTTGGACTGTTCGCTTTCTTAGCGACGGGCACATTGCACGCTCAAGAAAAAGGAACGATTCAAGGCATCGTAACCAATGACAATGGCATGCCCCTCCCCGGCGCAACCGTCATTCCAATGGATCAACAATCAGCTGCCGTTGTCACAAATAACCGAGGCGAGTATTTTTTGACCTTGAGATCTGGTGTGTGGAATGTGCGATTCGGATTTGTTGGATTTGAAGCGAGAGACGAAGTTTTCATCCTTGAAGCAGGTGATGCACTCGTAAAAAACGTCCGACTTCGCGCTGGAGTTTCCCTGAATGCATCTGAGGTCATTGCCGACGGAGACCGCTCAGCCCCGGTGCAACGCATCGACCCCAAAGTAGCTACGCGCATTCCTTCTCCCCGCGGAACCATTGAGGATCTCTTGATTCAAGCTCCAGTAAATTTCAATAGTGAACTTTCAAGTGGCTACAACGTTCGAGGTGGAAGCTTCGATGAAAACTTGGTGTATGTCAACGACATTGAGGTTTACCGGCCGTTTCTTGTGCGTGCAGGCCAACAGGAAGGATTGTCCTTTCCCAATCCTGACATGGTGGAATCCATCAACTTTTCCGCCGGTGGATTTGAAGCAAAATATGGCGACAAGCTCAGCTCTGTGCTTGATATCCGCTACCGCAAACCCAACGAACGAAAAACCCGACTAACAGCGAGCTTGCTCGGTGCACAAATCCAACAGGATTGGGCGAGTGCAGCGGGTCCCGATGGTCACAAAGAATTCACCATCAATACCGGATTGCGGTACAGAGATAACTCTTACGTCTTGGGCTCTTTAGATGAAGGAGGAGAATACCAACCTCGCTATGTCGACGTGCAAAGTTTTATCACGTGGGATCCCGACGGATACGGTCCTTGGGAATTTGAAGCGCTGGGCATCTTTGGACAAAATCAGTACCAATTCAACCCCATCAAACGCGAATCAGATGTGGGAAACATCAACGAGGCGCTGCGTCTCACCGTTTATTTTGATGGCCAAGAAAAGACGTCATACCAAACCGGTTTCGGAGCGTTTGGTGCCAATTACATCACTGAAAATCATCGAATACGCTGGATATCATCTGCGTTTCAAACTGCAGAATCTGAGACCTTTGACATCCTCGGAGCGTACTGGCTTGATGAATTGGAGCGGGATTTGGGGTCTGATGCCCTGGGCGAAGCCACAGCCAACCGTGGGGTCGGCGCGTTTTTGAACCACGCCCGCAACCGGCTGTATGCCACGGTTTACAGCAGCGCTATCAAAGGATCCAGTGCTTGGGGACAAGATCGTGGGTTTTTAGAATGGGGGGTGAAATGGCAAGCAGAAGACATTGAAGATTACCTCTCTGAATGGTCTCTCGTCGACTCAGCTGGATTCATTACCCCCCACCCCCGCGACAGCATCGGCTACATTGGCGATGGCCCTGACCAGGTCATCCAACTGGATGACGTGATTCGAGCGGACAATCAGATAGAAACGCAACGCGTCCAAGCCTTTGTCCAAAACACCTGGCGCTGGAAGGATGCTACACAAGGCCAATGGAAGTTCAATGGCGGAATTCGAGGCCATTGGTGGAAAAATGACCAGCAAACCCGAGATCCCGGACTCGTTGGAGGACCTCGCGGACACCTCTCATATCAGCCTTTCAAAGCCGTCGACCAGCCTTCAACGGTCTTCAGCCTATCGGGAGGCGTGTACTGGCAACCCGCATTTTACAGGGAAATGCGAGGATTTGACGGTACGCTCAATCCAGACATAGGCGCACAAAGAGCCACACATGCCGTACTGGGCATGGACCGGATTTTTGAGATGTATGGCCGTCCATTTAAAATGGTGGGGGAACTTTATTACAAGGACATGGACTTCCTCATTCCGTATGAAATTGAAAACGTGCGTCAGCGCTATTACGCCCGGAATAACAGTTCGGGATATGCAACAGGTGCCGATTTCATGCTCAACGGCGAATTCATTGATGGAATTCAAAGCTGGTTTCGCATGTCCCTGCTGAAATCAGAGGAAGACCTCAATGATGATGCGTATTGGCAGTACTATAACAGCGATGGCCAACCCATCATTGCGGGCTTTACGCTGAACAATCAGATCACCGATAGCATACAAATTGAACCAGGTTTCATTCCCAGACAAACCGATCAACGTTTCAATATGAGTTTGCTGTTTCAAGATGAAATGCCAGGCAATGAGGCTTTCAAAGTGCTTGTTAGTCTGTACTTTGGAACCGGACTGCCGTTCGGCCCACCTTCTTTTGATCGCTACAAAGACGTATTAAGAACGCCAACCTACCGACGCGTAGACATCGGATTTTCTCGTGAATTATTTGACCGAAGGAATGCTGTGCCCGGCGGATCGACTGGCTTTATATCATTGGAAATCTTCAACATTCTGGGTATACGAAACACCATCAATCACACCTGGATTGAAGATGTCAACGGCCGTCTCTACGCCATACCTAATTATCTGACTAACAGACGAGTGAACCTAAAGATAGGCATTCAATTCTAGCCAAACTCATGCTAAAATTAAAAGCCAATCGTTTGCGAATTAAAGCCTTGTTTGTGACATGGACCATCGCTAGCGTGTCTCCTGTTTTTGGACAATCCTATTTTTTGAACGGTACTGCCCAAGAAGCAGGTACCGACTGCTACCAACTTACAACGTCACAGGGGAATCAAAATGGAGCGGTCTGGTACACAGAACTGCTCGATTTAAGTCAGCCGTTCGATCTTAATTTAACGATGAATTTTGGAACGCTTGATGCCAGCGGAGCCGATGGAATGGTATTTGTCTTGCAGGACGTAGGCACAGCCGCTTTGGGGCAAACTGGAGGAGGATTGGGGTTCAATGGGTTCAATCCGAGCTTTGGCATTGAATTCGATACCTGGCAAAATGGACAATACGGTGACCTCGTCCAAGATCACATTGGGTTTATATCAGATGGCAGTGTGGACCATGCTCCACCGAGTGGGCTGGGCGGGCCAGTCACAGCCAACATCAATGGTGCCAACATCGAGGACGGTGAAGATCACCCGGTGCGCATTACCTGGGACCCTGCAGCTCAAATTGTCGCGGTGTATTTCGATTGCGAATTGAGGCTATTCAATCAAGTCGACCTCATCGATGCTGTTTTTTCCGGACAGGAACTGGTGTATTGGGGCTTCACAGGAAGCACCGGAGGATCGTACAACATTCAAAGTGTTTGCCTTTCTCCGACCATTTTAGCAACCGGACCAGAGACCATGGTTTGTCCCGGAGGAACGGTACAACTGAATGTTGTTGGCGCACCTGGAACGGATTACATCTGGGAACCCAGCACTTTTTTAACAGATTCAACGGGCTCTTCGGTAACGTGCACTCCGGACAGTTCCATCATGTATGTTGTGACCTATGACGGATTTTGTGAAAATTCCATTCAAGACAGCATCTACGTTGAAGTAGCCGAATTGGAAGCCACAGCTGAAGCAAGCCCCAATCTCACGTTGAATTGTTTGAACCCCGTTATTGACCTCATCGGTGGCAGCAATTATTCCAATGGTGTTAGCTACGATTGGATCGCCGAGGACGGCGGGAACATCACCACAACCCTCGGTCCCAACGCTACGATTGATGCGCCCGGAAATTACGTGTTGGTGGTTGTTTCGGATGACAACGTGTGCAGAGATAGCATCGAGGTGGAAATAAATGGAGATTTCCGAACATATGAAAGCGAAATAATCGCCTCCTCTTCTCAGCTCAATTGCCTCAACGATTCCATTGCGTTGTCCATTGAAAGTGCTGCCGATGCGATCCTGCAATGGTCCGTTCCCCCCAACGCGTCGTTCTTCTGGATAAACGAGCCGTTGGCATTGTGGACGGAAACCAGTGGGATTTGGGAAATCATGACCGTGCATCCAGAAAGCGGTTGCGAGACGGTCAACTCCATTGACATCAGTTCTGACTTCACCTTACCTGATGTTTATGCCGGAATGGCTGATACGCTCACCTGTTCGGAGCCAACGGCGATGGTCGAAGGCGTCGAAATCACTCCGCTTGGTTACACATCAATTTTGGAATGGACTTGGACAATTGGAGCCCTCAACCCCTTCTCCCCGTGGAGTGCAGAAGCACCGCTTGTCCTGCTACCAGGTACCTATTATTTGAATGTGACGTTTCAAGAAAATGGGTGCAGCAGTTTGGATTCGCTGGTTGTTGTGCAAGATCCAGAGGCAACCATTGACGCAAGTTCAGCTCAATTTCCAAACGTCATTTCCCCCAACAAAGACGGTAAAAATGAGCGATTGACTTTGTACTTGGCAGAAAATCCTGACTTTCCGCTGCTGTCAATCATCGAACAATACGAATTGATCATATTCAACAGGTGGGGCGATCCCATCTTTTCATCCACCGGGGCTCCAGTCGAATGGGACGGCCGTATCAACGACGAAAACGTTGCCGAAGGCACGTATTATTACTGCGTTCGGTATGTCATAGTCTGTGGAGAGGAGCAGCGCGGAGAGCTGATGGGTTCGTTTGAACTTCTTCGCTAGAATCAATTGACCGAATCCAATTTTTGAAGCGCCATTTCAAATTGTTCTTGCGTCAGAATAGGGATCTCCTGTGCCTGACACTTGGCATATTTGGCGGCACCCATGCGCTCGTCCGCAACCACAAAATTAATGGCACCCTTTAGGTAACGTTTATACACGAGCCCTTTATCCAATCCTGCCTTGCGCAATTGGGATTTTCTAGCTTGTTCAAACCCGCTCAAAACGAATTGTTGATCGGATTCGATGGACTTGATTTCAGCTGTTGGTTCCCACGCGACCAACTCATGGAGATAATCGGAACGCTGAAGAGCTCTTCCTGGTTTTGTTGAAGCTGACAATTTGGTATGGTATTGAGGAATTCGATGGGGATGCAACCGCATCGAATTTGCCAATTCTGACCAATCCGTAATTCCTCGATCGATCGATGATTCTTGAACGATCGATCCACAAACGCGTGCATCACTTTCAGGATTGTGGTGGTCCAATTCCCAACCAAAATGCTTTGCGACATATTTTATGCCGTGTTTGGGTAAATCGGGCCACTGAGCCCGCGCAAGTTGGAGCGTGCAATAAAAAGTCGGGGAATCCAACGCGTCCAAGCCATGAAAAGAAAACGCATGTCCCAGATGCTTGCATTCTACCTCTGTGGCATTGTGAGCTACAACGGGCAAATCACCAATCAAAGATTTGGCCGTGGACCAAACATCCGCAAAACTTGGTGCCCTGAGTGTGTCGTTGAGGGTGTAGTCAAAATTCCAACGCTGCCAATCCCCAAATGACTCAACAACTGGACGCACCAGCGAACGAAATTTACGGATCTCTTGCCCCCCCTCAAAAATGACCAGTCCGATCTCGCAAATATTGCCTGTATCGCTTGTTGCGCATTCCAAGTCCAACGCTGCAAAGGACATTTGATTCTCTTTACTCATGGTTTTTTCTCATATCCTCTCCGTCCATTTCTTCGCTGGCATCTGCTCTCACAGCCTTCAAAAGGTCAGCGTAGTTCCAAATTTCAATCCCCAGGGCCTCTGCTTTATTCAATTTGGAACCTGCCTTGTCTCCAGCAACCAATGCATGTGTTTTCTTACTGACCGAACTCGAAGCTTTTCCCCCATGTTCTCGAATGATGGCGGCTAATTCTTCTCTGGCAACCGGATGGGTGCCGGTAATGACAAATGTTTTTCCTGCTAAGGCACTGCCTGAGGCTTTTGAAGGCCCTGCATCGTTGCGCAAGTTTACTTTCCGAGCCTTTAATTTAGCAACGATTGTTTGGCATTTTTGGTCACTAAAGTAAGCTTTGACACTCCGTGCGATTTCAGCTCCCACGCCGTGAATGGTTAAAACCTCTTCTTCCGTTGCTTGCTGCAAAGCCTCGATTGAACCGAAATAATCAGCCAATAAATTTGCTGTTTCGCTGCCAACGTGTCGAATTCCGAGCGCATAAAGCACCCGATGAAAAGGACGGCTCTTAGATTCTTCAATGGCTTCCAATAGCTTCTTCATTTCCAATTCTCCTAACCGCTGTCGGGTCCTCGACGACAGACGGTGAAGTAAATTTTCCAAATGTTGCCACTCTGTGAAGTCCACGCCCCATCCATCGCTCTCCCAAGACAAAGCTTCTGGCCCCAGCAATAAATCATCTGAGAATTCAGATCGCATCGCCTTGTTAATGATCTCTTCCTTCATCGGGAAGGAAATTCCAGCTGCGACCAAGTAGCCTTGCCACGCAGATCCTTCATTCGGTGCTCCAGCCAATCCAAAGGGATCACCGTTTCTTGAATCCATCCAGTGCTCCACCGCAGAGCGTGGAACGGGACTGGCATCGGGAGCCACACGTTTGCCCTGTGCATTGCGGTAATTCCAAATTGCCAAAGCGTGAAGACGCTGGGTATGCAATCGATTGGCTTCGATCACCGTGGTTTCTTTGTACATCACCGTCGCCTGCCGCCACTCCTCAGTGGCCTGGTCCTGGAGCGCGTAGAGGTCAGCCATGGTCTCTAATCCTCCTTTACTCACTAAAAGTTCTATGATTTCCGGTCCCAAGCCGTCAATGTTCATGGCCTTTCGGCTAACGAAGTGTTCAATTCTCCCGCGAACCTGGGGCGGGCAACTCAACGCATTTGGACAATAATGGCGAGCCTCTCCTTCTTTTCGCTTCAAAGCTGTTCCACATTCAGGACAAACTGAGGCATAGACAAAAGCATGACTGGCAGCTTTTCTGGCAGCCAAATCGACCGCAATCACCTTAGGAATGATCTCACCGCCCTTTTCAACAAAAACCGAATCTCCAAGCCGGATATCCAGCGCTTCAATCTGATCAGCGTTGTGCAATGAAGCGCGCCGCACTGTCGTTCCAGCAATCAAAACCGGCTCCAGTTCAGCGACGGGTGTAATTGCCCCAGTACGTCCCACTTGGTAAGTAACCCCCTTTAAAATCGTCGATTGCTGTTCGGACTCAAATTTGAAAGCGATCGCCCACCTCGGTGATTTTGCTGTCATACCAAGCTCACGCTGATGGGCGAATGAATTGATTTTAATGACGATTCCATCTACCGCAAAAGGAAGGTCGTGACGGTGCACATCCCAATGGGATATAAAATCCATGATTCCATCCACGTTCGCACTCGTTTCCACCATTCGCTTCTCTGAAGAAGGAATTGGGAATCCCCATTTGCCCACGGCAAGAATGGAATCCATGTGGCTGGAAATATCCGTTGGTGGATTCACCACGCTGTACAGTTTGCAATCCAATCGTCTTGAAGCAACAACCGAACTGTCTTGACTTTTCAGTGTTCCAGCGGCCGTATTTCGGGGATTGGCGAATTCTGGCTTTCCATTTTGCTGCTGGAGTTTATTCAAAGCCTTAAAATCATCCCAAGGGAAGTAGATTTCTCCCCGAATTTCAAGCTCATCAGGAGCATCTGATGGAAGCTTGAGTGGAACGGATTGGATGGTTCGAACATTGGTGGTTATGTCTTCGCCCGTGGTCCCATCTCCCCGGGTCAAGGCCCGATGCAGCGCCCGGTTTTCATAGTGAAGAGCGATGGCCACGCCATCGTATTTTAATTCCATGACGAATTCAACAGCCTCGCCCTCCAAGATTTTATCCGCTCGCTCAGCCCATTCTTGAATGTCCTCCGCATTATAGGAATTGGACAGCGACAACATCGGCTCGCTGTGTTCCACCTTTTCAAACCGATCGGTGATATCTCCGCCTACCCGACAACTTGGCGAATTCGGGTCCGCCCATTCTGGGTGACGAGACTCCACATGGATCAATACATCCATCATCCGATCAAACTCCCGATCGGATATCATTGGTTTTGCTTCGACATAATACCGGCGATTGTGATCGCTCAGTGTTGCCCGCAAACGATCCAACTCCTCCCTTGTTGTCGGCATATTGTCGGTGGATGAACCCATGCCTTAAAGGTAAATCGACGCTCCAAAGGTCTGCCGTTATTTTCCCGATTTCTAAGGAAATTAATCCACAATTCATTCGGAAAACATCCGGATTGCACCTCTAGTCCATCCCTACAATTCTCGTTCTTTGAATGATGCAAATGAGGAAACAGCATGGTCCATGGATGGTCTGTTTGGCAGCGGCCATGCTGTCGACAGGCTGCTCGGTGCTCTATCGCTCCACCTCATCCCAAATTGCAGTCCATCCCGAAAACGGATCCGATGTGAAAATCTCCAAAGACGCATGGGATTGGACCGAGGGATTTCACTACGACCCAATGGGCCAAGG
The DNA here is from genome assembly GCA_002292325.1 of Flavobacteriales bacterium UBA979. GTDB lineage: Bacteria > Bacteroidota > Bacteroidia > Flavobacteriales_D > Sanyastnellaceae > UA16. The sequence goes on along the minus strand of DBBR01000072.1, from coordinate 29,214 downwards.
AATGACCTGGATTGATTTGGACAATAAAGAGCCTGTGCACCTCATCCGACTTGAACAAGAAGGTCATTTCCCGCAAGTCCATCCATTGTTTCCAGTTGCCAGAAACCCTTATAAAATTGTGGATGCTGGCGCCGCTTTAGGCTTATCAATTGTGGGGCTTACGGGACAACAACGCGGAATTCAATCGAGCATCATTTGGGGTGCGTTTATAGGAGCAGCAGCCAATGCCACTGCTCTATTCGCCCAGCCTCAAAGGGTTTTTGACAAAACTTACTACTTCGAAGGATTGAATCCAATGCCCACCGGTAACCCGATCAATCCGCCATTGAAAGTCGAAGGGTTCCACATGCACATCCCCTCAGGTGACCACAGTTGGCATTACTTTCAAAACATGGACAAGTACCGGATTGACCGAGTTGAATTCATGAGTACGTCCGATGAATCCATCGAAATTGAATATTCCAATTTGGATGAAGGACTCAATGCAACGCTTCAAAATCAGTCTTTTCAACCACTGAGTGCCGATGGAATGTTTCAGCAACAAGCAGGCATCCAGATTAGCGGACAACTTGTTGGTGTCGAAGAACATCGGGTCCAGAACATCGTGCGCTATGAATTGGCAACCGAATGGTGGGTTTACAATCCTTTTCAAATCCGAACCGACACCGCACGGATTTCCTCTCATTCCAATTGGGCATTGTACAATTTCTCAAGTCCCGGATTTGACCGCGACCTCATTGCAGAAGGGCTGAATGAAGCCCTGTTTCAAGCCATTGAATCGGAGACGTTCGCAGGTAAATTGAATCGCATCGAAGATTTAGAATTGGAATGGACCAAGGAATGGGACGTGATTTCGGTCGATCAACCCCTTGAACCAGCGGGCAAGGTTTCATCTGCATTAGAATCCGTGGTGACCGTTGCAGCGGCAGATGGACACGGCAGCGGTTGCATCGTAAGCCATGATGGCTATATCCTCACAAATTACCACGTCATCGCTGATGGTGATTTAGACTATCAGGTTCATTTCCAAAATGGCGAGCAACTTCTGGCGCAAGTGGTTCGGTACCACCCCTTGTATGATTTGGCCCTCCTCAAAGTGGATACGGTTGGGTTGAAACCATTCTACATCAATTTAACTCAGTCTATCGATGTAGGAGAAGAAGCATATGCATTGGGGACGCCATACGACATCGATTTGGGAGCTTCAGTTACGAAAGGCATCATTTCAGGCAAACGCAAAGACGGAAATCGCACCCTGATTCAAACCGATGTAAGCATTAGCCCAGGAAACAGCGGAGGGGCATTGATTTCCTCCACGGGTGAACTGATCGGAGTGGTCAATGAAAAGGTGCTTGGAATGGGCGTTGAAGGCATCGGATTCGCCATTCCAGCGTTTCACATTTCCGATGCTCTCATGCTCGAGTTCAAGTAGTTGCCCTCAACTTTTTGAGTCGAGTGCTCTCCTTTGAGCAAAGATCATTCGCCAGTTTCCCTGCATATCCTGTTCTTTCTCTACGCTCTTCCAATGGTCGGGGTCAAAGAGCTCACATATTTCTTGCACTCCATCCCGGTGACATTCAAATCCGAGCCAACCAGCCGACGTTAGCCAACCATTCGATTCACATCCTGCGATGATGCATCGATAGAAAATTAGCGGATCGTGGTCTGGAACAAAAAGGGCCGTATCCGGCTCCCAATCCGTCACCTGTCTGTTCATCTCGCTCTTTTCAGATTCAGCTATGTAAGGGGGATTGGATAAAATTACATCGCACGCATTCAGGACTTGATCCGCGACCGTCTCACCGGATACAATGTTTTTTTCATGCCAATGAACGACGAGTCCTAACCGTTCGGCATTCGATCGAGCCGTCTTGAGCGCCTCAGTCGAAATATCCAGGCCATGCACCGTGTCCAGTGGTCTATTTGACTTCCATGCCAGTGAAATAACTCCACTACCCGTGCCGATGTCCAAAACCTTTCTCGGCAGGGATTTTGAAGACGGAACGCGTTGGAGCATCCGGTGCACCAGCTCTTCGGTTTCAGGACGTGGAATCAATACGCTGTCATTTACTCCAATATCGAGGCCCATGAAATGTGCCGATCCAAGAATGTACTGCAACGGTTCACCCTGATTCAATCGGTCACAAGCAAGCGCCAGTCGTTCCAATTCAGACTCACTTGCCATCCAATTGCCCAAAAGCCGTTCGGAACGAGATACGCCGCTTACTTCATCGAGCAACAGCCGAATCACCGATTGCTGTTCACGCAATTCAAGACCAACGATTCGGGTCATAAGCCATTGACGGACGACCAACGCTTCGTTGCTCAGTGGCCAAGGACCTCGCCCCCGTTGCACTTTCCCAGACTTCATTCGCTTACTAGAGCGCTGCGGCCGATAAGCAGGCTTGCAGTAGCATAATTCGTGGCCAATGGAACATTGTGGACGTCACATTGCCGGAGCAGCATGTTGATGTCCGGCTCATGCGGATGTTTGCCCATCGGATCCCTAAAAAAGATCACCGCTTGAACTCGGTTCTCTGTAATGCGCGAAGCAATTTGTGCATCTCCGCCTAAGGGACCGCTTGCCAAGCATTCGATTTGAATACCAAGGGAGGCGATGCGCCCTCCAGTTGTGCCCGTGCCAATCAAATCAAACTTCTCAAACCAAGGTTGATTGGCTTGGACGAATTCGACGAGCGCATCCTTTTTTCCATCGTGCGCAATGAGTGCAACCGTCGGGCGATTCATTGTTCTGAGCCTTTTGACCAAACACCTGCGCTATGAGCTGGAATTTCTACGAACATCTCCGCATCCATGCCGCCCCATTCAGTTCGGTAAGTAGCATCCAATTCAAGCTCCATCGTAATGGGTTCACTTGAGAGATTCACAGCTGTGATCACCTCATTTGATTCAACTTTGCGCTTCCAAGCCATTGCGTCGTCTGAATCGATGGTATAAAACTCTGGCTGTGCGCCCACCGCACCATTCCACAACGCTGGATGACGGTGATGCAATTCATTGATCGTTTGGTATAAATCTGTCTTGTCATACCCTCCCCAATCCACCGTGTCTTTTTCAAAAAAGCGCAATCGCTTTGAATTGGCGGCTTCTTGCCCACTGTAGACCAGCGGCATTCCCATCAACGTGCCTGAAAGCACTGCCATGGCATCACCGTTGGGGGCCATCCGTTCCTGAATCGTTCCATTCCAACTGTTTTCGTCATGGTTCGTTATGAACATCATGCGGTACGCATCTGGGCCAAATCGTTCGAGCTGTCGAGGAACGGCTGCCATGATCGAATCCACCGACCATTCGCCTTTGGCAACTTGATTCATGATGTGGTGCATTTCCCAGCCATAGGACATATCGAATGCACGGAGGTGATGTTCTGGCACTTCAGCTTCAGCGAGCATAAAGATTTCCGGGTTGACCCGTTCCATTTGTCTCCGGGCTTTTTCCCAAAAATCAGTGGGGACCTTTTCGGCAACATCGCACCGGTAGCCATCTATATCACATTCCCGTACCCAAAACTCCAAGGCATCAGCCATCGCATCATACAAACCCGTTTGTTTACCATTGGCCCAATCCAATTGAGTCACATCCCACCAATCCGTGCCCGAAGGAGGTTGCAAATTCCCTGCATTATCCAGTAGAAAATACTCAAGATGAGAGCTCGTCCATTCGCTATCGAAGGCCGTATGGTTAGCAACCCAATCAAGAATAACTTTCATGCCCAATTCGTGCGCAGCGGATGTGAGCTTTTTCAAGTCTTCTTTCGTCCCAAAGTCGGGATGAACGGCATAGTAATCTTTGACACTGTACGGGCTCCCTAAACTGGAAGAACCAGGAGAAACCATGTAATTGTCTTTGTTCTCACCGCCTTTACGGTTGACCTCCCCAATGGGATGGATGGGCATCAACCACAAAATATCCACCCCCAGAGCCTTGAGCCGTGGGAAGTCCTCTATCAAAGCCAGAAACGTTCCTTCCGGCGTATGCTGCCTCACATTTACCTCATAAATGGTGGCATTGGTGGACCACTTTGGATGCACCAGCGCATCCTCCTCCAAGCCTTGGCCAACGGTATTCGCCTCCGTTGTGGAATCGTTTGTAGGCAAACCGCCACAAGCCACCATCACCGAAATGCCAATAGAAAGAATAAAGCCCCTTAAAATTGATTGACCTCCTTTGAAGCGCAGTGCCGTTGAGTTTAAATTCTTCATGTGCCGTATTTGATTTCAGAAAAGCGTAGGTTGCAGCGGACCTCCATCCTCGTCTTCAGATGATCCTTTCTCTTTATTCTCTAGCCCGGAATGAGCAGAAGGGGGAGCTGGTTCATCCTTTTGATCCGAAGTCTGGGCTCCCGCATCGAGCGGTTTTTCCAACATATCTTCTTTTGGGGCTGATGCCGGCATCACCTCTGACAACCATTTCTTTTGGGCATCCGCCTCTTTTTGTTCATCCAAAGCGTCCAATTGGACTTCCGTAACCGGCATGGCGCTCAATTTATTTCCGATGGCACGTGCGCCCTTGATGGCTATAAAACCCGACGCATCAAAAACCTCATCTTCGCGGTCTCTTGTCTCCTTAAATCGACGATTGAATCGAATTCTAACCATGGGGTGATGAGCCGTGGAAAGCACACCGAGTCGAGAGCCTTCATGGTCGCCAATGAATGAAAAAGGTTTCTGCACCAGCTCAGCATAAAACCGCTTGACATACCATTCTTCCTTTTCCCCTTCGAAATAAACCACGGACACAGGACGCTTAGGATGCCACTTTTCAAGGTGAATCATCTTATCATCAAATCGCGTGCTCAGGTCAAAGCTCGTAAACAAGTATTCTCCCGAAGAAAGAAAGACCACGATGCGATCATCCGCCATGAATTCACCCAACAATTCACCCCTTCCGTCGGCATTGAGTGTGCGCACTGTTTCATCGTACCAGACCTTTCGTGCACCCAAGGTGGATACTCCTTCTTCGGTCATTTCAATTTTGCGGATGGGGTTTTTGGAAACCAGGTTCCCTCCTGCTCCTCTGCCTCGAATGGACATTTCCGTAAAGTCCAAATCGAATTTCAATTTCTTCAATCGCGCGCTATTTCGCAAGAAAACGGTGACGATTTCTGCCTCACCATTCGGGTTCGCGGTGAAATAAAGAAGCCTTGATTTGGGTGTCCCCTTCGTAATGTTGTACTCCCTGTCCCGGGTAATCGCCGGCACGTTGAAGCGTTTGACTAGGCTTCGTCCCGTCGCGCCATCGAGGTAGATGCAATTGTAAACGGTGCGCTCGTCTCCCCTCTTCCAAACACCGACGTGAAGGATGTCTTTGCCAAAGAATGCCTTTTGACTGACTTTGCTCACCTGCAAGACACCGTCTTTGCGGATCACGATGATGTCATCTATGTCACTGCACTCACAAACCAATTCCCCTTCACCCCTTTTCAATCCATGCCCCACGAATCCCTCTTCCATTTGGGCATAGAGTTTCACATTTGCCACAGCCACGGCAGATCGAGATATGGATTCAAACGAACGCAATTGTGTCTTGCGCTCTCGGCCTTCCCCGTATTTCTTTTTGAGCATTTTGAACCACTCGACGGCATATTCAGTCAAATGATCTAAGTGGTGCTTCACCTGACTGATGTCGCCTACCAGTCCCTCAATGAGACGATCCGCTTTAAACCCATCAAATTTAGAGATCCGCTTGATCCGAATTTCTGTCAAACGCGTCACATCCTCATCGGTCACCTCCCGCAATAAATGAGCGGTATGCGGTTTTAGGCCAATGTGGATGGTCTTCAGAATCTCTTCCCACGTCTCGCATTCCTCTATATCGCGGTAAACTCGGTTCTCAATGAAGATTTTTTCCAAAGAGGCAAAATGCCATTTTTCTTGCAACTCCCCCAGCTCTATTTCCAACTCCAACTGAAGCAATTGCTTGGTTCGTTCTGTAGAAATCTTGAGCAGCTCAGTCACACCCAAAAACTGAGGCTTGTCATTCAGTATGACGGTGGAGTTTGGCGAGATCGAGACCTCGCAATCCGTAAACGCATACAATGCGCCAATCATCTTATCGGGACTCACGTTATTAGCGAGATGTACTACGATTTCAACCTCGTTGGCCGTATTGTCCTCTACCCGCTTGATCTTAATCTTGCCTTTGTCATTGGCTTTAAGAATGCTTTCAATCAGCGAACTCGTCGTCACGCCAAAAGGCAACTCCCGTATCACGAGGGTCTTGTTATCTTCCTTTTCAATCCTGCCACGAACACGAACTTTCCCCCCCCGCAATCCGTCATTGTAATTTTCTACATCGGCGGTGCCGCCCGTCGGGAAATCTGGATACAGCTTGAAACTTTTTCCCTGAAGGGAAGAAATGCTGGCATCAATCAATTCCAAAAAGTTATGCGGCAGCGTCTTACATGCGAGCCCAACGGCAATGCCTTCCACTCCTGAAGCGAGGAGCAAAGGAAACTTGACAGGCAAGGTTTCTGGTTCCTTGTTCCGGCCATCATAACTCATCAACCAAGTCGTCGTTTTGGGATTGAAGAGTACCTCCTTCCCGAGCTTGCTTAATCGCACTTCGATGTAACGAGGCGCGGCCGCTCGATCTCCTGTGAGGATATTTCCCCAGTTGCCTTGGCAATCCAGCAACAAGTCTTTCTGCCCTATTTGCACCAATGCATCTCCGATGGAAGCGTCCCCATGCGGGTGAAATTTCATGGTGTTCCCGATGACGTTCGCCACCTTATGGAATCGCCCATCATCCATTTCGTCCAGACTATGCAAAATGCGACGCTGCACGGGCTTCAAACCATCATCCTGGTGCGGAACTGCCCGCTCCAAAATGACGTAGGAGGCATAATCAAGGAAGTAATTATTGTACATCCCAGACACCTGAATGACACGCTCTAAACCTTCTTCAGGAGCTCCTAGAGAATCGTTTGCAGCATCGTTCTCATCCGGATTCAACGGGGTCAATTCTTCGCTCATTCTTCTAACAAATCTTTCTCGACACGCAGGTTTTCTATGATGAAGCTCTGTCGGTCCGGGGTGTTCTTCCCCATGAAAAAGGTCATCATTTCCTTTATGCGACTCTCCTTTCCAATCACCACTGGATCAAGGCGGATGTCTTCTCCGATGAAATGGCTGAATTCATCCGGACTGATTTCTCCGAGCCCCTTGAAACGCGTAATCTCTGATTTAGCTCCAAGTGCTTTGAGGGCATCTTGCTTTTCCGTTTCACTGTAACAATACGATGTTTCCTTTTTATTCCTGACCCGAAACAAAGGAGTTTGCAGCACATATAAGTGTCCGCGTTTGACCAAGTCAGGAAAGAACTGCAAAAAGAAAGTGATGAGCAGCAGCCGGATGTGCATGCCATCGACATCCGCATCCGTCGCAATCACCACATTGTTGTAGCGTAAATTATCTAAACCATCTTCAATGTTTAAAGCGGCTTGAAGTAAGTTGAATTCCTCGTTTTCATAAACCACTTTCTTGGTGAGGCCAAAACAATTCAATGGTTTGCCCTTCAGGCTAAACACCGCCTGTGTCTGGACATCTCGTGCCTTGGTTATTGATCCTGAAGCTGAATCACCCTCCGTAATGAAAAGCGTAGATTCTCCGTTTCTTTCCTTTTTACTATCTCCCAGATGAATCCGACAATCCCTCAATTTTTTATTGTGAACATTGGATTTCTTTGCCCGTTCACGGGCTAACTTCTTGATTCCAGCCAAATCCTTGCGCTCCCTTTCACTTTGCAAGATGCGCCCTTGGAGGAGTTGCGCGGAGTCTGGGTTCCGATGCAAGAAATTGTCCAGCTCACGCTTCATGAAATCGTAGACAAAAGTCTTCAGGGTCGGACGATTCGGTCCCATGTCAGCGGAACCAAGTTTTGTTTTGGTCTGAGACTCAAAAACCGGCTCTTCGACTTTAATGGCAAAAGCTGCTGAAATTCCGCTGCGTATGTCCGCTGAATCATAGTCCTTTCCAAAAAAATCTCGAACCACACGGACGTAGGCTTCGCGAAAGGCTGATTGGTGTGTACCTCCCTGTGGCGTGAACTGACCATTGACAAAGCTTTGGTAATCTTCACCGTATGCATCCGTGTGGGCAACTGCGACTTCGATATCTTCTCCTACGAGATGGATGATCGGATACCTAGGGTCTGTACCTAAATTATTGTTTAACAGGTCTTTGAGCCCATTGTCACTTTTGAATTTCTCACCGTTGAGGTAAAGTGCCAAGTTGGTATTCAAGTAAGCATAATTCCAGAGCAGCCGTTCCACATGCTCCATTCGGTAGCTGTAGGCCTTGAAAACTTCGGTATCAGGCCGAAAAGAAATCAACGTACCATTCCGTTCCTCCGTTGCGGCCAATTTCGCGTCATTCGTCAATTCTCCACGTGTGAAATCTGCGCGCTTCGCTTGTCCCTCACGGAAACTCTCCACTACAAAATCCACAGAAAGCGCGTTCACGGCTTTCGCTCCTACTCCATTGAGCCCCACTGACTTCTTGAAAGCACGTGAATCGTATTTACCTCCTGTATTGATTTTGGATACTACATCAACCACTTTTCCCAAGGGTATTCCACGACCAAAATCCCTCACTTTCACTTCGCCCTCACGGATGTGAATCCGTACACTCTTGCCATGGCCCATGGCATGTTCATCGATGCAATTGTCAATGATCTCCTTCAAAAGCACGTAGATACCGTCATCAGCAGATTGGCCGTCACCCAATTTACCTATGTACATTCCCGGACGCATTCGGATGTGCTCCTTCCAGTCCAGTGAACGAATGTTATCCTCTGTGTATGAAACCTGCTCTTGTCCCGCCATAGCCAGCGAAATTAGGGTTTATCAGGACAGGGCACGAACAAAAAGCCCCTCGTTTTTTCCACAAAACGAGGGGCTCTGTTCTTATGTCAATCAATCAATCACATGATGTGCCAATGTTGGCCAAGAATAGAAGCAAATCTGCTGTACCTACATAATCATCACCTGAGTAGTCAAAGAGGCAATCTGGCTCGAAGTCCTCTGGATACAAACAATTATCTGAACTGTTCGTTGCGAGTGGCTGGTAGTTAACGGCTTCTTCATCCGTACATCCGCTGACCTCGTTTTCATCGCATACCCCATCACCGTCTGCATCGTTCACGCAGTTGCCATCGCAATCGTAACCCGCATCGGCATAATCACAGTAACCTTCATCCGTTGCAGAAGAGTCGTAGTTGCAAGCGCTCGCGTCTTGGCAGCCCGTCACTTCATCCTGGTCGCAGATTTGGTCACCGTCAGAATCTACAAGGCAGTCGCCATCGCAATCGAAGCCGCTCTCCGCATACGTGCAAGAGCCGTCGTCGTCTGTTGCGTCTGCATCAAAGTTGCACGCTGAACTGTTCGTGCAGCCCGCTACTTCAAACTCGTCGCAGATGCCATCTTGATCGGCATCGTTCACGCAGTTGCCAGCGCAATCGTAACCCGCGTCTGCATAATCACAGTAACCTTCATCCGTTGCAGACGAGTCGTAGTTACAAGCGCTCGCGTCTTGGCAGCCCGTCACTTCATCCTGGTCGCAGATTTGGTCGTTGTCCTCATCAAACAAGCAGTTGCCATCACAGTCGAATCCGCTCTCAGCATATGTGCAGGAGCCGTCGTCGTCCGTCGATGAGCTATCATAGTTGCAAGCACATGAATCGGTGCAGCCACCTACCTCGAATTCATCGCAAAGGCCATCACCATCCGCATCGTTCACGCAGTTGCCAGCGCAATCCAACGCGTAGTCAGCAAATTCGCATGAAGAAACATCGGGGTTGTTGACTTGAGGATCATAATTGCATGCGAAGGATATTGCGCATCCAGTATAAATACACGACCCATCATCTTGGGTAGCCGCCTCATCAAAATTATCGGCCGTGGAATCTGTGCACCCTGCGCAAGTCAAATAATCGCATGTACCTGCGATCGTAGCTCCTGGATCGTAGTCACAAGCAGCCGCATTCATACACCCTTGGCAAGTAGTAAATTCACATGAGCCATCATAAGCCGTCGCAGTTTCATCATAATTGCATGCTGTCTCGATATTGCATCCAAGTGTTGTACATGAACCGTCGTCCAATGTTGCCGTTGGATCATAATTATCGGCAGATGGGTCTGTACAGCCTAAACAAGATGAATATTCGCAACTTCCATCGTTTTCAGTTGCTTGGTCGTCATAATTGCATGCGTTGGAATTCATGCAACCAGGAATAGCACAGCTTGCGTATTCACAGGAGCCATCGTTATACACCGCTTCTGCATCGTAGTTGCATGCTTCTGCATCGGTGCATCCCAAGCAAGTCGTGTATTCACAACTATTGTCATCTTCTGTCGCAAGCGGATCAAAATTGCAGGCAAACGAATCTGTACATCCAGGGGAAAGCATTCCCTCCGGAGTAGGAGAACCCTCTATATTTCCCGTACAAGGTGGTGTTGTGCAATCCGTGATGATTAGAAAATCCGCATCTGGATCGTAGTTACAAGCAAAAACTGGAGAAGGAATGGTACATCCTCCGACTGGGCATGAGCCGTCATCATCCGTAGCCCACGGGCTGTATCCCGGACCTGGAACGGTACATCCAGCAATCTCCATTTCGTCACAAACGCCATCCCCGTCGGTATCATTGAAACAATTTCCGTCACAATCTTGAAAAATGGTTTCAGGGAAGTCACACAATCCAGCTGCATTAACGGTCACCAATGGATCATAATTGCAGGCCGCAGGGTTTCCGCAGCCGACATTGATGATGAGACACGTGCCGTTGTCAACGTTTGCTTCCGGATTAAAGTTTACCGCATTTTCATCCATGCACCCTGGAACTTCCTCGGGATCACAGATTCCATTTTCATTGGCATCAAACTCAGGCAGGCAATTTCCGTCGCAATCCTGGTATGCAATCTCAGGGTATTCGCACAATCCGGGGAAGATTGCATCTCCATCATAATTGCAAGCATCTTCATCAAGGCATCCCGCACATGACTCAAATTCACACAAGTCATTATCAAAACACGAGGCTGCTGGATCAAAATTACAGGCTTGCGTGATACCGCAACCAAGAATTCCCGTTTCCCCGCAATTTCCGCATGCATCAGGTACATTGCCGTCGCAATCGCAAGCACCTTCCGCTATCCCATCACCACCGCACTCGCCGCACTCGTCTTCCACAGCGCACGAACCATCATCTTGGGTCGCGTCAGGATCATAGTTGCAAGCCGTCGAATCCATGCAGCCTAGGTTTTCTGCATCGTCACAAATTCCGTTGTCATTGACGTCTGCTGTGCATGAACCGCCGCAAACGCCCAAAGCATCTAAGACGTTGCCGTCGCAATCGCAGGCACCTTCCGCTAT
>DBBR01000072.1:0-17765 GCA_002292325.1 Flavobacteriales bacterium UBA979 | reverse complement strand
GAACCATCGTCTTCTGTAGCGGTCGAGTCGTAGTTACATGCCGTCTCATCCGTGCAACCCGAAACGCCAAACTCACAGCTGCCGTCATCGTAATCTGCAGATGGATCATAGTTCGTAGCCGAGTCATCCGTACAACCGCAAGCGTTGCCGCCCGTGCCATCACCCTCGCCGTCTGCCGTGAACGTGCCCACTCCATCGAAAATGAACGTCTTGCGAATGTCACTTGATCCATCACCGTTCTCGAAAATCTGGGCGTTCAATGTACCCGATAGTCCGCCGGAAGTCGTCAATTGCATCACCAAAACACGGCCATTTTCATCCGGAACACCGTTCGGCGTGTTATTCAAAACGTACCATGCGCCTCCCGTGCTTGTATTCATCAATATATCTTGACCGTCAATCGTAGAGCCCGAAGCAAAGGCCGGTACAAAAGGTTGACTCGAATCCTCCACAGTCCCGATCGCAACCTCGTCTCCCACATTCTGGCTGTCAATGCCAATCGTGATCCAACTGTCGGCAGCAATGGTCGGGAAAAAGCCAATGAAGGCAGGATTGATGCCCGAAGCCAATGAGGCACCAAGAGGATCGTTGTAAAACCCATCATCCGTCGAAATCGACAAAGGATCCACATCGTTGCCAAAGACCGAACTCATAAAGTCGTCCGCATTCAATAAATCAACATAAATCCGGTACGAAACCATACCGTCTACAATCCCAGAAGAATACTCCTCAACCGTCAACGTGTAGCCGCTTGACTCGCCGCCGCCGCCGCCGCCGCAAGAACAGTAATCGCAACTGCCATCGTCATCCGTCGCAAAAGAAGAATAGTTGCATGCCAAATCATCCGTGCAACCGCTAACCTCAAATTCGTCACACGTACCGTCACCGTCCGTATCCGTCAAGCATTCGCCAAAGCAATCATAGAACGTCGCAGGAAAGTTACCGTCGCAATCGCAGGCTCCTTCCTCAATGCCGTCACCACCGCAATCGCCGCATTCGTCCAAGACATTGCCGTCGCAATCGCAAGCACCTTCCGCTATCCCATCACCACCGCACTCGCCGCACTCGTCTTCCACAGCGCACGAACCATCGTCTTGGGTCGCGTCAGGATCATAGTTGCAAGCCGTCGAATCCATGCAGCCTGGGACATCGGTCACGGTGCCCCCAGCGCTAAAAGTCCCTACCCCTTCAAAATTGAAAGTTTGGTAAATCGTTGCACTCCCGACACCATTCTCAAAAATTTGCACGTTGACAGTGCCGAACAAAGTTCCATCCGTGGAAAACTGCGCGAGCAATACCCGGTTATTCTCATCTGGCAGACCATTAGGAGTGTTGTTTAGAACAAACCAAGCTCCGCCTGTCTCGTCATCGATGATGATGTCCTCGCCATCAATCGCACTGCCAAACGCCATGGTTGCAATCCAAGGTTGAAGTGGACTTTCCACCGTCGTTATCGCAACCTCTTCGCCGACATTTTGACTCTCAATGCCAATCGTCACCCAACTATCGGCAGCAATGGTCGGGAAAAAGCCAATAAAGGCAGGATTGATCCCGGTTGCAACTGCGGCTCCATATTCATCATTGTAAAACGACGTCGACGTTGAAATATTCAGTGGAGAATTGTCGTTTCCAAAAACAGAACTTACGAAGTCATCGGAATTCACAAGTTCCGCGTACATGCGAAACGAAGTGATTCCATCAACAATGCCCGTTGAATGCTCTTCAACGATCAAATTGTACTGGGAGTTGGCAGTGTTAACTGTTAACATCAACACCAACCCGGCTAGGAGGGTTTTTAAAATGCGCATCAGATGAAATTTGGTTAACGTAATGTACGAAAAAAAATGATTGCTAACTGAAACCCCTTTTGCATCCGGATACTGCCGATTTACAGGCTACTTTTGAAAGAAAAAAAAATGACTGTAACCGAACTACAACCCCGCCCTCTCTGGCATCATTTCAACGCGCTAAATGAAATACCTCGGCCTTCCAAAAAGGAAGACCGCGTAAAAAACTGGGTCATTGGCTTGGGCGAGAAGTGGGGATTCGAAACGTTGACGGACGAAGTGGGCAATGTTCTCATTCGCAAGCCAGCCACGGAGGGAATGGAAACCCGCACTTCGATTGTTTTGCAAAGTCACCTGGACATGGTTTGCCAAAAAAATAACGACACCGATTTCGATTTTGACACCCAAGGAATTCAGATGTACGTTGACGGAGATTGGGTTCGCGCAAAAGGCACCACACTTGGTGCAGACAACGGTATTGGCGTTGCTTCTATTTTAGCAGTGCTCAGTTCAAACGACATCCCTCATCCGGCGATTGAAGCGCTTTTTACCATTGATGAGGAGACGGGTATGACAGGTGCGTTGGGACTAAAAGGTGAGTTTTTGACTGGTGGTATTTTATTAAACCTCGATACAGAAGACGATGATGAACTTTCGATTGGATGCGCTGGAGGAGTGGACGTGACTTCGACAGGAAGCTATGAAAGCGAGAAGGTAAAGGAAGGGTTGATGCAACTGAACATCGTTTTGAACGGAGGGGCAGGCGGACACTCGGGCATGGACATACATAAGGGCATTGCCAACGTCAATAAAATGATGAATCGCTTGCTTTTGGAATGCCTTGGTGAAGCTGATTTTCGACTTGTTTCACTTCGCGGTGGCGGATTGAGAAATGCCATTCCGCGTGAATCAGAAGCGGTCATTGTATTGGACCCTCAAGACGAAACAGCTTTCAAACAATCCTTGGTCAGTTCATTTCAGCAAATCCAAGCAGAATACAAGACCACTGATCCCGGCCTTCAAGTCGCGTGTACTTCACAACCAAATACGGCAAGCGTTTGCATGCCAGAAGATGACCAGCTGGCCATTCTTATGGGAATTCAGACGTGCCCCGTTGGAATCCATCGAATGAGTCCAGACATCCCCAATTTGGTGCAAACATCCAATAACCTCGCAAGGGTTGAGTTGGAGGACGGCGAGGTTACGATTCAATGCCTGTGCCGGAGTTCTGTGAATTCTGAGAAAGACGATCATGCCAATAGCATTGCATGTGCTTTCGCATTGGCAGGATTGGAAACGGACTTTAGCGGCGTATACCCTGGATGGACACCCAACCCTTCAAGCGAAATTGTTTCGATCGTAAAGGATATTTATGAAGATAAATTCAAAGAGTCACCTCGCGTTTTGGCATGTCATGCAGGCTTGGAATGTGGCATCCTGGGCACCAATTATCCAGAGATGGATATGGTGAGCTTTGGGCCCAATATCCGAGGTGCTCATAGCCCTGATGAGTGTGTACAAATTAGCTCAGTGCAAAAGTTTTGGGGATTCTTCCTCGATGTCCTTGGCCAAATTCCCGAGAAGAAATAACGAACCAATGAGTAAGCCACTGATTCTGATCACCAATGATGATGGCATTCAAGCCAGGGGAATTCAGGCACTTGCCCGAGCTATGGCACCGCACGGTCGGATCGTCGTCGTAGCGCCCGACCGGGCGCAAAGTGGTATGGGACACGCAGTCACCATCAATGGGATCCTCAAAATGGAGCAGGTCACTTTCGGGGTACCGGAGGTCGAAGCAGCCTGGCAAATAACCGGAACGCCGGTCGATTGTGTCAAATTGGCCATTTATGAAATTCTCGGTCAAAAGCCCGATCTATTGCTGAGTGGCATCAACCATGGCAGCAATGCTTCCATCAACGTCATTTATAGTGGTACAATGTCAGCTGCCGTCGAAGGAGCCGTTGAAGGGATTCCATCCATTGGTTTCAGCCTGCTAAATCACGCTCCAGATGCTGATTTTTCAGCATGTGCTTCGTATGTTGAAAAGCTATCTCTCAGTGTGCTCAAACGTTCCTTGCCAGTCGGAACCTGCCTCAACGTCAACTTTCCAGACTTGCCCGTCAGCGAGTTGAATGGAATCAAAATCTGTCGCCAATCTGCAGGTTATTGGGAGGACGCATTTGACAAACGAACTTCGCCAGGAGGAGCCCCGTACTTTTGGATGACAGGCAAGTTCACGAATCCAGATCAAGGGCAAGACACCGATGAGTGGGCACTGCGAAACGGCTATGTCAGTGTCGTGCCAACGCAATTCGACTTAACAGCACATCACGCGATTTCCACTCTCAATCAATGGAACCTTTGAAACAGAAATTGGATCATATGGCTTCTGGAATCGCAGCAGGAATCATCGGCACCGCTTTGGGTTTTGGCATCATGACTGTTTGGTGGAGCTGGGCGAATGGAACCTCCCTTGATTACTTTGTCACTGACGTATTCCTCGGCAGCTCGCTCTACAAAGACAGCATTTTGACCATCAGCGTGCTCTTCAACGTAGGTCTATTTTGGTTGGCATTGCGCAGAGATTGGAATCAATTCGCACGCGGATTATTGGCTGTGATTTTCATTACCGTCCCTTTGATCATCTGGTATCAATCCCAAGCATTTTGAATGGCAATGGCTGAATCAGACTCTCGTTTCCACAAGGTGACAAAAGTTTTTATTTTGGCAGGTGAAGCGTCAGGCGATGCTTACGGAGGCACGCTAGTCCGGGCACTTAGAGACATCAACCCGGACATCGAAATTCGATGCTGGGGTGGCGAACAAATGGAATCTGCTGGAGCCACGGTTTTGCGGCATTATCGAAGCTTGGCATTCATGGGAATTTGGGAAGTCATCAAAAATCTGCGAACGATTCGCAAACGCTGGAAGGAATGCCTGCATGAACTGGAATCATTTCAACCGGATGCATTTGTTGGAATCGATTATCCCGGTTTCAATTTGAGAATAGCCCGCCATGCGCATAAAACAGGAATTCAAACGCACCACTACATCTCTCCTTCTGTATGGGCGTGGAAAAAAAACCGCATTCACGCCATCTCGCGGGACGTAGATCACCTGCATGTAATTCTCCCATTCGAAGCTGAATGGTATGCCAAGGAAGGAATGAAAGTGAATTGGGTTGGGCATCCTTTGATTGAATTATTGGAAATGCAAAAAGCGCAGAAAAGCGAGGATGAGCTCGCCCCTGGCTTAATTATGAATCCATCCCAACTTCCCATCTTATTGCTGTTGCCAGGTTCGAGGAAACAAGAATTGGAGCGGATGCTTCCAATGATGATACAATCTACCCAGGAATTGCCCCATTTCTTCCCTGTCATTGCGGGCGCACCCGGACGAACAAATGAAGACTATTCCGAAGCGATTCAAGCCGAAATCCCGGTCATATTTGACCGAACCCGTGACTTGATGAACAGCGCTGACGTCGCTCTGGTCACATCAGGGACCGCCACGCTTGAGGCAGCTCTGCTTGGCCTTCCGCATGTGATTTGTTACCGAACAAGCGGAATAACGTATCGACTAGCACGTTGGTGGGTTGAATCCCAATGGATTGGCCTTCCCAATATTTTGCTGCAAAGAACGGCTGTTCCTGAATGCATTCAGCACGATTGCACCGGCTCCCTTCTTGCTGAACAGATAAAACAGTTGCATTCAGAGCGAGGACTTACCACCCAAGGAGAAGAACAAAAACAGGCTTTTGTGGAGTTGCGCGGCAAACTCAAAGTAAAAGACAGCCCTTCTGAACTGGTGGCCAGAGCAATTTTGCAGTCCTGCTGATTCCAGACAAAATGAAAGGGTTCAAAACCAGACTGAGAGACGGTCTCCTGATCATAGCAATCACCGGTTGGACCTTCGTTGGTGCAGCAATCGCACAAGAAACAATCAGAGTTGGCCTAATGGATTTGAACGCTACCGATTCATTTCGGTGTCAAAGTGCCCAAGGAAACTACGAATGGGTGCTTCCTGACGGCCAAAAATTGGGGCCTCTCAAAGGAATGCCAACAGTCACCTCGCACAACGGTGGCTTCCAAATAAGTTCAGTTGAATTTCCGGAACCCCTGCCCTACGTTATCTTGCAACCTGTATCCATTGACGCCCGCTTGCGCATTGTGACCAGCGCAGTGGGTTATCGACAATATCCCGGGGCACTTCACTTCGTCCACGTCGATGACATTCCCCAATTCATCATGGAAAGCACCTTGGAAGATTACCTCCCTGGAGTGCTCGCGACGGAAGTTGGCAAAGGTCACGCCATGTCATTCTATGCGGCCCATGCCATGATCAGTCGCACGTATGCGACTAAATCGATGGGACGTCATCGCATGGCTGGCTTTGACCTGTGTGATCAAGTACACTGTCAAGTTTTTGATGGCACATCCACCGTCAATGATACGCTTCAACGAGGATGTCAATCGACTCGTTCCCTTATTTTGGTTGATCGATTAGGCCGAGCAGCAACCACGGCATTTCACTCCAATTGCGGCGGAAAAACATGGGCTGGCTCGGACGTATGGAGTGACCAATTGCCTTATTTACAATCTGTCGATGATGCAGCATGCGCGGATGCTCCGCACGCCAGATGGTCCCAAACCGTCCCCCGACAAGAATGGGATGAATTTTGGTCATTGCATGAGGCGGATTCGATGCAGGGGCTCTTGACCGCAAGGAAACGGTATGGTTGGCCCTCGGCGTCATTTCAAATCAACCCCGATTCACTGAGGCCAGATGTTTACAAGGTTGTCGGAAGCGGTTTTGGCCACGGAGTCGGACTGTGTCAAGAGGGAGCAATGCAACGGGCCTTATCTGGTGCAACGGCTTGGGAGATTTTGCAACACTACTATAACGGAGTCCGGTTATCTAAATCCGACCAACTGTAACCTCCCTCAGGCTCACAAGCCTTGCAACGCTTTTTTTCTCGGGTAGGTCACTTCAAATCCGAACATCAATGATCGGGTTTCATTGGGGCCCAATGTCAAGTCCCAAGACAACGCTCCTGTGTTTTCGTTCCAATCGCCACCTCCCAGTGATAAAGGTTCCACTTGAATATCGGATGAATTGGAAATAGGAATGGCATCCTCCACCCTCAATTCAACGGATCGGTTGTGCTGATTTTCAACGCGAATTTCAAATGTTTGAGTTGTTTTTCGGTTGCCGCCCAATACGCTGCTAGCACACTGATCCAACAGCCGCTGTCGCGTGCTCCGAACCCGACTATCTTGGCCCAAAGGAATTTGAAGCGTATCGCCTGGTGCAGGCAATTTCATGCGGTAAGAACCACGATAGACTCCATCCGTTAGGACTTGAACCGGTCCCGGCAATAGGTTGGATGTTGGCCACTCCCCTGAATTGACCAATTGATAGGACTCATCGGAGTAAGCTGGAAGCAGCAAGTGAGAAAGATCCCCTTTCAATTGAATGTCCTCTATGTAAACACGCTCACGGGTACCATCCCCCGAAATATCAACTGAATTTGCAGGAATAAACGAATACCGTTCGAGGGCCCCAGATGGAACGGGAGCGCCTTCAGCCGAATCTTCAAAGCCTTCAAAATCATCCATTTCATCAGACGATTCCCAGGTATAAGCATCCTTTTCAAAACTGCGAACGAGCGTGAGCCGCTTTTGGACAGGAACCGGCGGCGCAATGGATTCCAATGGATTCCCGACGAGAAAGGTCAATGGAACACCTTTCCAATCACTCCCTGTATTTTGTTCAACCAAAGCATAGCGTCGCATCGATATCGCACCAGATTGGTCTACTTCAGCGTCGTAAACAGATCGCCAAAAAGCGCGAGAAACGACATAGCTCATTCGAATCTGTGACACGCCATTCGCAGGGCCAGCAAAGCGAAGCGTAAATTGTCCTTCCCGTTGGCTTCGAAGTGCATCCCAATCCGCATGTTCACGCTTCAATGCTGTCAGCTCTTCATCCAATGCATCCATCTCCATGCGCAGCTCCAACATCTTATACTGAAGCTCCATCACGCGCTCTCTCCAAAAATCCGCATGTTCCTTTAGATCTTCAACGAGTAAAAGCTCGCCGCCACTCACACTTCGGTTCGCACGAATCATCGCCAACTCTTCATCATAGGTGACCATTAAAGCATCGCGCAGCGCATGGGTTTGCCTATTCTGCTTGATTTCAGTGTCAATCAATGCCTGTTCTTTTCCAGCCTCCTGTTCTCGCGCTTGGTTGGTGGAGACCCTGAACACATGACTGACCAGCGACCAACCTTCGTTCAAATTCAATTGTAACATGGCTGGGTCGATCTCTTCAGCCAAGCCGCGGACAACAATGGTTTTCAAGCCTTGTGCGCTGAGCCTAACAGCTCCAGATCGCTCAACTTTCGCCCCTGACTCATAGACCGTAACCGCTGAAATCGGCCAATTGACGACCTCTTTTTCCGTTTTACCGGCTTGACCAAGGCACGCGAATGAAATCGAAATAACGCACCAAACAATCGCTGTTTTCCTGAGTGACATGTTCATTCTGGTTCTTTTTGTTATTCGCAAATTACGGTGTCTTGTGAGATTCCATAGCCAGCCCATAGGCCAAATCCTCCTTCAACATTGGTTATCATACTTGCTGGAGGAGCAAAAGGACTGCCTTGGCTCAAAATGAGGTTTTCATAACTGCGAATCGACTGAAACACTTCCTCCTCAATGCTGCACATCCTCACGACAACTGTATCGCCGAGTTTAAAGTAACCGGCCTCTGGGCTGTTTCCAAAATCATCATCCCATGCCGTACTGCCTGCAGCAACACCCCTGAATGCACTGAAATCGAAACTCAGACCATTGAAAAATTCATCATCAAAAACACTGCCCAACGGCGCGACAAAATCAGCATCCTTGACCTCTCCTGCTAAGGGGTCCCAATCCGGGCGGAGATTAATTCGTTTCGCATACCACCGGTATGCATTTTCCTCCATTGCTGGATCTGTGAATCTTCCATACATCGTCCCCAAAGAATCTTGGGTACCTGTGATTTGAAACCAAGCCGAATCAAGTGGAATGGCTTCTAAAATTTCAGTGGATGCCGTCATCGTTGCATCTCCGACCGTCACATCCAAATCATACCGATGGCCCGCTTGACCAGTGGCCTCGGGACTGAAACTCGTGTAGACGCACAAATCGAGCTGAGCAAGCACCTCTGCAGAAATTCCCAACAATTCCTCCGCTGTTGCCAGTAATTCCGGCGGAAGATCTCCGGTGCACAATTCGTCCAAAGGGTAGTTTACCCCATCAACCGTCATTTGAACGATGGCACCAGGCAAGAAAGATTGGCCCAATGAGCTCGCATCGATGGGATCAAAATAGCCCTGTGCTTCGCCGACAAATACAATTGGAGCCTCGCCTTCAAAAATGGTTCCTTCAATCACATTTACAGGTGCAACTTGCGGCAATTCCACATCAATTTCGCGCTGGCAAGCGACGAAACACAGCGCCACTGGCAGCCAAAACACGGGTTTAGTAATGAGGGAATCGTTCATGGGGTAAAGTTATATCTGAAGGATGTGTGAACTCGTGGAAAAATTGAAGATAAATAGCCAAATCATTTGAAAATGTTCCGTCCAACGGAAGGCGGATGCGCCTAATTTCGCATGACAGGATTTCACATGCTCAATAGACGACACCTCCGGATCAAAATTCTGCACATGCTCTACGCCTTTTATCAGGACGAAGAGCGCGATGTAGTGAAAACCAAGAAAGCACTCGATCACTCCATTAATAAGATGCACGAACTGTACATCTTACTCTTGATGATGATTGGCAGCATGCAAAGTTTTGCCATTGAACGAATCGAAGCAGGAAGAAAGAAACAACTTCCTACACAAGAAGATTTACATCCCAACACCAAATTTGTCACGAATCGACCACTGCGTGCCCTGGCCAACAGCAAGAACCTGGTCAAAGCTGCCTCAGATTTGGGAATTGGTTGGGGGGAGCATCAGGAGATGTTGCGCAAAATGTTTCGCAGCCTGATCGAAGAAGAGGAGTACATCACGTTCATGTCCAGCGAAGAGAGAGGATTTCGTCACGACAGAGAGAGCCTCATTCGGATGTTTCGAAAGGACATGATCAACATGGAAGTCTTTCAGGAAAACCTTGAAGAACTGAGCATTTTTTGGAATGACGACTTGGACTTGACTGCGTCCATGGTCATAAAGACCATCAAAACCATCAAAGAGACGGATGACGATGTCGACCTATTGCCACTTTGGCGGGAAGACGATGACGACCGCCAATTTTTTGAAGGCTTGTTTGCTGAGACCCTTGACCAGGCCAACGAAAATGAAGCTTTCGTTACAGAAGCTGCTGCCAACTGGGAGCTTGAACGCATTGCCTTGATGGACCGGATTTTGATGAAAATGGCGCTCGCGGAAGCGCGAACGTTTCCATCTATTCCATTGAAAGTGACGCTGAACGAGTACATCGAACTTTCAAAATATTACAGCACTCCAAAAAGCCACAGCTTCATTAACGGCATTTTAGATGAGCTTTTTGGCAAGCTGAAAGAAGAAGGGAAAATCAAAAAAAGCGGCCGGGGACTCATCGAATGAAGAGCTTAGAATCAATGAATCAGAAGTGGAGCATCTGGATCGGGTTAATTGGATTGGCATGGTTGGGGCTGAGTGGCTGCCAATTTTCCGGAGAAACCGAAATATCCACGGAACTCATTCACATTCCCGCTACGGCAAGAACCGAAGGCAACCCTGCGCATCTTGCCCCGGTCATTGCATTCTCTGACACCGCAGCTTCCTTAGGCATTGTGGCCGAAGGCACGCAGATCGAGCACACCTTCTCTTTCAGCAATGAGGGACAGGCACCATTAATCCTAGCCGATGTTAGCACATCCTGTGGATGCACACTTGCTGAACAATGGCCGCGATCTCCAATCAATCCAGGTGAATCCGAGCAAATAATCATTCGGTTCGATAGCCGCGGTCGCATTGGAAAAAACCGCAAAGAAATCTTTGTGGTCACCAATGCCAGCCCTTCAACTACTACTTTAGTCATAACAGCAGAAGTAATTGGACCTCAGTAACTTAACCAAAACAAAAACTCGATTCAAATGATGCAAAATATTTTATTCCAAAGCCCCGCAACGGGAGAAGGCGGCATGAGTTTCTTCCTGCTCATTGGTGGTATGTTCCTCATCATGTACCTATTCATGATTCGTCCACAGGTGAAGAAGCAAAAGGAAGCCAAAGCCTTCCGGGAGGAATTGAAGAAAGGCGACAAAGTGGTCACAATTGGCGGCATCCACGGCAAGGTCGTGGACATGAACGAGCGAACGGTTCTCATCCAAGTGGATGGTGCCAAAATTCGCGTTGAAAAATCTGCATTAAACCCTGCTGGAGAGGCCTCAGAAGAGGACATCAAAGCCAACGCCTGATGGATTCGAAGTCCCCTCCTATTGCCCTTCCCTCTTTGGGATTGTCTCTCCTTCCAGTCGCAGCTTTAATTGGGTTGCTGGCAGCCGATGTTGTGGCCTTCGGAGAAGACAGCTCGTATGGAGCCAATCAAATTGCCATGCTCCTGGCTGCGATGGTGGCAGGTGGAATTGGTATGGCCAGGGGAACCCAATGGAAGGCGATCAGCGATGCCATGGCCCAATCTGTCTCTCAAACTACTGAGGCCATTTTGATTCTGCTCATGATCGGTGCACTCTCCGGAACATGGCTCATAGCAGGAATCATTCCAGCTTTTATTCACTATGGACTTCAAATTCTCGAGCCCGAAATTTTTCTTTTTGCTGCGTGCATCATCTGCGGCGTCCTATCGCTGGCCACCGGAAGCTCCTGGGGCACAGTAGGCACAGTTGGAGTTGCTTTGGTTGGGATTGGTTCGGCATTGGGATTGAGCGAAGGCTGGGTTGCCGGAGCCATCATCTCTGGAGCGTACTTCGGGGACAAAATGTCCCCATTGAGTGACACCACGAACATTGCTGCTGCGGTAGGCGGAACGGATTTGTTCTCTCACATCCGTTACATGACTTACACCACGGTACCCAGCTTGGTTGTTGCGCTCGTTGTATTTCTCATTGCAGGCTTCGGGGGCAGTGCAGCCGTCGATGGGTTATCTGCATCCTTCGCAGATGACTTCGGAGCAGCCGTTTTTTCTGCATTCGAAATCCACTGGGGACTTTTTATCGCACCGATTGTCGTCATTTTCTTAATCGCAAAAAAGGTACCGGCTGCCGCTGCTTTGATGATTGGAACATTATTGGGTGCCCTTACGGCCGTCATTTTTCAGCCCGAAGTCGTCCGAAGTGTAGCAGGTATGACGAACGAAGTTGGCTATGGTATGGCAGCTTTTAAGGCCACGATTCAATCCATGGCTTTAGACAGTTCTGTCACGACATCGAATGGCATGGCCAATGATTTGCTCGAATCCAGCGGCATGGCGGGCATGCTCAATACGGTCTGGTTGATTCTCTGCGCCATGGTGTTCGGGGCAGCTATGCAAGCAACTGGTATGCTAGAGAGAATCACTCGGGCTATCCTGAGCGGTGTTCAATCTACGTTTGGACTGGTTTCTCGAACCGTTGGCACATGTTTGGCTTTTAATATTTTGGCCTCGGACCAATACCTCGCGATCGTGGTTCCTGGCAACATGTTGAAGGATGCATACAGCGACCGTGACTTAGCACCAGAAAATCTGAGCCGAACTTTGGAGGATTCAGGAACCGTCACCAGCGTGTTGATTCCATGGAATACATGTGGTGTGGCACAGAGTGGAATATTGGGCGTCGCAACTTGGGCCTATCTCCCATATTGTATCTTCAACTGGGTCAGTCCACTGATGACCTTAACGATAGCCGCGCTTGGATTTCGCATCAAAAAAAAAGAATCAGCCTGATTCCCATTTTGTGAAGTGAACACGGAAACACACCAATTGTTGGCATCCTATGGGAAAACGCATCGCCGATTCTAAGAACACACCAATAAGCGAAGATCTGATTGAGATTGTCGGCGCCCAAGAGCACAACCTCAAGGATGTATCCTTGACAATTCCCAGAAATCAACTTGTTGTTATTACCGGCGTCAGTGGCAGTGGAAAGTCAAGCCTCGCATTTGATACGTTGTATGCCGAAGGACAGCGACGATATCTTGAAACATTCTCTGCATATGCCCGGCAATTTCTGGGAGGATTAGAACGTCCAAAAGTTGATCAAATCACCGGACTGAGCCCGGTAATTAGCATCGAGCAAAAGACCATTTCCAAAAACCCCCGTTCCACTGTAGGCACCATTACAGAGGTCAATGACTTCCTTCGATTGGTGTATGCTCGCGCAGCGGATGCGTTCAGCCTCAAAACTGGAGAAGCCATGGTACGGTTCACGGACGAGGAGATTCTGAGTCGTGTACTCAGCGACTATCACGGGCAGCGCGTGCTATTTTTAGCGCCTTTAGTCAAAGGACGGAAGGGCCATTATCGTGAATTGTTTGAGTCAATCATGAAGCAGGGCTATGTGAGGGCGCGGGTCGACGGGCAATTGGTAGAATTGTCGAGCGGGATGAAATTGGACCGATATAAAGTCCATGACATCGAAGTTGTTGTAGACCGCTTGGAAGTCCGACTCGACGACGAACCACGCATGTTGCGCTCGATCAAGACTGCATTGAATTTAGGAAAAGGCAACATGGGGTTGCTTGTTCATGAACAGAAGGATCTCAGGCATTTCAGCCGAAATCTCATGTGTCCGACCACGGGAGACGCCTATCCCGATCCCGAACCCAACCTCTTTTCTTTCAATTCACCTTACGGTGCGTGTTCACAATGCAATGGCCTTGGTGAGGTTGCAGAAGCCGAAATAGGACTCATCATACCGGATGATAAAAAATCGATTCAAAAAGGGGGAATCGCACCACTTGGTGAAATTAAAGGCAGCCGCACAATGCAGATCATTCAAGCCTTGCTTGATGCATCTGGAGACACGCTCAAAACCCCGATCCAACAGTTAACGCCCGAAGTGCTTGGTGAAATTTTATATGGTTGCAAGGAAAGTGTTTGGGTTTCGGGAAAAGCAGGAACCAAAGGAAGTCACGTGACTTGGGAAGGTGTGATTGCCACAGTCGAATCTGCAGCAGAACGAAGCAACTCCATTCCGCTGCGCCGCTGGGCACGGCGATTCATGAAGAAAAAGCCATGTCCTTCCTGCGCGGGTGCTCGGCTCAAACCAACGAGCCTGCAATTCAAATTGGGAGGCAAGAACATCGCAGAGCTGAGCGGGATGGATTTGAAAGAACTGTCTCATTGGTTTCTGGGGTTGAATGAACAACTCACCGAAAAGCAGCGGCGCATCCTCAGAGAGCCTTTGAAGGAAATCAATGCACGACTCGGATTTTTGGTTGATGTGGGCCTGGACTACCTCGCTTTGGATCGATCTTCCAGAACGCTTTCTGGAGGAGAAGCCCAACGCATCCGGTTGGCGACGCAAATTGGAAGCCGGTTAACGGAAGTCCTCTACATTCTCGATGAACCGAGCATCGGGTTGCATCAACGGGACAATGAACGCCTCATCAAAAGCCTCCAAGCACTCCGCGATGCAGGCAACTCAGTCATCGTCATTGAGCACGACGAAGAAATGATGATGCAGTCCGACTATTTAATCGATATCGGACCCGGAGCAGGCGTACACGGCGGAAAAATTGTCGCCCAAGGACCTCCGGGTTCGCATTTGAACAGTCAAAGCACCACTGCGAAATACCTGAATGGGCAACTGAGCATTGAAATTCCGAAAAGGCGCAAGCTGGGTCGAAGTAAGAAATTAAAACTTACAGGAGCCCGGGGGCACAACCTTCAAAATGTTGATCTCACCATTCCGTTGGGTTCATTTACTTGTGTTAGCGGGATTAGCGGAAGTGGAAAAAGTAGCCTCATCAACCAAACCCTCTACCCCGCGCTTCATAACCACTTTTACGAAGACACGCAAGACCCCCTTCCGTTCAAAAGTCTTAAAGGCCTCGAGCACTTGGACAAAGTGATCGCAATCAATCAAAGCCCAATCGGTCGCACACCGCGATCCAATCCGGCAACCTACACTGGAATTTTCAATGAAATTCGAGCGCTTTTCACCAAACTTCCAGAAGCAGCAATTCGAGGGTATAAACCAGGTCGCTTCAGCTTCAACGTAGCCGGAGGACGCTGCGAAGATTGCAAAGGTGCCGGTTTACGCACCATAGAAATGAATTTTTTACCCGACGTGCACGTGGAATGTGAAACCTGCAAAGGACGACGCTATAACCGCGAAACATTGGAAGTTCGGTACCGCGGGATGTCCATTTCGGATGTACTTGAGATGACGGTCGATGATGCCGTTGCCTTTTTTGATTCCTTTCCCAAATTGAAACGAATCTCCAAAACACTGCAAGACGTGGGCCTCGGCTACATAACGTTAGGCCAGCAATCCACGACCCTCTCTGGTGGAGAAGCGCAACGCGTTAAACTCGCCACAGAACTGGCTCGAGTCAGCACAGGACAGACCTTTTATGTGCTAGATGAACCTACCACAGGCCTGCATTTTCAAGACATTCAGATGCTCATTAACGTCCTCCAACGATTGGTCGACCAAGGAAACACCGTATTGGTGATTGAGCACAACATCGACGTCCTCAAAGTGGCAGATCACCTCATCGACCTGGGTCCTGAAGGGGGACACCGAGGCGGTCAAATAATTGCAACAGGCTCTCCAGAAGACGTGGCAAAAAACCCCCTAAGTGCAACCGGTCCATTTTTTCGGTGGTAAATTAGGCACGCAAACGAATTACACATGAAAAAAGGTTTGAAGCAACGCGATTGGAATGAAATCAAAACGAATGACAGTTGGTCCATATTTAAAATCATGGGCGAATTCGTTCAAGGTTTTGAAACTCTGCAGCGCATTGGTCCGTGCATCAGTATATATGGCTCCGCTCGTGTACCGGAACATTCACCTGTTTACAATGAGGCCAGAGAAGTTGCAAAACAACTCAGTGAACGCGGGTATGGTGTCATCACTGGCGGGGGTCCCGGCGTAATGGAGGCCGGTAACCGCGGAGCACACGATGTCGGTGGCACTTCAGTGGGGCTCAACATCGAACTCCCTTTTGAACAGCACAACAACCCCTACATTGACATAGATAAGAGCATCGATTTTGACTACTTTTTTGTTCGAAAGGTGATGTTCGTGAAATACTCGCAAGGCTTCGTGGTCATGCCCGGAGGTTTTGGAACACTCGATGAACTCTTTGAAGCGTTAACACTTGTCCAAACTTCCAAAGTAGAGCCTGTCCCAGTCATTCTGTACGACTCCAAATTTTGGTCAGGTCTTGTCGATTGGATGAAAACAACCTTAGCAGACTCTTACAAAACGATTAGTCCAGGCGATCCAGATTTATTTCATGTGGTCGACACGCCAGAAGAAGTGGTCAAGGTCATCGATGATTTCTACGCAAAATCGCTTCTTCGCCCGAATTTCTAACTTACATAACCCTCTTCTCTTATGAGCCGATTTCTCACTTTCTTAGGCCTGAGTATTTGCACGATCGCATCAGGTCAATTCCCATATTCTGCTGTTGTTTTGGAAGAGGAGTACGCTCCTTTGGCTAATCCAGTTTCACTGGGCATCGATGTAGGTTGGGATGATCCCGAAGTCGAAATACCCATCCCATTTGATTTTGTGATTGGCGAAGGCGGAGATGTCCTCAGCTCTATTCTCCTCTCCGGTACAGGCGAGATGTTGATGGGCATGAGCACTGATGGAACCCTGGATATTTTATGGCCCATTAGCTTGGATGTCATGGACATCGGTGCTGTTGAGATGAACGAAGCGAGCTTCATCCAATACGAGGTCACCGGTGATAGCCCCAACCGCATTCTCAAGATCGAATGGGACGAGGTCGGCCTTTACGAAGAGATTTCCGACTTTGAAACGACCACATTGCGCTTAAATTTTCAAGCATGGTTGTATGAAAATGGAAACATCATTGAGTATCGTTTTGGACCCAATACACTCGGCGATAGCTCCATGGAGATGGATTTATTGACCTCAGGCATCATGCTCGATTTTGATTACGATTATTACAATGGGCTTTTTTACACCGCCAGTGGTGATCCATCAGAACCAGAATGGTCCTTAACGGATGACTTTTATGCCTGGTACTATGGCAAATCCATGTTAGACGGCGTTCCCCCAAACGGCACGGTTTATCGATTTGGACCCGCAACGAATATTGCTGAAACCCATTCCAATTTCTCAGAAGGGTTGAATCTTTACCCCAATCCCGCAGGCGGTCTATCAGGCGGTCAATGCTGGATGGAAAACCCACACAACCATCCACTATTGGTGACCATTATGGATGCCCAAGGCCGTGCCGTGAGCGAAACAAAGCTACTCCAAGACCAACGTCGGGCATTGAATGTCTCGAATTGGAAACCTGGATTTTATCTTGTTCAGGCACTCCATCAAAATGGAAACGTGCACCTTCAGCGACTGATGGTCGAGTAATTCGTTGCACGCTCTAGTAGATTTTACTTCCTCTTTATTGTTTCAGGAATGGCAAGGATTGACGCTGTCCGTTCTTGCTAATCTCGATGAGGTACAATCCCGCTCGCCAGGTCGAGATATCCAATCGCATGCGCTGGCCTTCGTCCCATGTCCAACGGGCAACTTGACGTCCCGAAACATCTAGCGCACGGCAACCTGCACCTGCGAGTGAGACGTACCGCGACTCAATGTTGAGAAAGTCTTGCGCTGGATTGGGATAAATGCTCCATTCCGCCTCNNCCGCATGACCGGTTCGAATCCGATAGTGAACACGCCGTGGGATGGTAAATCGATCTCCGCTACCCAATAGCCTCCTTCATTTTGCAAGGGGTAAAAATTAGGCTGATTCGAAATACTAAACTCATCCCCTTCCGACACGAT
>DBBR01000099.1 GCA_002292325.1 Flavobacteriales bacterium UBA979 | reverse complement strand
GGAGTCTTGTGGCTGACGAACAGCATTTGCCCTGCTCAAGAGCACTTCATTAGTCATCTTATGCGACAGGAACTGCACGCCGCTATTGCCCAGAATTCATCTGTTTCGGAGAATGATGAGCCGAACGTTATCCTTTACCTGCCTGAACGTGAGATCCACGACATAAGCCTTCTTTTCGTTCATTACCTGTGCAAGGTGAGAGCGATTAAGAGTGTCTTTCTAGGCGCAAATGTGCCTTTCGATGATCTGATCGCGGTTGGTGAGCAGTTCCCAAATGCTCGCTTTGTCTCGTATTGCACGACACATCCTTCTTCATCAGAGGCTGGGGCGTATGTAGAAATGGTCGAAGCGGAGTTCGGAGATACGCAAAACAGGTTCCTTCTAGGCGGCCGAGTTTTTGAAGGAACTGCAGGGTCATCATGCGTGGAAACAGCAGTGAATGGCCAGGAACTGGTGGCGAAATTATTTGCATAGTGCCTCCAAAGGGCTTTTTTGTCCATGCCTTTTCTCTAGTTTGTTTAATCTTTTTTGATAAAAGTTGAACAGAATATTGGATTGAAGGAAATTTTGTTTAATCTTTGTGGCGTAACGTTAAACAAAAGACCATGAGCTCGATAGAATTTAACAGCCTGCTTGTAGCCAACCGAACCTTCCTCAAGGGATTTGCTTTTGGTTTTACACGTGACTCTCAGGACGCAGAAGATTTGATTCAGGATACCATGGTCAAGGCCTTGCGTTACAAGAACAACTTCAAAGAGGGGACCAATATCAAGGGTTGGTTGTACACGATCATGCGAAACATCTTCATCAATAACTACAAGAAGAAGAAGTTTCAAAACACGATTTTGGACACCACCGACAACCAATACTACCTCAATTCAGGGTCGATGCAAGCCGATACAGTGACCACGGTAATCAATGAGAAGGATATCCTCGGCACAATCGAGGAATTGAAGCCTGAATTTAAAGTGCCCTTCAAAATGTTCATGGAAGGATTTCACTACGATGAGATTTCCGAAGAACTGGCCATTCCAATGGGCACAGTAAAAAGCCGGATTTTTCATGCGCGTCGGAAGCTGGGTGCGCAACTCCAAGCCTTTCGTCATTGACGAACCGCCTTCGAGATTTAAGTGTTTAGGATTGAAAAGCAACCAATGGGCGGTCCCGTTGGTTTCTTTTTTTGTGGTATACTTACCTTTTACAAAAAGCTCTGTGATGTTCTATCTGCCTAAGTCTTTTTTTACGGTATTGATCGTCCTTTCAATTGCAATCTTCTTGCCTGCTAATGAGGTGAGAGCTCAACTCGAAGTAGACACGGATCTAACGCTCGAGGAATACGTCAACGATATACTTCTGGGGAGTGGAATTCAAGCCACGAACATCACGTATTCTGGAGGAACGAATCAGCTCGGTTACATGACGGGAGGAGCGGATGTCTTTTCCATTGGCTCAGGCTTGGTTCTGAGCTGTGACGTATCAGAAAACTTAGCGTGTCCCGAAGAGTTTGTGGCTTGTGACGGTTGCCTTGGAAATGGATTTAACGACCCAGATTTATTGGACATCGCAAACTCAGTTCCCGCTTTGATCGGGGAGTCATTTTCAGTCAACTCAGTCAATGACGGGTGCGTGCTAGAGTTTGATTTCGTTGCTGCAGGCGACACCATAAGTTTTAATTATGTGTTCGGCTCGGATGAATATGAGACCTGGATCAACACGCAATACAACGATGTTTTCGCATTTTTCCTGAGCGGTCCAGGCATAACGGGACCCTACGACAGTCCTGCGGGTTTTCCGGATGGTTCGGTCAACATTGCTGGCGTGCCGGATACGGATCCCGTTCTTCCGATTACGATTTCCTCCGTTAATTCAGGGACAAACTCAGAATACTATATAGATAATCAGGGAGGTACGGATGTTTGCATCAACGGATATACCGTGCCTTTTACTGCGATGCACCCGGTAGAATGTGGAGAGACATATCACATCAAACTGGCCATCGCGGATGGTTCCGATACTGCACTCGAGTCCATTGTCGTGCTCGAAGAGGGATCGTTTGAATCCAACGCAGTGGTCCAAATTGATTTATCCATCGATGTGGGAGGGCCTGAGGCGAACACCATCTATGAAGATTGTGGTCAGGCTACATTGACATTTGAGCGGCCTGTTGAGACCATACTGGAAATGCAGGAAATGGTCTACATCAATTACGGCAACAGCGTCGCAACAAATGGCGTCGACTATGGTCAACCTCAGCCGGATGGTTCGCTGCTTCCTTTACCAGATTCTGTTGTTTTCGAACCTTTTGTCAGCATTGTTCAGTTTGAGTTGGTGGCTGAAATTGACGGGATAGACGAGGGACCTGAGTTGGTTGAGATGCAAATCGAAAATGTCGCTGCTTGCAATGGAGGAGGTCTGACAACCTACTTCAGCTTTTACGTTGCGGAAGATCCTCCGCCATTTGTTGTGGAAGATTACTTCATCACCATCTGCCAAGGAGATGAAATTGAAGTTGGCCCAATTGTATCAGGAGGTTATGGAAATTACACATTTGACTGGGATTGCCCAGAAGGGGATGATGAGGCGTTATTGTTGATGTCGCCTCTGGATGACTGGTCGTGTTTTGTCACCGTGGGTGATACGTGTGATTTGGCAATGAACCCACCAACCGTTGAGGTTGCAATTGAAGTATTGGAATTTCCGCCATTGGAAATCGAGATCAACGAGGAAGGCCCCATTGTTTTGGAATGCAACGGTTCGGCAGATGTTAGTTCTTCTGCATCAGGAGGAGATGGTGTTTACACGTACACATGGTCGGACCAAGATGGTTCAAACTTGTGGCCTTCATGGTGGGATCCGAGCATCCTGACACTGAGCACTTGGGCCAATGCGGACGAGGTATTTGTGACCTTGACAGATGGATGTGGTTTCGAAGTGACCGACAGCATTGATGTCGAATACAACATCCCACCGATTGAAATATCAGTCGATGAGGCAGTCACGGTTTTGTGCAACGATCCGTTTACAGTCCCGGCCTCTGCAAGTGGACAGGCTCCATTCTTTTACACATGGTTCAATGGAAGTCAATGGTTGGATTTTGACAATACATTGAATTGGCAGACCAGCACCGATGCGACATTAGTGCTCGAGGTTTCAGACAATTGCGGCCAAACGGAGGAGGCGACGGTAGAAATTACAGTGGATGCCCCTGAAGTTGAAGTGTCTTTGCCTCAAAGCTTGGTAGGCCCATGCACGGAAGTGTTTGATCTCGTTGCAAATGTTACGAGTGGGTCAGGAGGTTATCAATACACGTGGTATGAGAATGGAATCAACTTAAATGAATCCGGCTCGAGCATCGACGTTCAGCTGACAGAGTCCAGCACGTTTTCCGTTAATGTGGATGATGGTTGCGGTCAAAGCGGCAGCGCCAATGCGTTGGTCACAATTGATAACCCGCCTCTGGTCATCGAACTCGGGCCTGATGTGTATGCGAGCTGCATCGACTTCACAAACATCCCTGTGGACATCGTTAGCGGAGCAGGTGCTTACGTATACGATTGGTCTGTTAGTGGAGAACCATACGATCAAGGTCCAGATATTACCATTCAATCATTTGGTACAATTCCAATTTCTGTTTCGGTCACGGACGGATGTGGTGGAGCAGACCAAGACTCATTGGTCTACCATATTCCAGACATACCGCTTGACGTTCAGGTTACACCCTCTGACATCATATGCGCAGGAGATGGGATTTCATTGGAAGTATTGGCCACAGGAGGGGAAGAAGGTTTCGTCTACTATTGGCCAACACTGGATGCTTATGGTCCAGTCCAGTACATCAGCCCACTTCAGTCTGCGGTGTATCCGGTTGTTGCAACGGATATCTGTGGCGATGAAATCGATACTTCAACGAATATTGAAGTTCAGTATTTGTTCAGTGACTTTGTCGCGAGCATGTCTGAAACAGATCAAAGTCAATACACGTTTAGAGCGACCCCTTCACCTGAAGAGCCATTTGAAGGCGCTTATTCGTACAGCTGGGATTTTGGAGATGGATCTACATCGGAC
Source organism: Flavobacteriales bacterium UBA979 (assembly GCA_002292325.1). Lineage (GTDB taxonomy): Bacteria > Bacteroidota > Bacteroidia > Flavobacteriales_D > Sanyastnellaceae > UA16. The sequence goes on along the minus strand of DBBR01000099.1, from coordinate 19,173 downwards.
GAGCCCATAACGACGCATACATTTGATGGATTGAGCGATTATACCGTTACATTGGATGTGACGAGTTCTGTTGGATGTACAAACAATTCCTACACCGTGGTTCGAGGACCTGTTCTCTTATACGTTCCAACGGCCTTCACGCCCAACAATGATGGGATGAATGATGCATTCAAAGTCATTGGAAGTCAGATCATGAATTATGAGCTCTGGATCATGAATCGTTGGGGTGAATTGGTCTTCCATAGTACAAGTTTGGATGATGTGTGGGTAGGAGATGTCCAAGGAGGCACGCATTATGCTGAAAACGGAATTTACAACTGGCTGATTCGTCTCAAAGGCTATAATACAGATGCGGAGGAGTACTCTGGTGTTCTTCAATTGATGCGCTAAACCTCAAGTTTCGTAGCATTCGCAAAGAATATTTCTGTTTCTTTGGGACCATGAAAGCGAATATCAATTCATTCCGTGGCCCCTTCATTGTGGTCACTACGTTGTTCTTTATGTGGGGATTTATCACCGTGATGGTGGATGCCCTTGTACCTCGTCTCAAGGATGTATTTGAATTGACCCTGCTGCAAGCAGGAATGGTTCAATTCGCGTGGTTCGCCGCTTACGGTCTGTTGAGCATTCCAGGAGGAAACTTGATTGAGCGCATTGGATACAAGCGTGGAATTTTAGTGGGATTGAGCCTTGCTGCGCTGGGATGTCTTTTGTTTTATCCCGCAGCAGCGACCAGAATGTATGGCCTTTTTTTACTGGCTCTCTTTGTAGTAGCGGGAGGGATTACGTTGTTACAGGTTGCTGCGAACCCTTACATTTCTGTGCTTGGCGATCCTGAAAAGGCTTCAAGTCGACTGAATTTGGCTCAAGCATTCAATTCACTTGGAACCACAATCGCACCTGTCGTGGCAGCAAGTTTTTTGTTGAGTGATCAAATCCTCTCTGCAGACGATCAACTTGCGTTGTCTGCTGAAGCGATGGAATCGTATCGCATTGCTGAAGCCGCTGCAGTGCAGGGTCCTTTTGTATCACTGGCACTCGGCTTTTTGTTACTGGCTGTGTTGATTGGGGTGAGTAAACTTCCGCGAATTTTGGGTGGGAATTTAGGAGGTGGCATGTCGAAGGCTTGGTCGAACCGCACGCTTCGGTATGGGGCCTTGGGTATTTTTGTTTATGTCGGAGCGGAAGTTGCTATCGGTTCTTACATGGTGGGATACGGGTTAGAGTTGGGCGTTGATTCGGTTATACGGGAGACGTCATGGCTTTCATCCATGGCTGGAATAGCCGCTTCGATTAGTGGTAAAACACTGGCAGGTATGGACGCAAAGGGACTCATTGGAGCCCTTCTCACATTTTACTGGGGAGGAGCGATGATTGGGCGTTTTATAGGCTCCATCATTATGCAGAGGCTGGCTCCACAGCGTTTGTTGGGCTTGTTTGCGCTCGGAGCAGTGGCGTTGATCATTCTGAGTATGCTAACAAGTGGAGTGACGGCACTCTTAGCTTTAATCGGAGTAGGACTATTCAATAGCATTATGTTTCCTACCATTTTCACCCTCGGAATAGGTGATTTAGGAGATTTAAAACCATTGGGCAGCGGTATACTCTGTACAGCCATCGTCGGCGGTGCATTTATTCCGCCAGCGGTCGGAGCCTTGGCTGATGAATTTGGTTTTGCAGTGGCCCTCGTTCTTCCTGTACTTTGTTACATGTACATTCAGTATTTCGCCACGCACATTGCGAAATATTGACCCGATAGCCTCAGATTGGGATCAATTAGATAAAATTCCTTAACAAACAAGCATTCTTTTTACACAGTCACAACTATTTAGCGAGTTTTTGTGTTCTTTCGCTGTAGAGACTATTGTAACGCGTGGAAGCGCACAAATTAACGGAAGCATGGCCCGGAAAAAGCGAGAAAAAGAACTTCAGCCGAACATCAAAGTACGTCTGGATCGACGAACGGTCATTACAGTGCGCGATCAGGAAAAATTGGCTTTCTGGAAAGAGAAATATCCAGGACTAGAAATATTGGAAGAGTAATTCGCTTCGCTTACAAAAAGCGCAGTGTATGAAAAAAGGCCGGGTGTTCCCGGCCTTTTTTGTGTCCCAAGCCAAAGGCTCAGAGTTGATTGGTTTCCATGCCTTTAGGCAACTTCACCTTGCTTCCAAGGAGCAAACGCGAGTTGCTCACGCCCTTTCTTCGTTAAGGTGTAACCGTTCTTGTTTTGGAGTATGCCATCCAAGTAAAGGTTGGTAATACGCTCACCAATTCGAGCTTGCCCAACACTCAAATCAGTATCAGCTTCGATTCTCTTCCAAAAGTTTCTTTCCAAGACCGCGAGGCGGATATGGGATTGCTGCTCTTGCTTATACGTTTGGATGATGTCCAGGATCATGTAATCGTACTTATCCATTGTGCTTTGATTAGGTGTAGGTTAGGGAGGCGATTTTCGGTTGTGTGTCGAGGTAAAGATTTACCCCTCGAACAGCTGCAAATTAAACGGCTCCGTGTGCAATGTGTCCCAAATGCGAGATGAAATATGAACGTTTTGTTAACGGTGCAAGGGAAAATGTTAATTTCTTGTGAATTAGCATGTCCGATGGACAGTGGTTCAGCGACTTAAGTCAATGAAGTTGCCACGGAGAGCGCAAAGTTTTCCCCCCCGACAAATGGGTTCTGAGCAGCTTCATGTAGGCCTCTCGGGATATTTCCTTGGCTCCAAGTGATTTCAAATGCGGATTGCTAATCTGACAATCGATGGGGCCGAAGTCGTGTTCTTTGGCCCAATTTACCAAGTGGATGAAGGCGACTTTTGAGGCATTGCTTTCAAGCGAAAACATACTTTCGCCAAAGAACATACGTCCGATGCTTATTCCATACAGGCCTCCCACAAGTCTGTCGTTTCTCCAGCATTCAAATGAATGAGCCAACCCCAGACTGTGCAGCCGTGAATATGCCTGGATGATGTCCTTGGAAATCCATGTGCCCTCCATATTCTGCCTCACATCGGCGCATTGTTGAATGACTTCATCAAATGCAGTATCAATGCGGATTTCAAACTTTTTTTGATTCAGTACGTTGCGCATGCTCTTGGAAATATGCAGTTCATCCAAGACCAAAATCGATCGTGTTTCAGGCGCCCACCAAAGGATGGGGTCATTTTCGCCATACCAGGGAAACACACCTGTCTCGTAAGCAGCTATGAGGCGAGCCTCTTGCAAATCGCCACCAATCGCTAACAAGCCCTCCCATGCTTCTTCCACAGGAGGAAAGGAGATGGTTGAATCAAGTTGAATGATTTTGGGCGAATTGTTCATTGAGGAAAGCCAGCAAACGAATGTATGGGCCTTTGTTGAGAAAGTCAGACTTTTGGTGGATGGATGCAGTAAACCTGAAAATGACGGAGTTGTTGCGCAAGGTTTTGGAAGAAAAGGGGGCGATGTGCAGCAAGTCTGCTGATGACCTCATGCCATTTGACCGTCCAACGCCTGAACAAGCGATGCAGTCGGGTCACAAGATTCGTCTGGCATCGGTGGCGCTTCCTTTGTTTCGGCGGGAAAATGAATGGTGCATATCATTGATGAAACGCACGGAATATCCCGGCGTCCACAGTGGTCAGATTTCCATACCAGGGGGAGAAGTCGAGCGTCAAGACAGATCGCGTTTAGAGACGGCTATTCGTGAGTTTCGGGAAGAGATGGGAGTGGATTTACAGCCTGAATCTTTGGTTTCGGGTCTTTCTGAACGGTATATTCCTCCGAGCAAATTTGCGGTATCGACATATATTGCTGTGCTTTCTGAGGAGCCCAAATGGCAAATTGATTCCCAAGAAGTCGCAGGAGTTTTAACGATTCCAGTGAGTGAATTATTGAAAGAAGGGGCTCTGAGAGCTACACCGATAGAAATTCAGACTGGGGTACTGGTATCATTACCGGCTTATCATTGGCAGGGAGAAGTGATTTGGGGAGCAACGGCAATCATCCTCACAGAATTTGCGATGGTATGGAGTGAAATGAAGGCGCTTCTGTAACGTATTTTTGTCCAATGAGCGGAATCGACGGTTTGTTTTCGGAAAAAAAAGAAGTGGCTCTGCGGTCCATAGAAGAGGCGCGTGAGCGTGGCACATTAGAATGGGTGCGTCCGCTTCTTGAGGCCTATAGGGATCGGCCGGAAGAGGATGTGCGGTACGAGATAGGTGAAATGCTAGGAGCTTTGAAGATTTCTGAGGCGGCATCTGTCTTGTCTGATGCATTGGAAGATCCCGAGTTCCAATCGCTTCGTGCTGATATCATTCGTTTTCTTTGGAGCTGTGGTTTTCAATCAGAAGATGATTTGAGAGCCGTCGTGTCGAATGCGGTAGATGGTGATTTTGCATGTGCCATGGAAGCATTGACATGGGTGGAAGAACTGGAGCGTGTCGAGGATGAAAATATGCTGCTCGATGCAATTCTTCTTGTTCGAGGGGTGCTGGACGATGAGGCGAGTGATGAACGAACGCCTCTGTTTCAAGCAATGCTACCGGCTTTGCAAGCACTGGAACGGGAGCAATAGACCTCAGGTCTGAATCACCCCTGTACTGAAGGTTTCGACTGGCGCATGATTCGCCGCTTCAATGCCAGTGCTTATCCAATGACGTGTATCAACCGGATCAATGATGGCGTCCACCCATAAGCGCGCTGCAGCGTAAATTGGTGAGGTTTGTTGCTCGTAGCTGGCCGCCAACGATTCATACAATGCTGCCTGCTCGTCCTTGTTCGGTTTTAATCCGGCCTTTTTGAGCCGAGAAACTTCGATTTGTTGCAAAACTTTGGCAGCTTGATCTCCTCCCATCACAGCGATATTTGCACTGGGCCATGCAACGATAAGCCTTGGGTCGTAGGCCTTTCCGCACATGGCATAATTCCCAGCACCATAGCTATTTCCAACGACTACGGTGAATTTCGGCACGGTTGAGTTGGCCACAGCATTAACCATTTTGGCTCCGTCTTTTATGATTCCCCCATGTTCACTTCTTGACCCAACCATGAATCCGGTCACGTCTTGCAAAAAGACCAGCGGCACGCCTTTTTGATTGCAATTCATGATGAACCTCGCTGCTTTGTCTGCGCTGTCTGAATAAATAACGCCGCCAAATTGCATGCCATCCGTTTTTGATTTGACCAATTTTCTCTGGTTGGCAACGATTCCAACGCTCCAGCCGTCAATGCGAGCGTAGCCGGTAAGAATGGTTTTTCCGTAGTCTTTTTTATACTCCGTAAAACTGTCCTCATCGACAAGTGCATGGATGAGGGCGTGGGCTTCATATGGCTGTGAGCGTTCTGGAGGTAATATCGCACATATTGAATCTCCTGATGGGTCAAGGGCTTTTTCGCGTTGGAACCCTGCGAGTTCATTGGGAGCTTTCAGATGACCGACGAGCCGACGGATGGTGCTCAGCGCTTCATCGTCATTCTCGCATGCATAATCGACCACTCCACTAATGCTGCTGTGCGTATCTGCTCCTCCAAGTGTTTCGTTGTCGATGTCTTCACCGATTGCAGCCTTGACGAGGTAGCTTCCTGCTAGAAAAATGGATCCCGTTCCTTTCACAATCAGTGCTTCATCGCTCATAATGGGCAGGTAGGCCCCTCCGGCCACGCATGATCCCATCACGGCGGCGATTTGTGGAATGCCCATTGCACTCATACGGGCGTTGTTTCGGAACATGCGTCCGAAATGCTCTTTGTCGGGAAAAATCTCATTCTGCAATGGTAAAAACACTCCGGCGCTGTCCACGAGATAGATGATGGGAATGCGATTCTCCATCGCAATTTCTTGCGCGCGCAAATTCTTTTTACCAGTGATCGGAAACCAGGCGCCAGCCTTGACCGTGGCGTCATTGGCAACGGCAACGACCAACCGTTTTTTCACATGACCAATTTGAACCACAACTCCTCCAGCGGGACATCCGCCATGCTCATCGTACATGTCTTCTCCGGCAAGGGCGCCTACCTCGATGGGTCGTGTTCCTTCATCAAACAGCAATGCGAGGCGCTCTCGAGCAGTTCTTTTCCCTTTGGCATGCTCCTTTTCGATGCGCTTCGTGCCTCCTCCGAGTGCCGCGATTTCAATGCGGTCTCGAATGGAAGCCCATGCAAGACGCATGGCATCTTCATTGTGATTCAACTCCAGTTCTCGGGGTGTTGCGGATTCGGACATACGGTAAAGTTAATAGGAGAAGTACCTTTGTTAAATGCAATTCGAAAAAAGCGGTCTCAGAATCATCGGGACAGTCGGTTTGATGCTCGGGTTGTCCGTTGGATGCAGTGCACCGCCGAAGCCCCAAGTGGCGATGCAATCAGTGAATTGCACGCTGCCAGAATTCGCAGAAGGCTTCAGGTGGAGAAGTTGCGGCGGAGCTTCGGATTCTGGGGTAAAATGCTTGGAAATACTCGACGCTCAGCGAGCTGCTGTCATGACGACGGTCTATCAGGATAGTGCTCATTGGAGGAATGATTCATCGATTCCTACAAGCGAAGTGGTGGTGCTGGGAGAAGCAGAAGGGCTGACAACGTTGAGTTCCACTCACGTGGCGCTAATTGAAGTTTGGAATCCAAGCCTGAGTGAATGGAAAGGAGGGGGTCTTCTCCAGTATGTTGAGTCGCAGGAGGCTCAAAGCCGAATAAAGAGTTCATCTTCTGTTGATTTTGGTGGCAATCCAGAATGGAATCACGAGGCGATGATTGAGGCCTCGTTTCGCGCATTTTGTATTTATCCTTATGGAAATCCTCTTCAAGGCGAGGAGTGGGCGAAATCGCTTCCTGTTGTGCCAATACTCGAATACACGGAGCGCACACCGTTAGGTCGCGCGGAGTGGATGAATGTCTTCGCTTGGATGGTGGGTGAAGCTGCACTGATTCAATCGAGGAAGGCATTCGATCAGATTGCAAAACGCTATCAACAATTTCAAAATCAACCTTTTGAGGTGTCCGATTCGTTGGTCGTATTCACGGGAAGTGTGGATCAAGGCAAATGGACGGCACCCAGTGGAAGCAGCTTCATCGCTCGCATATTGAAAGATGCAGGTGCGCATTATGTTTTTGCGGATGAGAAAGGTCCAGAAAATATCCATGTACCGCTGGAACAAATTGTAGAATTAAGCGATCAGGCGGATGCTTGGGGTGTGGTCATGTTTCAGCCGGACACGAATCCGATAACCTTGGATGACTTGGTGGCTCAAAACCCTCAAAATGCCCTGATTATTCCCGATTCAGGGCGGGTGTTTATCGCCAATACGGCAGAGTGTGATTATTTCGGTTGGTGGGTAGCGCATCCCGATGAGATGCTCAGAAACTTACGAGAATTATTTTATGGCATGAACCTCACCGTCCAGGCTATAGACACCAATATGGCGCCTGAAACAAAACCCTGTTTCCGATGGATTCAAGAATAAATGGCATGATTTGGTTGGGAAGCATCACGCTTCTTGTGCTGCTCGTTTTGAGTCATTTGGTTTGGGGAACGGTGCCGCTGCCCTGGCGTTCTTGGTTATTTGAAGGGGTGCCCATGGAATCCATGCATCTGTTAATTCTAGAGGATGTTCGCATGCCCCGCGCGGCCATAGCCGTTGCTGCTGGGGCAGGATTGAGTTTGTGTGGATTGCTTTTGCAAACATGGTTTGGCAACCCGTTGGCAGGCCCTTCTGTTCTTGGAGTGAGTTCTGGAGCGGGTATGGGGGTGGCGCTCATCGTTTTGGCAGGAGTGGCGGGAGGATGGATGGCTACAACGGCTGCAGCAGTGCTGGGAAGTGGTGTGGCGTTGGTGTTGGTTTTATTCGTGGCAAACCGTTTCAGAGGTGCTGCCTCACTTTTGATATTTGGGTTGATGCTCAATTACGTTCTGGGGGCTTTAATTACGGTTTTACAGGCGGAGGCTGATCAGGCAGCTTTGCAACAATTCGTTTTTTGGGGAATGGGCACCTTTGGACAGGGTTCGGTCGAAACTGCATGGGCGCTCGGGCTTCTGACATGCGGAGCTGCACTCGGGGCTTGGCTGATGCGAAAGAACTTGGATGCATGGACACTTGGCTCATTGACTGCGCGCAGCATGGGAGTGAATGAAAGAAGTTTTCGTTGGGCTATCGTTTGGATGAGCGGTTTGTTAACAGGTGGCATCACGGCAGTTTGCGGACCCGTAGCTTTTTTGGGATTGGCAACCCCGCATTTAGTGCGGCTGTTGACACGTGAGCGCAGGCATGCTGTGTTGATTCCGCTCACGGCCATTGCAGGAGCCAATTTGGCTTTGTTAGCTGATTGGGGGGTAAAGGGGATGTTGGGAATGGAGCATGGATGGCCGCTTAACGCTGTGCTATCATTGATTGGGGGGCCGATGGTGGTATGGGTTTTAGTGACCAAAACAAGATCTTCGGCATAATGAAAGCAAACGTTAGCTCATTGATATTGGAGAACTTATCGGCTGGTTACCGGGGGCGTACTCCAATTCTGGATGAATTGAATCACCGGTTTTCATCCCATGGCCTGAATGTGGTCATTGGTCGAAACGGAGCCGGAAAAAGCACCTTGGTGCGCACCCTCGCAGGGTTGCAAACCCCTTTATCCGGGGAGGTCCAATTGGATGGAACGACTTTGCACACGCTTGATTCCAGTGAGCGAGCGAAACGCATTGCTTTTGTGAGCAGTGTTCCCCCCCGAACAAGTGAGTTGCGGGTACATGAAGTCTTGGCCTTGGCTTCCGAGGATGAAGAAAAAAGGCGATCCATGCTCACAGCTACGGGCGATCCATCTTGGTGGAATCGACGTTTACAGGAATTGAGCGATGGAGAGGCTCAACGGGTTATGTTCATTCGGGCCTTGCTGCAAGGCACCGATTGGATTCTCTTGGATGAACCAACGGCATTTTTAGATGTGCCGGCTCGAGCAGCGCTGTGGCGGGAATTAATGAACGCGGCATCGAAGGGGGTTGGAGTGCTGGTGGCCACTCATGATTACGGTGAAATTCAAGGCCACGCCGATCTCAGTTCCATCGCCATGATTCGGAATAGGAAGCTCACGCCACTATCGGTCGAGGCGAGTGCAGCCGATTGGACCAATGCATTGGTGAGCGAATTGTAAAACATTGGAGCTTAGCAATTCGAAAATGCACGAATGACGCCCTAATTTTGTGTTCCTTATTCCACCAAGAGAAGTGCAATGCCGTCCCTAAGCCGAATGATTTTGATGTTCCTGTTCTTGGCAGCACTGCTTGCAGTGATTGAAATATTCGCTTTCCGTTTGCTCAAACGAAAATATGACCAACACCCCAACTGGTTTCGAATTCGGAGGGTTTGGATTGGCGGAATCGTATTCATTTGGGCAGCGTTTACCATAAATGGTTTCATGTGGCCGACTTGGCGAGTGACCCATCCTCGCTTGCTGTCGATTTTATCCATTTCTTTCTTTACCGTTTTTGTGCCGAAAATGTTGATGTCAACATTTGAAACGTTGGAGTTGATTCGCAGTTTACTTTCCCGTCTTCACGCAAATGCTGAGGGATCTGCGCGTCCTATTTCGCGCAAATCATTTTTGACGGACACGGGGCTGGCGCTGTCGGGATTCACACTTGCGGGATTTTTGTACGGGGTGACATGGGGCAAATTTGCCTACCGGACTGAATATGTGCAGGTGCCCATTCCGGGGCTGTCGAAGGAATTTGAAGGTTTGCGTGTGGTCCAATTGAGCGATGCACACTTGGGAAGTTTTATCCATACCCCTCAGCCCGTGCTGGATGCATTGAATGGAATACAGGACCTTCAACCTGACCTCATTCTGTTCACGGGTGATTTGGTCAATTCACATGCTGACGAAGCCGAACCATGGATCCAGGCTTTTTCGAGCTTGCAGGCACCGTTGGGTAAATTCTCCATCATGGGCAATCATGATTATGCAGATTATGGCCCATTTGAAGAAGAGGAGCGGGAGGCAAGTCGTCAACGGTTGTATCAAATCCACAATGAGATGGGGTTTCGGCTTATGCGAAATGAGCATGCCATGCTGCATCGTGACGGAGCCTCATTGGTACTTTTGGGAGTGGAAAACTGGGGGAGAGGCTTTCGAAAAAGTGGAGATTTAACAAAAGCCATGGAGGGAAGCGGATGTGAATCATTGCCCACGGTTTTGATGAGTCACGATCCAACACATTGGGAAGAACAAGTGATGAGAGGTAAAGCACCGATCGAACTAACCCTCAGTGGGCATACCCATGGCATGCAGTTTGGAATTGAAATTCCATGGTTGGGCGTGAAATGGTCCCCAAGTAAATGGCGTTACCAACGTTGGGCTGGTTTGTATGAAGAAAATGGACAGTACCTGCATGTCAATCGGGGATTTGGAGTTTTAGGTTTTCATGGTCGGGTGGGAATGCCTCCAGAAATCACGTTGATTGAATTGACTCGAGCTTAGACGCTGTGTCAGGGTGTGTGGTTATTATTGCAATGAATTCAAGTTTCGAAAATGTCAGACGATAAAAAGGTCATCTTCAGCATGCACAAGGTCAATAAGGTGACCCCTGCTGGAAAACACATCCTGAAAGATGTAACGCTCGGATTTTACCACGGAGCAAAAATTGGAATTTTAGGTGCAAACGGTGCTGGTAAATCAACGGTGATGCGCATCATCGCGGGCCTGGACGAATCGTTTACGGGTGATGTGACGTGGTCTCCGGGAATTTCAGTGGGTTATCTTTCACAAGAGCCGCAGCTGGACGAGAGCAAGACGGTGCGTGAAATTGTGGAAGAGGGCACGGCCGAAATCGTGAATGTGCTCAAGGAATACGAAGAGATCAATGCCAAGTTCATGGATGAAGAAATCCTGAACAGCCCAGAAAAAATGGAAGCCTTGATCAATCGCCAAGCAGAGGTTCAAGACCGCATCGATGCATTGAATGCCTGGGAATTGGATACGAAGCTCAACATAGCCATGGACGCATTACGCTGTCCACCCGATGATGCGAAAATTGAAATGCTGTCAGGAGGTGAACGCAGACGTGTGGCGCTCTGCCGCTTGCTGCTGCAGCAACCAGACGTACTGCTGTTGGATGAGCCTACTAACCACTTAGATGCGGAGTCAATTGACTGGTTGGAGCAGCATTTGGAACAATACCCTGGAACGGTTTTGTGTGTAACACACGACCGTTACTTCTTGGACAATGTCGCAAAGTGGATTCTGGAATTGGACCGAGGGGAAGGGATTCCGTACGAGGGCAATTATGCGTCTTGGTTGGAACAAAAGTCCAAACGTCTCGCCCGAGAAGAAAAGCAAGAGTCCAAGCGCAGAAGAGAATTGGAACGGGAATTGGAATGGGTGCGTCAATCCCCCAAAGGCCGACGCGTTAAGAATAAAGCACGTGTCAATAATTATGAGCAAATGTTGGCTGAAGGGACCAATGAGAAAGATGCTCGTTTGACCATTCCGATCCCCAATGGTCCGCGATTGGGCAATTCAGTCATTGAAGCAACGTCGCTTCAAAAAGCTTTTGGAGAGCGCTTGTTGATAGAGAACCTGAGCTTCAATTTGCCACCCGCGGGCATAGTTGGTGTCATTGGACCCAATGGCGCCGGAAAAACAACACTTTTCCGCATGATTATGGGAGAAGAGCAGCCGGACGATGGCGGGTTCAAAGTCGGGGAAACCGTCGAAATTGGCTACGTCGATCAGCGACATGCGGACATCGATCCGGAGAAAACAGTGTGGCAAGTAATCAGCGGCGGCAATGAACAGCTCGAGATTGGCGGTAAGCTTTTCAACAGCCGAGCTTACGTTTCGAGGTTCAATTTCAATGGAGGAGACCAACAAAAGAAGTGCGGCGTATTGTCCGGTGGAGAGCGCAACCGTTTGCATTTGGCGATGACCCTCAAAACCGAGGCCAACGTATTGCTATTGGATGAGCCTACAAACGACATAGATGTGGATACCTTGCGCGCGCTTGAAGAGGGAATAGAATCGTTCGCTGGATGTGCAGTGGTCATTTCTCACGACCGGTACTTCCTGGATCGCATCTGCACGCATATATTGGCGTTTGAGGGAGACTCCCAAGTATATTGGTTTGAGGGTACCTACAGTGAATATGAAGAAAACCGTAAGAAGCGGTTGGGCAACGTTGGGCCGCAGCGTGTGAAGTACAGAAAATTGGTCCGTGACTGATTACGTCGGTCGATTTGCACCCACGCCTTCGGGGCCTTTGCACTTCGGTTCCATGGTAGCTGCTGTGGGCTCCTGGTTGGATGCTCGAGCGCACAAAGGGCGTTGGCTTCTAAGAATTGATGACTTGGACCCACCGCGCGTAAAATCCGGTGCAGTCGACGCCATCTTGCGGACTCTCGAAGCTTATGGGTTGCACTGGGATGGCCCGGTCGTCCATCAGTCGTCTCGAAATGATGCCTATAACGATGCGCTTCGTCATTTGATGCGGAAAGGGAAAACGTATTTCTGTCAGTGCTCAAGGAAGGATTGGGCCGGGCAGGCCATTTATCCAGGTACGTGTCGCGGTCACGCGGAAGTAACACAACGCTTGATAAGGCTTCTTACAGATGATGCTCAGATTGAGTGGCAAGATGCTGGGTTGGGTGCGTGCCGGTTTCAAGTAAAAGATGTTATGGGAGATGTCGTTTTACGAAACGCCCACGAACTGTTCAGTTATCACTTGGCAAATGTTGTCGATGACATGGAGATGGGAATAACACACGTCGTGCGTGGTGAAGATTTAGAAGAGGCTACTGTGGCGCATTTGTATTTGCAGGCAGCCTTCGAAGGTCCAGTTATTCAATATCATCATCTCGCATTGGCTTTGGATGAACAAGGATTTAAATTGTCCAAACAAACCAAAGCACCGGCGGTAACGGCAGAGCAAAGAGCTGAGGTGTTGCATGAAGTTTTTATCCATTTGGGCTTGCCTGCAGTGGAATTGGGCGAGCCTGAAGAGATGTTGCAATCCGCTTTGATTTCCTGGCGCTCCCGTTATGCCCCAACTTTTTAGTTGTTCATCTTGAGTCAATCGGTCAATCGGTCAATCGTTTGAATCATTTGATTGAATTCATCTGAGTCGAAGAGCCGGGTCATGAAAACGATGGTCCCAGTGGTGTCGACGACAACGTTGCGTGTAACGCCCGTTTTGGGTCCCGCAATGGAATAAAACACACGCCCCTCTGGATCAGGTGCCATGGGGTAAGTGACTCCTGTAGATGCCGCGAATGTAGCCACTTTATCTTCGGACTCATCTAAATCGACGCCCACCAAAGTGAAGGCGCGATCTCGGAAGGCTTGCCAGACTTCCTTTTCTAAATGTGGCATTTCCTTTCTGCAGACTCCACACCAAGAAGCCGTGAACTGAAGCACATACGTGGTTCCGAGAAGTGATGCATTGTTGTACTGCTGTCCATCCAAGTCCGTCAAGTTAAAGGTCGGCATGGGGTCGCCGACTTGAACAATGAATCCACGGTGATCAACTGAATCCGCAGTTTGGGCGGAAGCAAGGTTGGCACAGGTCGTGAGTCCGACAAAGAGCAGGACGTTTAATGTGAAGGGCAGGGGAGCGAGGATGTGGGGAGCGAGTCGCATGTGGATGACAAGTGGATTTCGTGAAGTGCTGGACGAAAATTATGGGTTTTCAAAGCCCAAATAAAGTCTACGTTGGCATGAATGAAGGCGGGTTCCATGAGCAGGTTGGAAGTAATTTCGTGTCCTGCGGAATGAATGGCGGTCAATTTGACCAGTGGATGCAGGTCGGCGATGGCACCGCTCCCGATGAGGTGCAGAGCTCCCGGACTGGATTCAGGGCAGTAATGGTGGATGGCTTGACAAAAAGGAACCAGCTCATCACACGTTCCATGATAAGCGAGCACTGGAATCGGAGCAAATGAATCCACGCGCTCCATGGCGCCTCCAATGCTGATAACACCGCGAATGTCTTCAAGTTGAAGGTGAAATGCCGCAAACAAAGCCGCCTCCGCTCCTGCAGAAGTGCCACAAACGATGGAGCCATTCGGAAATGTTTCGTTCAATGCATCCAAGGCCTGTTCTAAGTCTTCTCCAGCCCAGCGAATCGCTTCGCGTTTATCTGCAACAGGAATATTGCAATGAAATCCTTTGCCTACTTGGCGAAGTCGATAGTCCATGCTCGCAACAGCAATGCCTTTTGCTGCGAGTGCTTCACAGTAGCGGATGTTGATCGGATCATCTCGTTTCCCAGCACTGAATCCTCCACCGTGCATGAATAAGATTCCCCAGCCTTCGGCGACTTCGAATGCTGGTAAATAAAGATCCAGCATCAAGGTGTCTAGCAGATTGCCAGAAGGAAAGGAAAGAGTGCTTCGATAAAAAGAGGTTGAATCAAGCAGCTCCGGGCTCCGCGTATCGGAACAGGAGGCACCATGCGAGATCGGTGACAACCCCATGAGGATGAGCAGGGCAAATAACCGGATCGCACGGATCATTTTTCACCGACTGACCGATCCTTGTTGGCCTGGCTTCGCGGATGGAACTGATCTATTTGCTTCCGCAAAAATCGCCGATCGAGATGGGTATAGATTTCGGTGGTTGCGATTTGAGCGTGGCCAAGCATTTCTTGGACAGCTCGCAAGTCTGCGCCTGCTTCCAGCAAGTGTGTCGCAAAACTGTGACGGAATGTGTGAGGGCTGATGTTTTTGCGCACTTGAGCATGAATCGCCACGCGTCGCAGCATTGTAAAGGCCATTTGCCGGCTGAGTCCCCGGCCTTGACGTCCTAAAAAGAGGGTGTCTTCGTATCCTTTCATGGAGATGATTTCGGACCTGTATTGGCTCAAGTAATCATCCACAGCTTCCAAGGCCGTTGTCCCGATGGGGACCATTCGCTCTTTGTTTCCTTTGCCCACAACCTGAACAACCCGGTCGATGAAGTCAACTTTGGACAACTGCAATTCACAGAGTTCGGTAACCCGCAAACCACAACTGTAAAGAACCTCAAGCATGGCTCGGTTTCGAACTCCTTCCCTCCGAGAAAGATCAACGGCGGCGATGATGTCGCTTACTTCGCCAACTGATAATACGTCAGGTAGCTTTCGTTGCTGTTTGGGGGCTTCGACCAATTCAACTGGATTACCCTCCAGAATTTGCTCTAAGCGCAAATACTTGCAGAAGCTTCGAATGCCAGAAAGCATCCGGGATTGGCTGTTTCGAGCGATGCCTTCATCGTACAGGAACCCCAAGTAATGCTCGATGTCTTCCATGGAAATCAAGCCCGGATCAGCAATGGACTTTTCTCCGACGCAAAAGTTCTCAAATTTGGCAATGTCCCTGAGGTAGGCCACGATTGAATTTTCACTCAAACCTCGCTCGAGGGTTAAGTAAGTTTTGTAGCCTGCGATGGCAGATTTCCAATCAGATTTTATTCGAATCATTAGCGAATCCAATTTTGCTGTGAGATGAGCAAGGCTTCTTGCACGGTTATGCGCCGCTGTCCGTTGTATGCGGCTACAAATGGTCCAGGAAATAAGTAGCTTGAGCGCAATTCGACTCGTTTGTCACGCGCTGCTTTGTATGCTGTAAAATATCCGGTCGTGTATTTGTTCCAGCCCTGATGTTTCTCGCGCTTGACTTCTCCTGGGTAAGCATAAGTTCGTTGGACCTGGCTTCCGCTCAAAGGTTGATGGGTCGCCAAAACCTGCAAGCGAAAAGCAATGTCTGAGGCATTGGGCTCACGCACAGCCGGAGGAGAGGTGATCGTTTCTGTCGGTGCGATGGGGTGTTCCACGGCCTCACCATGAAGGATGGTGGCGAGAGTCCCTGTAATGCTTGAAGGATCCAACGCAGCGACTTCATAAGAAACTCTTAGCATGGGGACGTCCGGAGTGGTGTGCCAGATGTAAACGAGCTGATTATCGAATAGGTCTCGAATGTGTGAAGCCCCATCTTCCAAAGGAACAATGGTGAGACCTCCTAGAATCTCAGTGATTTTCAGGAATTGTCCAGATTCAAATCCAGTAATTTGAATGGCCATAACCCCTGAGGATGGCCCCTTAGAATTCCATGATCGTTTTATAACGATGTCCTTCGGGTCATTTTGGATCGGTTCGTTTTTTTGGGCTGCAAGGGAGCTTGTGTCGGATCCTTTTTCCTCAGTTGCCAATGCAAGAGGGTGTGGTTCGAATTCAACATCCTTCCTGCTTCCGTCTTCTATGAAAGAGAACCATTGCGTGATGACTCCTCCTGTGAAGGTATCGTCGGCGCTCATATTCAATTGAAGTTCAAGTGTGCGTTGTGGGGGTAATTCTGTCCAAATGAACTTAGCTTTTCCATCTTGAAACGTGAATGAAGCACCCTCTAATTGGGATGGCGAGACTTGAATGCCTGCAGGGAATTGAATTTGAAACCTTGCAAAACCAGCTGTCTGGTGAATGTCCAATGACCATGTGGCTTGGTATGAAGCCCCCGCTGCGAGCGATTGTGGTAAGTCATGTTCTTCAACCAAGCCATAGTGTTCACTTTTTAGCTTGCCCGAAACCCAGCCCAAGGAGCTGGCCGCTAAAAGCGAGAGAAACAAAAACGGTACAAACATTCGAGTGGACATAAAGGCAAGCTAGCCTTTGTCTTTGTCTGGAATTGATGACTCACGTGATTTTGCCAACATTCCGCTGTGAGGGAATAGCGTGGACTTGTTGCCTCCTGATTGTCGAAGCAGTCCCAGGAGGAGGGAGGAAAATACCATCAAAAGAAAAGTCCTGTTCCAGCGTTCTGGAACAGGACCAACTTAACCAAATTATCACTTGATGCTTAGCTTGCGCTAAACTCACTTAAAACCATTACAAACTTCGCTTGCAATGTCATGGTATAACGTGTGATTTAAATAGGTTATTGACACCGAATCGTTAAAAAATGCGCGTGTTTGAATTTCCCATGATCTATCCTATCTTTGCGCCCCCCTTAGGACACTTACCTCTCTGGGGACTTAAAGAAAAGTCATGAGATCCGGAATTCACCCCGATAACTACCGATTGGTTGTCTTTAAAGACATGTCAAACGAATATTCATTCCTCAGTCGTTCTGCAGCTTCCACCAAAGAAACTGTGAAGTGGGAAGATGGGAATGAGTATCCGCTGATTAAGGTGGAGGTGAGCCATAAGTCACATCCTTTCTATACCGGTAAGGCTCAATTCGTTGATACTGCAGGTCGAATCGATAAGTTCCGTCAGAAGTATCAGAAATTCGATAAGAAGGGAGCAGACAAGCCAGAAGAGCAAGCGGAGGATTGATCCGGTCGCAGGCAAGTCGGTTCTCGAACTGAATCAGCGCACTCCTCCTTACCGTCACATTCAATTCAACTGTGGCAAGACCAAGAAGGTCTGCGCCTTCCTTGGCATGCACGCTTAGTGATCTACAAGATCATTCATCCGTTTTGAGACGACGCTGAAGAATGAGTTGGCAAAGTTTTGATCTAAACGAGCCCCAATCGCCTATTTTTTTTCGAAAACCATGTAGGTCAATGACTTACGAGGTTGGCTGTTTTCTTTGCGCCTCGAATAGAAGTGAAATGTTCAACAGAAAAAGCAAAATCCTCCACCTGAAATCAAGGCAAAGAGGAGAACGAGCACGATCAGTCCAAGGAGCATGAACGCTCCTGCCCCAACGGCAATCGAGCGATTTGTTTTGTGGAATCTTTCGCGTTCCTGAGTGACATCTATTCCGTTGGAGGATTTGATAGACAGGACCTCCTCTCTGAATCGTCGATTAAGGATGAATGCAACAATGACAAGAAGTCCTAGTATTTGCGTTAATGCGCCCACCCCTCCAATGATTTGTAAAAGTGTTTGAAGGGTTAATGCCCCCAGTGCGATATTGCCGAAGCGTTTTTGTTTTTTCTCAGCTTCATCCCAAGGCTGTGGTTCGACCAATTGCCTGCGCTTTAGTCGATGGTCAATTGTGTTTGGTTCAATGCGTGGCAAAGAAGCAATGATTTTTGGGTAAGTCGGTTGCACTGCTGAGGCGAACGAATGTTCACCTGATAGGGATGCCTCTGCTACGCATTCAACGTTGGCTTCGGAAGGGATCGGAGTGTGCTGAACCTCTTTAAACTCGTATGATGAGGCGCGCGCAGTGCCCTTTTGCCATTCAAAATGATAGCCTGGCAGTAAGCTGCGTTTTTGCAATGAACATCCTGTAAAAACGCTCATGAGAAGAGAGCCGAGAAGTAGGGCCTGAAAATATCGCATGGTGAAAGGTATGCGATATTGAATTGTTCAAAAAAAGTGGTGGTTATGTCCCTTTTTTATTTGTCAATCTTTCGCGTTCTATTTCCGTTTCCATTGACTGTTCAAACAGTCAATTTGGAAACTCTCGTAATCGTTAGTCCATAACCGATTGGCCCCAAGGAACGCTCGGCATTGGTCAATACGTGGCAATTGCGAATGCCGAGTTGCCGAATAATCTGAGCGCCGATGCCGTAATCCTTTCGATCCATAGGCGCGTTCTGAGAAGTGTTCGATTCTTTGAAGTTCTTATAAGCTTGGAGTTCGTCAAATAAACCGCCTCCCTCTCTCAGCTTATTGATGTAGATGATGGCTCCCTTTCCAATTTCACCCATTTCCTGCATCGCTGCATGGAGCATGGGCCCCTTTCCAAAGTCCGTGATTTGAAAGACATCACCTAGCATGCTCGTGCTGTGAACACGGATGGGAACTTCATCCCCCTCATTCCATGTTCCTTTGACAAGCGCCAAATGCTCAACCTGGTTGGTCACCTGCTCAAAGACCACGGCAGTGAAAGGACCAAAAGCTGTTTGAATTTCGGCCTCTGCCTTCCGCTCAATTAACGTCTCCGTTTGCAATCGATGTTCAATCAAATCAGCAATGGAAACCAATTTTAAATTGAATTTGTCCGCCAATTTTCGACATTCCGGCAACCGGGCCATGGTTCCATCCTCGTTCATTATTTCCACAATTACACCAGCGGACTCGAACCCGGCGAGTCGGGAGAAATCAATGGCCGCTTCTGTGTGTCCTGCTCGGCGCAATACACCTCCTTTCCGAGCACGCAGTGGAAAAATGTGTCCGGGCCTTCCCAGCTCATCGGGCTGGGTATTCGGATGGATTAGCGCTTGAATGGTTTTGGCTCGATCCTGTGCGGAGATTCCAGTCGTGCATCCGTTTCCCAGTAAATCGACGGA
>DBBR01000006.1 GCA_002292325.1 Flavobacteriales bacterium UBA979 | reverse complement strand
AGCGCCTTCGAAGGAATGCAGCCTACATTCAAGCATGTCCCGCCAAGGGAGTTGTATTTTTCGACCAAGGCTGTTTTTTTGCCTAATTGAGCTGCTCGGATGGCCGCGACGTATCCACCGGGGCCACTCCCAATAACAATGACATCATAAGATTCCATGTCACAAAGGTAACATCTGTAATGACGAAGTGGCAGTGATACGCTCGATGGTTTTTCCCTTTACTTTGCACTTCAATCCGAGGCAATTGAAATCGCCCGGATTTTAGAGAGATTGCACAATGACCGAGTCGAAACAAAACGTAAATTTTTTAGCCTGATGTGGACGCGAATTGCCGCCATCCTAATCCGGCAGCGTTTGGCGATGTTATTGCTGCTTGGCATCGGAACGGTCTTCATGGGCCTCCAGGTCCCTAAATTGCAGCTGCAATACGAATTTGGAGGACTCCTGCCCAAAACAGATTCGACGGCGATTGCCTATGAACGGTTCAAGGAAATTTTTGGAGCCGAAGGAAATGTGATGCTGATCGGTTCCGAATTGGATCCGCTGAAATCTCCCGAAGGCCTTCTGGCATGGGATGCGTTGGCCCAATCCATTCGGAACATGGATGTCCGCCGGGATACCACAGACGACGGGCGAGATAATCCGGTTCCTGTTGCAATGGTCGACAGTGTGTTCTGTTTTACTCTGGCATCTGATGTGGTCAAGGATACAACGGATCGTCGTTTTGTGATTCGGCCACTTTTGGCTTCGCCAAGGCTGAAAAATGAGTTGTCTCAGGCAGAAACTGACGCCTTTTTTGCACGGCTATTTGACTTGCCGTTCTATGAAGGTTTGCTTTATAATAAAGAACGCACGGCTACGCTCATGACGGTGTTCATGAATCCTGAGCTATTCAATTCAGAGCGGCGTGGGACCATTGTTGAAGACGTAACAGCGCTGACAGATGCTTGGGGCGAGGAACACGGGGTCAATTTGGCCCTCAGCGGTTTGCCATTCATTCGAATTCAAATGACCAATAAGGTCAAGGATGAGATCGGGTATTTCATTGGGGCAGCATTTCTGGTGACGGCTCTGCTCTTGTTTTTGTTCTTCCGGAACCCCGTGGTAATGGGAGTGAGCATGGTTGTGGTGAGTATCGGCGTGGTTTTTTCGCTCGGCAGCATGGCCTTGCTTGATTACAGGCTGAGCCTTATGACGAGCCTGATACCGCCCTTGATGATTGTGATTGGCGTACCCAATTGCATCTACTTGGTCAATAAATACCACGGGGAGTATAAGCGGCATGGCAATAAGGCAATGGCGTTGCAACGCATGATTGTCAAGGTGGGAAATGCTACGTTGTTGACCAACTTCACTACGGCGCTTGGTTTTGCTACGTTCATTTTCACGCGAAGTGATGTTTTGAAAGAATTTGGGGTGGTGACCGCAGTGAACATTATGGGCATGTTTGTCATATCCATTGTGGTCATTCCTGCGCTGATGACGTGGCTTCCAGCCCCAAAGTCCCGGCACACGGAACATTTAGATCGCCGCTGGATGTTCTCGTTTGTGAATCGGTTGGCGCACATTGTTCAAAATCACCGACCCAAAGTGTATGTGGGTTCAGCGATGGTCCTGTTGTTCAGTTTGACGGGATTGCTCCAAATCCAGACCACTGGCAACATCGTTGATGACCTGCCTGATCAGGATCGGGTGATCCAGGACTTGAAATGGATAGAGGCTCGGTTCGGAGGTTCGATGCCTTTCGAAGTGATGGTGGATACCGGGAAGCCCAATGGAGCAACGAGCAACGCGTCAATGAAGCGCATTGAAAAGTTGCAAGATGTCCTCCGTGAATACCCCGAGTTTAGCCGTTCAGTGAGCGCCGCAGACGCCACGAAATTCGCGTTTCAGGCTTTTAAAAATGGTCACCCCAAAAACTACCGTCTTCCGAGACTGGGCATGGAGAAAACTCAGTTTGGGCCTTGGCTCAGAGGCTCAGCGGATGCAGCAGAAGGCTCATCAGTGGCACAGGACGTTACGTCGAACTTTTTTGATTCTACGCGCGCCATCACGAGAGTAAGCGTACAAATGGCCGATGTCGGAACCCAGGAAATGCGCAGTCTTTTAAATGACATTGAGCCGCGCATTGACAGTATTTTTCCTCCAAGCAGCTACGACCTGACTATGACGGGTACGAGTGTAGCTTATCTAAAAGGAACCACGTACATGGTTCAGAATTTGGGGATCTCCATCGTTTTGGCCATTTGCGTTATCGCGATGATGATGGCGATGCTGTTCAAGTCTGCCCGCATGGTGGCGATCGCTCTCGTTCCTAACCTGTTCCCACTTCTCTTTACTGCGGGATTCATGGGGTGGTTGGGGATTCCGATTAAACCATCCACGGTGCTGGTTTTCAGCATCGCATTTGGAATTTCGGTGGATGATACCATTCACTTTTTGGCCAAGTACCGTCAAGAATTGAATACAAAAGGGTGGAACATCAGCGAAGCGGTTTTGCTCGCACTCAAAGAAACTGGAGTGAGCATGATGTATACGAGCATCGTGCTGTTCTTTGGTTTTTTGATGTTTGCCTTGTCCACCTTTGAGGGCACCCGTTTCTTGGGTGTTTTGGTGTCGATTACCCTCGGTGTTGCGATGACGACGAATCTGCTCTTATTGCCCTCTCTGTTGTTGCAGTTTGAAAAAACGTTGACCACCAAATCCTTTAAGGAACCTTTCTTCTCCATTCTGGACGAAGAGGAAGACATCGAGTTAGAAGAACTTGAAATTCAGCAAGGTCTTTCTCCCGGAAAAGGGGAGGAACGGCACGATGGATTGGTCAATAAACGCGCATCAGCGCCTTCAAAAAAACAGTCGTAATGAAAGGAATCATCCTCGCCGGCGGATCCGGCACCCGCCTTTGGCCGCTAACAAAAGCTGTCTCAAAGCAACTGATGCCGGTTTTTGACAAGCCGATGATTTATTACCCCCTCTCGACTTTGATGTTGAGCGGGATCAAGGAAATTCTGATCATCAGTACGCCTGAAGATTTGCCAGGTTTTCGACGGTTATTGGGCGATGGTTCTCTAATTGGTTGTGCCTTGACGTACGCAGAGCAACCCGAGCCGAATGGCTTGGCTCAGGCCTTTGTTATCGGTGCAGACTTTATTGGGAATGAAAAGGTGGCATTGGTGCTCGGAGATAATATTTTTTATGGCAAAAGCTTCGGGCGGCAATTGCGGGCGAATACAGATCCTGAAGGCGCGATTGTTTACGCTTACTACGTCAACGATCCTGAGCGATATGGCGTCGTATCGTTTGACGAGCAGGACCGCGCGGTGAGCATCATCGAAAAGCCTCAAAATCCGCCTTCGAATTTCGCAGTTCCTGGCTTATACTTTTACGACAATGACGTGGTGCAAATCGCCTCGGAGTTGGAGCCAAGTGAGCGGGGAGAATACGAGATTACGGATGTCAACAAGGCCTACCTTGAAGCGGGAAAATTATTTGTTTCAAAAATGGACCGCGGCATGGCATGGCTCGATACGGGAACACATGAATCTTTGATGCAGGCATCACTCTACATTCAAGTGATTGAGGAGCGTCAGGGATTGAAAATTGGTTGCATCGAAGAAATCGCCTGGCGCATGGGCTACATCACTGATTCACAACTTGAATCCGTTGCGGAACCGTTGCGTAAATCAGGTTATGGCGATTACCTGTTGGAGCAGTTAAGACGGGGAAAACAGTGACCCATAGTAAGTACGCTTCATATGACGCATCCCAACCTGAATCGACTTAAATCAGAGGCTAATGCCGCGTTGACGGCGTTTTTGAATCGTTGGCCAGCAGACAAAGGTGACGGACTGTACGCGCCTGTTCACTACTTGATGCAACTTGGCGGCAAGCGATTGCGTGCGGTGCTCGCGTTGTCGGCAGCAGAAGCAGAAGGCCATTCGTTGAGTGTCGCCATGCCGGCGGCTTTGGGCGTGGAATTGTTTCACAACTTCACACTGATGCACGATGACATCATGGATGAAGCGCCCAAACGAAGAGGCCAAGACACGGTGCATACAAAGTGGGATGAAAGCACGGCGATTCTGTCTGGAGACGCCATGTACACATTGGCACACATCGCCTTTTTGGAGTTGAATGCTGAGGCGCTCCCCCGAGCACTTGAATTGTTCAACCAGACGGCGCTGGAAGTTTGTTTGGGTCAGCAATCGGATATGGCATTTGAAACCCGGCAGGATGTTTCGGTCGAAGAATACTTGGAGATGATTCGGTTAAAGACTTCGGTTTTGGTGGCGGCGTCATTGGGAGTCGGTGCAATTGCTGCAGGAGCAACCCCGGAACGCACCGCCATTTGGGTTGAGATGGGGGAACAATTGGGTCTGGCGTTTCAAATGCAAGACGACCTGCTGGATACCTTTGGGGGAGAGGCTGTAGGCAAGCAAATAGGCGGGGATATCTTGGCTGACAAGAAAACATTTTTACGACTATACACCGCGGAGAACGGGGGAGAGGAAGCCCGTCGAGCATTGGCGTCTTGGGACGGAAACCGCTCGGATGCCACGGGTAAAATTGAGGCCATACGTTCAGCGATGCAATCCGCTGGAGCGGAAGTGGCTGCGAAGCAATTGATGAACGAGCAGGTGGACAGAGCAATGGCCTGCATGGACCGCCTTCAACTCAGCGATGAACACCGGGAATGGTTCGGATTTTTGGCGGGACTCGTGACGCAGAGAAAATCCTAATGGGAGAAAAAGTGCTCGGTGCCTGGCTTAGCAACCGGAAACTTCCTGAAGGACGGACGATTGAGGCTTTTCAACGTCAAGTACAAGATCAATTGATCAAGGACTTTCAGTGGGATGCCGAGCGGGTTCATTCTGCATCGGTCAACCTCCTGCAATTGCTGGTAGACGAAATTGTTTGGGGCTTGGAGGGTGATGCAAGCGCGCTCTTTGCCTCGTTCTATCGCTTGGACTTGGGCGAGGGGTTGATGGGAGAAATTTTGAGTCAACACGAACGGCCAAAAGCAGCCCAGATTCTTGCGGAAAAGTCCTTGGAGCGAGCGGCATTGAAGGTGTGGATGCGCTGGACGTTTGGCCAGGCATTGCCGAAAGATCAAATTTCGGAATGACCTTCAAGCTCTTTTCTTTTCGGGTCTGAAGGCACGGGTGTATCTTTGGAGCTCGAAACTACGTATCGTCCGCATGGACCCTTTAGACTTTATCAGCCAAGCTGAACCCCAAGCCATCGAATCCCTGTACGCTCAGTACCGAGCAAACCCCGAGTCCGTGGACTCGAGCTGGCAGCTTTTCTTCAAAGGATTCGATTTGGCGACGTCCTCTTATGGAGAGGATCAACCTTCTCCGATTACTCAGAAAGAATTCCAAGTTATTGGATTGATTCAAGGATATCGGGAGCGGGGTCACTTGTTCACCAAGACGAACCCGGTCCGCGCACGCCGCAGTTATCAGCCGGATTTGAGTCTTGAAACCTTTGGCCTTTCAAGCACGGATTTGGAAACTGTTTTTCAGGCGGGCAATGAAGTGGGCATAGGTCCTGCGAAATTAAAGGACATCATCGAGCACTTGGAATTGACCTATTGCAATAGCATCGGGATTGAATACGTGATGATCCAAGACGTGGAACGTCGAGCCTGGGTGCGGGAGCACATTGAGCTTGCCAACAGACCGAGGATTGACGTGGCCGATCGCGTTCAAATCCTGAAAAAGCTCGCTCAAGCAACGCTATTCGAGGAATTTTTACAGAAGAAATTTGTAGGCCAAAAGCGATTCTCATTGGAAGGTGGCGAAACGCTTATTGCTGCGCTCGATGCCGTGGTTGAAGAAGGAACAAAGCAAGGGGTAAAGGAGGTGTTTATCGGCATGGCTCATCGAGGCAGGTTATCGACTTTGGCCCATATTTTGGGTAAGCCCTACGAAGAGATTTTTTGCGAGTTTTCGGGGAAATCTTATGATGAAGAGGGAGATTTCGACGGC
>DBBR01000109.1 GCA_002292325.1 Flavobacteriales bacterium UBA979 | reverse complement strand
TCCACCAACTGCGACGTTCAGGATAAAGAAGAATGGATTATTAAACGGATAAGGCTGCCCATTCATCATGCTCGTGTTGATGGTGAAATATTGACTGTCATCCATCAAAAAATGAATCTCATTCTCGGTCCAATCCACGGAGAACACATGGAATTCGCCATCAAAATGATCGGGGTAAATACTCGTGGAGGAACCTTGATGATTCCAGCTTGGCCAATCCGCTCCCCAATGCGCCGTTCCGTGCACTGTTCCTGGCAGGTGACCTAGCAGTTCCATGATATCGATTTCACCACAGGCTGGCCATCCAGCAGTCGGGTGATTCGAACCCAACATCCAAATGGCGGGCCAAATACCCTGACCCTTAGGAAGCAAGGCTCTAACATCGATGCGCCCATATTGAAACTCTTGCAAACCTTGTGATTTCAGACGCGCCGAAGTGAAAGCATTCTCGCCCACTTTTTCCGCCTTGATGAAGAGCTTTCCATCCGCTACGAAGCTATTGTTGAGGCTGTTCGTATACGTCTGCTGCTCATTGTTTCCCCAGCCGCCGCTTCCGTTTCCAATATCATACGTCCAGTTCGCCAAGTCAATTTCTGAGTCTTCAAATTCATCCGACCAGACGAGGTTCATGCCTTCATAAGAGTCCGATGCATCATATCCTTCGTCTGAGATGTAAATCAGGTTATCATCGTTTCGAATGCCTATGGATATGGTCGGCTCTCCTACTTTGATGTAAGCGTTGACGGGATTGCTCAATGACAATTCGAACTGCTCATCTGATTCTAAGTACTCATCCACGATCAATGAAACCGAAACCGTTTGCGACAATTCACCCGGTGCAAATACAAGTGTCCCACTGGTCGCCACGAAATCCTCACCTTCCTCGGCCGTACCCGATACCGTTTCAAAATCAACGCTTACAGTCTCGGTATGAACGGAACCCAGAACGACTTCAATGTCGATGTCAGCAAAGTCCTCAGTTTCAAAGACAGAAACCGAATTCGCCCATCGAATTTCCGGTGGACTCGAGGGTTCTGGATCCCCGCACCCTTCGCAAGAACTCAAGAAAAACGCTCCTGCGATTAGCAATCCCAACAATCGATTCATCTTATCTTTTTTTAGATCCAATCTTTATCAGTCAACGACAAAAATCATTGTAAACCAGCCTCCCGCTGGCTGACAATCACCCGTTTGCAGGGGACCGTGGATGACCAAACGGTCTTCGGTCAATTCAACGATGTCATAAACAGGACCTGAATCCCAGACTCCCATGAATCCACAGAGGGTCTCAGAAAAAGACGACAAGGAAATTTGATCTTCCCCTGAAGTTCCTGTTCCTTCCGTGAAAACATACATCGTCGGGTCAATCGCAATCTCTGTTTCGACATATCCTTCGAAAGGATTCATCGTACTCCCGTTGTTATTGTAGAGATACATCCCGTCTTCTGTAAACTGATACCGGTCATCGTTCTGGAATGTCTCCAATCCTGCAGCGGGTGAAGTGTACCATTCCGTTGAATAGGGATCAGGTCCCACTGAAATAGCACCCATTTCTTCTGAGAATTTCCATGCCTTTTGGTTGTCACATCCCGTCAGCAAGGCCAAGTTTCCTTCACAAGGCAATTCCAATGTTTGCGCGATGTTCAGCGCCTGTGAGGTTGAACCCATTCCACCTGCCGTATGCACAGAGTAGGAGATGGTGTAATCACCCTCTTGTGGGTAATAAGCCGTGTCGGAAGTCTGGTCTGACGTCTGACCATTGCCAAAGTCCCACAAATGGAGAAAAGCTCCATCCACAGCAGCGGCGGTAACAAAAACCCGATTGGAATCAATGCCAACTACTTGACCCAAGGAATCCACTGCATCAATGAAATTCCATTCGAACGAAGCCGATGGGGCTCCTGGCAATTCAATCCCCTCTTCCTCGTATGGCTTACAGCCCTGAGCCATGAACAGAACGACCGCTGCAAAGGCAGCTGCGTATTTTATATAAGATTTCATTAGTATCCGTTATTTTGAGTAATCAATCCTCCTGAAAGCGTTATTTCCACTTCAGGAATAGGGAACACCTCATGTGTGCCCGAAACAAAGCCCCAATCTGCTAATTCAACCGATCCACGTCCGGTTCGAACCAAATCGAAAAAACGATGACCTTCCATTCCCAATTCTACTCGCCGCTCATGGTAAATGGCGTCAAGTAAGTCTGGACCCGTGACATCCGTTCCGAGTGAAACCAGCAACGCTTGGTTGCCTCCACGCGCTCTCGAACGAATGATGTTCACAGAATTTCGAGCCAGCCCCTCATTGCCGAGATGATACGCAGATTCGGCATGGAATAAAATCACGTCTGCATAGCGAATCACACGGTCATTCGAAAATCCGTTCGGATTCGGATCACCAAAAGGAGCTTCGTCTGAAGCATTGATGAAGAACTTTTTCGAGTAGTACAAATGGGGCATGCCTGTGGCCTCCAAGGAGAAGACTCCTCGATCACCCATTTGATCACCCACCTGGAAAACCGTTGCGCCCAAACGCGGATCACCGTTTTCGAATTCATCCACAAAGTTTTGCTCTGGAATGTTGAAGCCGTAGCCACCAAATTGGCCACGTGCACGCTGAAAAACATTGGTGAAACTTCCTTCGAGTTGATTGCCCCAGTTTCCACCTGACGCATTCATGTATTGAATCTCCCAGATAGAGCCTGGACCATTTTCGCCCGACTCGGTGAAAATGTTTGCATAATCTGGATCCAAGTAATACTCACCCGATGTCATGACATCCAAGCAGATATCGTTGCACGGTTGCCATTCTTCTTGGTACGCATGCGCTTTGGCCAAAAGTGCACTCGCCGCTCCCCACGTCGCACGCCCTGTCTCGGCGATGCTCAATTCACTGCGTCGAGGTAGGTTCTCTCGCGCAAATGTCAAATCCGCCTCAATCTGCGCCCACACCTCATTCGAAGATGATCGGGCTTGCTGATACTCACTTGGTGCCAAATTGCCCAAAATGAGGGGCACGTCGCCAAACATAGTCACCATATTGAAATACCAGTATGCCCGAATAAAAGATGCCTCACCTAAAAATCGATCTTTGTCTTGTTGATCCATTTCGATGCCTGGAATTCGGTCCAATGCAAGGTTGCAGTATGCAATACCTCGGTACGCTACCTGCCATTCGGCGAGCACCAATTTGCTCGAAGAGTTTCCTGAAAAGTTTTCGAATAAAAACAGTTCGGGCTCGTCTCCATCGCCTGACCCTCCCTTATGCGAGTCATCTGAGCAAATGTCCCCAAAGTACCATCGAAAGTGAGGCGCGAGCTGCGCGCTTCCTTGGATGTTGGTGACTTCTTGCTGAAGGTTGTTGTAACACGCGATGGTGGCTGATTCAGCATCATCCGCATTTTGGAAGAAATTGGCCTCTGTCGATCCGACCAATGGCTGCACTTCCAAGAATTCTTGCTTGCACGCCACTAGAGCGACAGCGAGAAATCCAATTATCAACGTTGTTTTCTGATTCATCTTTCTGTGCTTAGAAGTTTACATTAATGCCCGCAATGAACGTTCGCGCTGAAGGGTAGAAACCACGATCGATTCCGATTTCAAGCGTTCCTCGCGTTCCGACCTCGGGATCGAGTCCCGAATACTGAGTAAACGTAAATAGATTATTCGCTGCCACATATACACGACACTTTCCAATCTTCAAACGTTGCATTGCATTATCAGGAAGGGTATAGCCCAATTGCACATTCTTGATCCGCATGTAGGATCCATCCTCCACAAAACGATCCGAAATTCGGTTGTTTTGGTTCGGGTCAGCATGCGAGATGCGAGGGTACAAGTTGCTCGTCCCTTCGCCTGTCCAACGCTCCAATGCTGCAACAGGCAGATTGGTCGTATTCAAATCGTACCGGAATGCGCCGTTCAATAAGTCGTTGCCTTGTGAGCCTTGCAAAAAGAGCGTGAAATCGAAGTTCTTGTAGCTTGCCTCCATGTTGATACCGTAGGTGAAATCCGGGTGAGGATTTCCAATCATGACTTTGTCATCGGAATCAACAACACCATCGCTGTTCTGGTCAACGAAAATAACGTCTCCCGCTTGCGCGTTGGGCAACGAAGTATTCGCCGCAGCCTCTTCATCCGTTTGGAAAATCCCGTCCGTCTCATATCCATAGAAATAAGCAATGGGCTGACCTATTTCGGTGTAAGCCACCAAGTCGCCAATTCCAAATACTGAACCGGTCGCAACAGGCTGCCCCCCTTCACCCAAATCAGTCACTTCGTTGCGGATGAAGGCAATGTTACCGCCAATCGAGTAATTGAAATCACCCACTTGATTTCGGTGGTTCACGGCAAACTCCACACCGGAGTTCTTAGCAGAAGCCACATTGGTCGCTGATGGCAAGAAGCCAACGACACCTGGAAGTGGAACCACAGCCAGCATGTCGTTCGTGCTTTTCACAAAGTAATCCGCGACGATGTTCAACTTCCCATCGTACAAGTCAGCGTCGATGCCGACGTTGGTTTGCTCCACCGTCTCCCATTTCAAATCGGGATTGGACGTGTTCACCGGACCCGCACCGTTGGTCTGGACCTGTTCACTGCCGAACGTGTAATTCAAGCCATTGTACACCAGCGAGGTATAGTCGAAGTTCCCAATGCCATCCGCATTTCCGTTCTGCCCCCAACTCGCACGCAATTTCAAGAAGTCAATCCAGTCTTTCTCTGCGACCCAAGGCAATTCAGTCATGTTCCAAGCGGCAGAAACCGATGGGAAGATTCCGTACCGGTTATTCACACCGAATCGGGAGGAGCCATCGCGACGAACCGTCCCCGACAATGACCATGCATCGCCCAAACCGTAATTCAATCGAACAAACTGGCCTACAAATGCCGATGCAGTCGTGCCTCCACTAGCAGAAGGTGCCTGCTCTTGCGCGTTCAAGCTGTTATTTAAGTACGCATACTGTAAGTCGTTGGATGCGAGACTATCCCGGAAACCATAAAAATTGGTCGAAAGGTTATTCAATGCTGAATAGCCCGCGACGACTTGAACGTCGTCGCCATTGGATAGCTCTTTATCATAGGTTACCGTGTTTTCCCATTGCCAATTGCTCCACTTGTTTTCACCAAGCATGAGGCCATTGACCTCGCGCCATTCATAGGCTGGACGATCAGGATCATTGGGACCGATTCCGAGGTCATAGCTCGGAGAAAAAACGCGATGAGAACCCAAACTCAAATCCACAGACATCGTAGAGCGGAACTTGAGGTTGGATAAAATGTCATATTCTCCGAATACAGAACCAACAAATCGATTGGTGGTCCAAAAGTCGTTATTCAGAGCAATTTGATTGGCTGGATTAGCAATGTCCGAGTCGATCATGGTTGAATACGCATACGATCCGTCGGGACGCATCGCTTCCGTCGTAGGGTCCATGTTCAAGGCACGACCAACCACCGAGTTGAATTCGTTGTTCTCAGCCAATGCTGACCGGTCGAGGTGGGTGAAGTTGATATTTTGTCCCATCCGAAACTTATCTCCCGCATCTTGGCGGGTGTTGATTCGAAAAGTGTAACGCTCAAACCGCCCTTTCTCGCCGCCAACAATGCCGTCTTGAACAAAATAACTCCCTCCTACTGCCGTAGAAGAACTCTCGGTTCCATTGGTGAAACTAAAGCTATGGTTCATCATGGGGGCACGCTGGAAGATTTCGTCTTGCCAGTCCTCTCCCTCTCCCAACGCCGATGGATTGGATAACGCTTCAAGCGGCAACAATCCCGCAGCTGAGCGGCTCTCGTTCATGAGAATTCCATACTCCTCCGCATTCAACAAGGCCATGTACTTCCATGGCTCTTGCATGCCGTAGTAACTCTCATAGGTAATTTGAGGTTTCTGATTTTTGGAACCCGTTTTGGTCGTGATCAAGACCACACCGTTTCCACCACGAGCACCGTAAATCGCTGCTGACGCCGCGTCCTTCAAAATGGAAATGGACGCAATATCAGCAGGGTTCAGGTAATCAATCCCAGCACTCGGGATTCCATCAATCACATACAAAGGTTCGGCGTTATTCAATGAGCCTGTTCCACGTATACGGATGGATTGAGTAGATCCGGGCTGGCCGGAGTTTTGGGTCACTTGCACTCCTGCAGCTCTTCCCTGCAGGGCTTGTTCTGTTCTTAAAACCGGTAAGGACGTGATTTCTTTTGTGTCAATGGTGCCAACTGCACCTGAAATTTTACTCCTTTTTTGGTTGCCGTAGCCCACCACAATTACTTCTTCTAGACCCGCCACATCCATTTCCAGCGATGCGTTCACTGCATCTTTTCCTGCTACAGAAACATTCTTAGGAGTGTAGCCAATGAAAGAAAACACCAAAATGGCGTCTTGTTTGGTCACTTGAATCGTGTAGTTTCCGTCGAGGTCTGTAAATGAGGCATTTTGGGTGCCCTTCTCAACCACCGTTACCCCAGGTAGGGCCGTGCCGTCTTCGGCAGCGGTCACCACTCCGGTAACGGCCTTTCCTTGCGAAAAGGCCGTTACCATAATGGCAAAAACGAAGTTGATTGCTATCAGCAACTTTTTCATTCTATTTTGATCAGATTGTTTAACTAGTGAATGCGCTTATTGCACTTTCATCAGCTTTTGCGTCACGCCCATGCCGCGGGACTCAAGTTGTACAAAGTAAAGCCCATTTGCCTCAGAGGTCATATCCAAGGTCCATGAAGTAACTCCTGCTGGGATTTGCTGACTCATAACTGCACTTCCTGTGTAAGAAACCACTGTTACGTTCATTGGGAACGCATTGGGTTGGTTCAAACGCAATTCAACCAGGTCACTGGTCACGTTGGGCACCAATTGGAACTCAAGGCCCATTGATTCGTTCATACCTGTGCCTGTTTCACAAGCTACGCATGCGTTGAAGCAATAAGCATCTGTCGTAATCGACTCTTCTGTTTCGATGAACAAGTAGCGATTTGTGTATACAGAGTCGGGCGTGGACACCGTGCAATCACCGTGTACAACGGGATCAAACACCTCTTCAACTCCACTGTTTACGAATTTATACTCATGCCCACCGGGCGTCAAGTCAATTGTAGCTTCGTATACGCCGTCGCCGTCGTCGTCCAACATAGGCGTGGCGGTGTTGTTCCAACCGTTAATGGACCCGCCAAAAATGGTGACACCACTGATCACTAGTTGCTCACTCATGTCCACCCGGAAGGTTACTGGAATAGGAGCGTTCGCCTCACACGTACCATCCGTACTGCACTGTCCAAAACACGTGCTCAGCACCACGTCTTGTGTCACAGCTTCGAGGAAGCGATCGTTGTAGTTGTTGGGGTCTCCGCAAGGCAGGCCTGCCAGGTTCTCCTTACACGACCAGTCGGCACAAGCGCCATTCGTGAAAGTATAGTGGCTGGAAAATCCAGAATCAACTTCCAGGGTTATCGAATAGATCCCGTCGCCATCGTCGTCGGACATGGGATTGTCACCTGGGGCACCAAAGGCGGCACCACCCGCGAGGTATACACCCGTTGGATCCACCTCTTCATTTGCCATATTGACGTTGAACGTGACCGTAAGGATGCTATCGCCTCCGCCTTCGCATCCGGAGCAACTATTGAAGCAATAAGCGTCCAATACCATGGCATCGCCACCTTCAACTTCGAGCAAACGATTCGTAAAGGCTCCACTGGTCAAAGTGCATTCAACATAAGTTGAATCAAACTGCTCGTTTCCACCTTCTCCGTTCTGGAAAAGGTATTGATACACCCCCCCATCAAGGTTGGTCGTGTATTCAAAAACATTGTCTCCATTGTCATCGTTCATTGGAATCGATCCCCAACCGTCAAATGCAGCGTGGAGGAATACTCCATTGGTCACGACTTGCTCTGACATGTCCACACGAAATGTGACATCGGAGCTGCTCAGTGTTGCGCATGAGCCGTCTGTTGAACATTGAGAAAAACAGGTCGAAATGGTTGCTCCGGCAGAAGTTACTTCTGGCAAGAGCCGGTCACTCCATTGGCCATAAGCACAGTCCTGTCCAACGACATTTTCTTTGCACGACCAATCCGTGCAAGCTCCATTCGTAAAGGTGTAAGCTCCAGAATAACCCAAGGGCATCGCCAAGGTGATGGTCCAGACGCCGTCGCCGTCATCGTCTGCCATTGGGTTGTCTCCAGGAATTCCAAAATAATCTCCACCTGCGAGGTAAACACCGTCAGGAGAGACTTCTTCGTTCGCCATGTTCACTTCCCAAGTGACGATTCCGACTTGAGCGTATGAACCCAGCATACATGCCAAAAAGGCTAGGGTAAAAATGTGCTTCATATTAGAAGGTTTAAAGGTTTGTTTTTTATTCATTTACGTTGAAGGCAACAGTCTTGGAACCGACGCGAAGTGAAAAAGCACCCGGCTCCACCACCTCTTGAAGGGCGGCATTGATGAAGGACAATTCCTCCACGGGCAAAGAAACACTTAACGACATTGATTCTCGCGGTCCAACCATTACCCGATCAAAATACCGCAGTCGATCGACGCTTGGCGTAATAGACGCTACACTATCCTGACTGAATACGCAGACTAATTCATTGGTGATTCGATCTCCCACGTTGGTCAGGCCTACCATCAAATGAATGGTATCACCCATATCATAAGATGTCTGTTCCAATCGCAAGTCCGTCACTTCCACAGATGAATAGCTCAGTCCATGCGAAAATGAGTATTGCGGATTGAATCCATTCGTGTAAAAATCCGTGCCAATTTCCTCCGTGTGTTTGTGATCATAAGTCACATGCGAAGAAGGGTGTCGAGGCCATGTGAACGGCAATCGACCACTTGGGTTGTACGATCCTTCTAAAACCTGCGCGATGGCATCACCGCCAAAATCACCTGGCAAATACGCCATGACAATGGCGTCCATGAAAGGCTCCACGTCGTCGAAGGTGCGCGGACGGCCTTCGATGAAAACTCCGATGGTGGGCAAACCCATTTTATGCACAGCACGAATCAATGCTTTTTGGTTACCAAACAGAGCTAAATCTTCGTCGTTGCCCGGTATCTCTGTGTAAGGCATTTCACCCAAGGCGAGTACAACGTAATCCGGCCGGGTCTGTTCAATGGCACGAATGACACGATCAATCTCTGCCGTTTCAAAATCCATTGCCAATTTCTCACTGACAACTCGCTTGATCCCAAATCGATTGGAGAGCGCCTCAACTAAATGCGGCATTCCCGGGGTGTTGTAAACTGTATCTCGGCCTTGCCACGTTCCAGTCCAGCCTCCATTGAGCGCATTCAAACTGTGGGCTGTTGGTCCTGTGACAAATAGCTTTCCCGATTTACCCAAAGGCAAAACAGGTTGGACGGGGTCAACAACATTCTGGCCTTCGTTCTTGAGCAATGTGATGGACTCAAGCGCGGCTTGGGCAGCATCGTCTTCAAACTCCTCTCTGTTCGGGTAATCTTCCAGCGCAGGCGGCATTCCACCCGTCTCGAACAACCCCAATTGCTTTTTCATCACGAGAATTCGCCGAACGGATTCATCGATTCGAGATTCAGAAATACTGCCTTCTCTCACCAGCGCTAACAAGGCTTCCGTAAAACCAAAGTCAAGCGGGACCATGCACATGTCAATTCCGGCCTCAATGGACATACGAGTGGCTTCCTTGTAATCCTTTGCGACCATGTGTCGTGTGTACAGATACTTTACATCCTCCCAATCGGTGACAACAACTCCTTCGAAACCCAACTCGTCTCGTAAAAGATCCGTCAACATCCATTTATTGGTATGGACGGGAATGCCATTGATCTCCCCGCTATTGACCATAATGGACATCGCGCCAGCATCAATTGCCGCTTTGAAGCTTGGTAAGAAATATTCCCTCAACTCACGCTCTGGAATCCAGGCAGGAGTCCGATCATTCCCTGAAAGGGTGAAACCGTAACCAAAGAAATGCTTCAACGTGGCTGCGATAGGCACTTCGCCGTTTTGGTAGCCTTCCACCATAGCAACACCCATCCGACTCGCCAGAAGTGGATCTTCGCCAAACGTTTCCCAAAACCGAGGCCACCGTGGGTCTCTTCCCAAATCCAATACCGGAGAAAAATTCCATGGAATACCGCATCCAAAAATTTGAGCCGCCGTATTCTCCGCATTTTCTCGCACCAAATCCTCATTCCATGTTGCTGCCAAACCTATTTGTTGAGGCACCAAAACAGCGTTGGTGGTGTAAGTAGGCCCATGGATGGCATCGACCCCATACAACACCGGAATCTTGGACTCCTTCTGTTGAGCATAATGCTGAATACCTGCAATGAACTCATGCCACTTCTCCGGCGTGTGCTCGTGGTTGCCGCAGTTGAGCACGCTACCTACCCGGTTGGTCACGAGGGCGTCGTATGCTTTTGCAGTGTCCAACCGCTGAGGCTCAACCAACTTGTATGGTTTGCCAACTCCAATTGCACCGAGGGTCAATTGGGTCATCTCCCCTACTTTGTCTTCGAGCGTCATTGACTGCAAAACGGAATCCACGAAGACGGCATGTGATCCTACAGCTCCATCTGTTGTGGTGTTTTCACACCCCATCAACCAAACGGAGGCGGTCAAAATCAAAACACTCCAAGATCGCTTTGTCCCTTTCAATTTCTCTTTTTGTTAGCGTGTGCAAATTACAAGTTGATTCCGTAACGCCTCAAATTTTACCTTAAATTTACCTACACATTACCTGCACAATCCATAGTGAAGAACTCGGCATCCCGAATACGATTCAAACAGATAATTTCAATAAAATACTGATTTACAAGTATATAAATTCAATCAAGGATGAATCTGAAATTTAAGAGGCACATAAATAGACCTCTCATCGCATTGCTTACTGGAATAACCTTTGCAACCTATCACACAGGGCACTCGCAGACACCGTTCAACCCCACCCTGCGGCATAGATACACCCCTTATGAGACCCACGGCGGAATTCACAATCCGTATATCAGCATCGATGAATCCTATCGAATCGCCGTAGCCAACAACCTCGGTCTTCTCAGCTTTACCGGTGCAGAATGGAAGCTCGTGCCGTTGCCGAATGGCACCCAAAGCAGATCAGTTTGGGCGCACGAAGGGAGCGTATTCTGCGGAGGTCAAGGGTTTGTCGGTATTTATTCGGAGAGCACAGAAACCAGAGAAGCGAATTGGACGGATCTGACCGATTCTGTTCAGAATGTTTCAGGTCCCATTGAGGATGTTTGGCGTTTGTACGGTGAAGTCGATGGAGCACATTTCAAAGTGATTATTGCAACCGATGATTTTCTAGGAGCCTTTGATGAACGGGGATCCTACCGTCAATGGCATGACGGTAGCATTATCAACGCGTTCAAATCCTCTGTCGGCATCGGAGTCCAAACCCCGGACAGCCTACTCATATTTAGCACGCAAGGAAAACTCGAACATCGATTATCGGGTCCAAAAGACTGTAGAATAGAGGCGCTGATTTGGGAAAACCCCCTTTCCACCCCTGTGCTCTTAACACACCGCCGAGGTGTTTTTAAGCTGAAACAGGGAGAATGGCAGCCCGTTCGCAGTCCGCTCGCTGAGGCATTAAAATCCGCTCGGGTCAATTGTATTCTTGAGCACCAAGGCCGATGGTTGATTGGAACTTCTGAAAACGGCATACTCACAACGCCTGATTTCAACGAATACCAAATCGGATACAACCTGCAATCAGGACTGACCAGCAACACGGTACTTGATTTAGAATCGGACAAAAACGGAAACCTGTGGGTTGCAATGGAAGGAGGGATTGAGCTGCTCCGGTATTCTTGGCCGCATCGAATTCCGAATGCACTGGCGCAAGAGAAAATCGTTGGATACTCTTCATTGCACCTGAAGGACGGTGAGGTGTATTGGGGAACCTCGCAAGGTCTGCTTCATCAGAAACAGAAGGCTGAAAAAGTGCAGCCAATCGACTTTGTAAACGGGCCTATTTGGTCGCTCAAAAGCGCTGCGAATGACGTCTGGGTCTCCCATCCCAACGGTGCAGGCTTTTTGATCGACGACACCTACCATCCGCTTGTCACGGATGTAGGTTGTTGGAACATTTGGCCCAGCGAATCCAACGACTTGTGGTACATTGGAACGTACAACGGCATTCTTCAAGTCCGGCACACCCCAGAAGCAACTGAGCTTGGCTCGCGATGGATTGTCGAAGGTCAAATGAAGGGATTTCAAGAGAGCACTCGCTTTTTGGAACAAGACCAGGACAAAACGTGGTGGGTCACCCATCCATACCGCGGAGCATATCATCTGGCCATGGACGAACAGAGATTGAAAACTGAAGTCATCGGAACCTATGGCGAGGAACAAGGATTCCCTCAACCGCTCCAGGTCAATCTCTGCTCAATCGATGGCACCATACGATTTGCCACTCAACGTGGATTTTATAAGTTTGACCCCCTGACCAATGCCATGGTCGAAGACAGCAGCGGACTTACTCAATGGATCAGCCCGCATGGCACATTTCAGCGGCTTATCGAAGATCCCAATAGGGGAATATGGGTATTCGAAGGCGATAAAATTTCATACATACCCCTCGGAGGAAGCGCGCTGATTGAAGACCAAAGCATCGGTGTTGCCCCCATGCAATTGAGTCGTCCCGTCGCTCCATTTGAGTCATTGGAAATCACACCCTATGGCAACGTTTGCGTTCCCATAGAAACGGGTTTTGTCTACCTCGATCCAGAGCGCATGCTCGCACCAGAAAACGCCCCAGACGTTTCCATTGGTTACATCAAACATCTCAATACACCCGATGGACAATCCTTGCGCTTGACCCCTATCATTGAACTTGACGCAGGCATGCACGCCTTGGAAATTCAATTGAGCAGCCTCAACTCCAACTGGCTTGGGATCCAACGATACCAGTGGCGCATTAAAAACGTATCGCCGACTTGGTCACGTCCTTCTGCGTCCCCCAACATCAACTTGTCGGGCCTCGAACCTGGCAACCATCGATTGGAATTCCGGACATTCATTCACAATAATTTGACAGGACCCGTCCGACACCAGGACTTTTACATTGCGCCGTTTTGGTACCAACGCACCAGTATCCAAGGCTTGTTATTGATCGCCATTACAGTGTTTTTTTACATGTATCTCCGTCGAAATCGTCGAATCCTCCAAACGGAACATAAACTCGAAAAAGCGGAACAAAACAGGGCACGAAAGGACAAAGAAGCCGATTTAGAAGCTTCTATTATAGCGACGGAAGCAGCCCTTCAAAAAGAACGGGAACAAACTCAGCAACGACAACTCTCATCCAAAAACCAACAATTGGCTTCCGTGACCATGAACCTGGTTCAAAAAGCACAATTGCTCCAAACCCTTAAGTCTGGTTTGTCAGAAATAAAGAAGAATGTAGCTCAAAAGGAAGCCACCAAAATTGATCAACTGATGAGCATCATTCACGATGGCGGGAAATTGGATGATGCATGGGAACAGTTCACAGAACAATTTGATCAAGTGCATGTAGAATTTCAACAACGCATCACAGAGCGGTTTCCGCAATTGACCAAAAATGATCTCAAGCTGTGCACTTATTTGCGCATGAATTTGTCCTCCAAGGAAATTTCGACCCTGATGTTCGTTACTGTTCGCGCCATAGAAGTCAGCCGATCTCGGCTCAGAAAAAGGCTGGGCCTGCAGAAAGAACACAACCTCATCCAATTCATCCAAAGCATATGAGCAATTTGCACTTCATCGGATGGGTGCTTCTGTCCGCACTGATTGGATTCAACTCCTGCACAACAGATGCCGTCACTCCCTCCAATTTCATAACGGAATGGGAGTTTGATGCGGGCGCCACCCTGGGATGGCAATCTGCCACAGTCCCAGGCGATGTGATGCAAGATTTAATCGCAGTCGGAGCCATTCCGCAACCGTATTACGGAACAAACGAACGCACGGTGCAATGGGTGGAACGACAGGACTGGACGTACCGAACGATCTTGCCGAGCGCAAGCGAACTGACGAGACAACGCATTACGAATCCGGTCATTCGCTTTGATGGCCTGGACACCTACACTTCCATCTTTCTCAACGATTCCCTGGTTCTCGAAACCGACAATGCGCATCTTTCATACAGCGTACCAATGAGAACCTGCACTCCAGCATGCACCTTGAAAGTGGTGCTGCATTCCGCAGTGAACAAGGGCCAGGTAATCCTTGACACGCAGCCTCGCTTGGTGCCGGTCAGCAATGAAATGAAGCCACAAGGACAGCAAACGAGCAGCGTGACGCGCAAACCCACCTATCAATTTGGGTGGGACTGGGCACCACGGCTCACCGGTGCAGGAATCAGCGGCAATGTCCGCATCGAAAATGCACGGCAGCCATTGAACGAAGATGCTCACCTGGCTTGGGTCTCCATCACAGACACCATGGCAACATTGGGCGTTTGGGAGACCGAAGCATGGCCTGAAGGCCAGTGGTCTCTTGAATCACCTGACGACAGCGGCGAGGAGGTCCGCGTCTTTCGTTCAGATTCTTGCTGGATTGCTGAAATCCGCTCGCCACAACGGTGGTGGCCGAATGGAATGGGAGAACAACCGCTGTATCGCTTGAATTGGAATCCAAAATCACCCGCATTCAACTCGCTCCAATGGAATGTGGGAGTCCGGGAATTGCAATGGGTCCGGCAACCAGACACTTTCGGCCATTCGTTCGAATGCCACGTCAACGGACAACGGGTTCAAGCGCGCGGGGCCAATGTGATTCCATCCGATTATTTTTATGCACGCGGCGAAGCCCAAGACACGGTGATCCTTCAACAGGCAATCGATGCGCACATGAACATGATCCGAGTTTGGGGAGGAGCAGTTTATCCTGGAGAAGCGTTCTATGATTTTTGTGATCGAAATGGACTCTTGGTCTGGCAAGATTTCATGTTTGCATGTGCCATGGTTCCAGGTGATTCAGCTTTCTTGGAAAATGTGAGCGCGGAGGCGACCCATCAAGTTCGGCGTTTACGGAATCATACCGCTTTGGCACTGTGGTGTGGAAACAATGAGTCCCAAAAAGCATGGGAAACCTGGGGTTGGCCTGACTTGTATAACCTGCATGGCGCTGACTCAGTGGCGACGGAATTGGCATACCATCGTATGTTTCATGAACGCCTCCCCCAAATCGTAGAGCAACATAGCGCCACCTTATATTGGCCATCCTCACCCACCCACGACTGGGATCTTCCTGTTCGATCATCGAATTCCGGTGACGAGCATGCTTGGAGCGTTTGGTTCGATACGCTGGATTTCAGCTTTTTCTCCGAACATGTTGGTCGATTTGCGAGTGAATACGGCCTGCAGAGTCTTCCAGATTCGTCGACGCTCTCTACCGTTGGAGTTACCGCCTTTGAAGATGAGGCCTTGCAGTTTAGACAGCGCTCCAAAATGGAATGGCTCAAACCAGGCTTGGACGGTTGGGGCATGATGCGCATCTACGCACGTCGCTACACGGCCGATCCTGCTGAATCCGACAGTGTTCACAGCAGCCTTCAACGATGGATTTACCTCACGCAGCTCACGCAAGCCCTTGGTTTGCGGGAAGCTTTAGAACGCCATCGCAATAGCCAAGGCCGGTATGCAGGTTCGCTTTATTGGCAACTAAATGATGTGTGGCCTACCGTTTCATGGTCGACCGTGGACCATGCAGGAAAATGGAAATTGGGACATTATGCTGCACAATCTGCCAACAAGCCTTGCCGCATCCTACACAATCGCACCGATTCCACTGGCAGATCACTTCGTATCCACAACGACCAACCCCTTCTGCACCGCAATACCAAGATCGATGTGCAATGGATGAAGGAGAATGGCGAGGTCCTTCTATCCAGGAACCAAACGTTGGATGCGCCGCCGTTTTCCACATCAAATCTCGTTTGGGATGAACCTGTTATTCCCTGGAGCCATGTTGCAATGGTCCGGTGGACCTGGACAAATGCGGACGGAATGGCCCTGGATAAAGGAACGGTCTTACTCAAAAAGCCAAGCGAAATTAGTTGGCCACATCCTAAGATTACGTGGACGGTTCAGGAAAACTCGATCGAATTACAGAGCGATGCGGTGGCCTATGGCGTGAGACTGACTACCGAGATACCAGGGCGTTTTGAACAAAATGGCTTCATGCTATTTCCTGGAACCAAGGAGGTGCGTCGAATCCGCTTTATACCCGATGACCCTACCTCAAAATTGAATCCAAACGATGTAATCCTCGAGCATTTTGCTCAGTTTCAATCAGCCGATGGCTTTGGCTTAGAGTTGCACAATTAATTGAGTGCCTTGACCTGATCGGATATGCCATTGATTTCAAAGCCATCTCCCACCTTGAGGCGCAACATGGCCTGAGCGATCGGCGAAATAGGAGAAACCGCAAAGACAGGCTGACCATCCGACCCTTTGATTTTACCTAAGGCTACTGAAAGAAAAAAGGTGCCCTGTGTGGTTGTCACGAGGGAACCCGCTTGAATCGTTGCAGACGGCGACAAAGAAAGGTTGAGGATTTCGGCGCGCATCTTGCTCGTTTTCGCCTGCTGATTTTCGAGCTGCTTCAACTCCAGGTCGACCATGGCCCTGGCTGTTTCATGTTTATCGCCCGCCGTGCTTTTCCCATCGGTCGCCCGGGATGCTCGGAGAGACTCAATATCCCTCGACAAAGCCTGCAAATCCCCCTCTATTCTCGATAACATGGCTGCAACCAGCTTATTTTTTGGGCCCATGTGGTGTCCGATTTAAGTATAAAGTACAAAATTGGTTCAAAAGATTTTGGGAATGACGAGCTGGATGCTTTACACAAGTTGGGGGTCACAACAATGCATAACATCCTGTCAATTAAGCCGAACAATATGAACTTTGAGCCTTTCCAGTGTTCGGAGGGATGAATTCTTTGTACTTTTCTCCCATGCAGTTAAATTTCCGACAACTGAGTAAGTACGCAGCTATTATCTGCATGATATGGTCCATGAATGGGCCTTCGGCGACCGCTCAAGAAGACCTCTGGATTGTGCGAGGGACTTGGACAACATTTCCCAATGAAGTTCCGGCTCTCCGACTGGAGAATGATTCAAATTGGACGGGCATCAACGCCGTGATTGCTCGCGCTGCTGATACAGCAAGTTCCATCACCATCCACAATACCGACAGCCTGGACCATTTGTGCGCGCTGACTTGGGGAAACCAATTCAATACGCTCATTGAGGCGGGCTCTGCTGCGACGATCGAACTGCCCGCTTTGCCGACAGGCGTGCATCGGTTTGGTTTAACCGACACCATAGGCGAACGACTTGGTGCCTTTAGCATGGTCCAGGTGGGATTGACCGAGATCACGACCAACAGCTCACCCATCTTTCACTGGAACTTGGGAGACTGGAATACGGAGAGCATAGCGCAAATCGATTCGGGCAGTTACTCCGGAGAAGGTGCCCAATACATCCCGGACCAATTTACCATCAATGAGCAGACATACCCGGCTACAGCCGACGATGCCAACGGTACAGTGGAAGTGCAACTGGGAGACACATGCTGGATTGCCATTGCAAACCACGGTCTTATGGACCACGTGCTTC
The DNA here is from genome assembly GCA_002292325.1 of Flavobacteriales bacterium UBA979. GTDB lineage: Bacteria > Bacteroidota > Bacteroidia > Flavobacteriales_D > Sanyastnellaceae > UA16. The sequence continues at coordinate 1,162 of DBBR01000109.1, read as the reverse complement.
ACTTTCATGGATTTCATGTCCTCATTGAAACCAGTACACATCACCCTGATCGGGTCGGTTGGTCCAAGGATACCGTTCCGATTAAACGCGGAGAGGGCATAACGGTGAGGCTCGTAGCCAACTTGCCGGGAATGTACCCCGTGCATAACCACAACCTGATCGCCGTGACCAATGCCGGTTTTTATCCGGGCGGCATGATCACCCACATCCATGTGCAGCCATGAAGACTTATTTTCACCTGGCCCTATTTAGCGCCTTGTTGTGCAGCACAAGTGCGATGGCACAACAGATTCCGCCTCAGCTTTTTTCAGGCATGGAAGGCTATACGTTTTTGCCCGATGGAACCGCCATTCCCATTTGGGGCTATGGCTGGGTTGCGGATGGTTACATCACCCTTCCTGGCCCATTGCTTTCTTATGAGCAAGGAGATGACGTGCAACTCAACTTCACCAATCCTAGTCCCGAAAGCCATACCATTCACCTCCATGGATTGGATGTTGACCAAGCCAACGACGGCGTTCCAACTACCAGCTTTTTCGTGGCGACTGGGGAAGAAACAACCTATGAATTTACAGCCGACAACCCCGGTACTTTTCTTTACCACTGCCATGTCACAACGACCCTCCATCTGACCATGGGCATGTACGGAATGATCCTGGTTACCCGGCCTGATATGACACTCTTCGAGGCAGGTCCAGCATACGCGCAAGATGTCCCTCTGTTATTCAGTGATTTGGCCATTGAAACGAATCTTCAGCCCGTGGCCTCTTATCCCTTCCACGACATCCGACCCGATGTTTTCATGGTGAACGGAGCCTCTGGAGATCAACTCGAATCTTCTGATCACATTGTACATTTTGAACCCGGACAGCCTTTGGCTTTGAGGCTTGGTTCGATGGCATACAGCCGCATTCAATGTTACTTCCCGGAAGAATTAAACGCTGTATGCTACATGAGTGATGGCAGGCCATTGCCTGCAGCATTCGCTCCAGATTCATTGCATATTTATCCCGGCGAACGCTTTACGGTCATCATTGAACCGGACGCTGACTGGGACGGATATCTACCGTGCGAATTCTGGAGCCTCACCGATGAAACGTTGGAAAGCACAGCGTCCATTCACATCCGAGATGCGGCCTTGGAAGTCCCTAAGATCACACTG
>DBBR01000037.1 GCA_002292325.1 Flavobacteriales bacterium UBA979 | reverse complement strand
TGCTCCAACGCATGACCGGCATTCGTCATGCCTGTTCCGTAGGTCTGTTCCCAATCTTGAGCAGAGGCGCTGGCAGCCAGAATGGCAAGCGAGAGGAGGAGGTTCAGTCGAAACAAGGAACAATTCATGATCTTACTGGGGGGAGCAGGTTCGATTGATATGAGTCCGCCCATTCTGTTTTATCACTTTTGCCATTTACAAAGTTAGTTTGATAGCGCCAATTTCTGATGGTGGTTGGTGTGTGCTTTGACAACTGATGATGATAAAGGCTGCAGCCAAAGCCCCAATGAAGCCTGATTTGAAATCCATGAAAGCAATTCAATCACGCGAATAGCATTTCAGTTGGATGCTGTTGTCTTGAAAAAGAAAAACTTCTCGAGGATGGGACTTCATAATTATGTTAGGGATGTTTGCATTCGGATAGCGCCAAAGACCGCAATCGCAAAGACAAAGGGTGTCGGCTTGCAAAAGTTCCGTAGCAAGTTGAATCTCTTGAGCTCCAACGTCGAGCACTTGCACGTCTGATTCGAGCAAGTCTGCATGCAAAGCATCAGTGGGGGAGATGCCGTCGTTCTTGGACCAACGTTCTTCGTGAAATGCGCCGCGTTCAAACACCTCAGGTTTCAGGATTCTTGCAAATGGCAAATCACAATACTTCGGTGCCACGATGTAGGCTACCGAAGCGTGTCTTGGAACGACTTTGTCAGCATCGTTTAAGGGTCCGTATACGGGCGGGTGTGGTTGAATTTGCCAAAGGATGAACCCACTGCACAACAAGCCTAGCGCTGTGCCAATTGGCAGCGATAAACCTCGTCGCTTGAATTGAAGTGATGTGTGCTGAATGAGAGACGCGAGGTTTTGACCTAGGAAGTGACACCAATATGGAGCAAACAAGGCGATGTATCGAGGAGCGTGCATGGGGGTGTATGACGATCCGATGCCATAAAGTGCCAAGGGTATCAACCAAACAAGTTGGCTTCCCAAGCCTTTTTTGAGGCTTAAAAAAAGCGACCCGATGCACGTGAGCAATGCCAAGATGGCCAGTGTGGGGTTCCCATTCAAGACGACAAACATGTCTCGCAACATGGGATATCCATGGGGTTGATCCAAGGCGACTCCTGCCTCCAAAGTCGATGCGAACCGATTTAGGGTGTGGAAAATCAAAGGGGTCAGCCCCAGACTAGCCAAAAGGAGGGGTTTCCAGTTTCTTCGAACGTTTATGCGAAGGATTGCAGGAAAAATGAGCAACCACCCATAAAAATGAACCCAAGGCATGAGCACGATCAACAGTGCCCACACCATCCAAAGATGTTGATTTGGTGGGCGTCTTTTGTCGTCAACATCCTGCGTCACGAGATTCTCCGTGCACCACAGCAACAAGCAAGTCAGGCCTATTTCAAGAGCATAGCCCCGAATCAGGTGACTTGCGCTCATCACTTGCGCTGAAGCCAAAAACAGACAAGCTGACAACATTGCTCCCCAATTCTGCATTTTCAGACTTGCGCCCCACAGTGCCGTTGCGCCTATGGACACCAAGATCGCTGACAGCCACCTTGCCTCTTGCCAGTTGAATCCATCCCAATGCTGAAGCAGATGTAGCATCCATTCGTAGACAGGTGGGTTGTTTCCGTTCATGAGCACCGAGGAGATGCCCTGAAAACTCCACTGTGCGAAATACAGTGAAAAGGGCTCATCACCATTTGGCAACCACTCGCTACAATGCCAACTTCGAATCAATAGATTCACGCTAAACACCAGGAAAAGGCTTGTTGATGCCCAGTTGCGTAAAGCGGTCTTGCTGCTCTTCAGATTCATGAAAACGTAATGATAGGGATGATGAAAAGTACAAGGTTTTTTGTTGCTCGTTGTCTTAAACCATGAAACTCCTTCATCGAAAATGGGATGAGGGTGACGGCGTCAAGTTCGATTCCTGGCAAAAACGACCCGCGTGACGATCCACATGGGGTTTTAGCCTCCTGAAACCAAGGGATTCATTGACATGTTGTTGGCCCTCTGCGGACTGCAACAAGAATTCCCAGCGTCCCCCAAGGTGCGGGGATTTTTGTGCCTTTATCTGCGAGTCGAACCGACACCCGCAGGTGTTGATTTCTCGGTCCATGTTGCGTTGGAAGATGGAAAAGGCGCCAGACCTTCGACTACACGGATTATCTTTACGAAAACCAATCACGGATGGATTTTTTGGAAAAAATAAAATCGAAGTTGATTGAACTCTTGGATGTGTTCAATCCTGAGGTTTTGTTCTACTATCTGGCTGTAGCCGGTGGAATGTTGGTGATTGAATTGCTCATCGTTGGATGGCCAAAGTCCTCCCTGCGTCGAATCTTCTCTTTCAATGGAAGTGTCAAAACGGACGTTGCTTTTTTCATGCTCGATGTCTTCAATCTGTACAGCCTCATCACTGTGCTGTTGACATTTGGTGCATTTCACGTGCTGGCAAGGGTAGTCTATGAGATGAGCCACTTTGATTTGATCTACACCATACCTGGACTTCCCCTGCAATTCTTGGTTCTATTCGTGGTGGTTGATTTAAAAAACTACGTCAGTCATTGGGTTTTTCATCGCGTTGATGCACTCTGGAAGCTTCATGAATTTCATCATTCAGCGACCGAATTTTGCATGCTGACCAGGTACCGGGGGCACTTTCTTGAAACGGCCATGAAACGGGTTTTCGATGTCATTCCCTTCGCCATTTTCGGCTCCATCGAATCCTATTTAGCGGTGACCGTGCTTGTTGAAATGCACCAGCTGGCGCTTCATTCGGCATTCACTTCCAACTGGGGTTGGATCGGTCGTTACGTCCTTGTTTCGCCTGCCGCACATCGCATTCACCACTCCGCCGCATCCAAACATTTTGACCGAAACATGGGCAATACATTCATCGTTTGGGATCGTCTGTTCGGTACTTATCACCCTCCTGAGCACGAGGTGGATTTGGGGGTAGAAGAAAATCCGTACAACAAACACGGCTTACTCAGCGATATCCTCTCGGCGTACAAGCGATTTTTCAAAGCGCTCAAAGCGAGCAAGTAACAGAGGCCTTTAGGCCCGCATGCCTTTGGATCCTGCTAAAAACTGTTTTTAGGTGAAGAAATGAATTGCGGTTTGACAAGCTGTTATCATT
>DBBR01000094.1 GCA_002292325.1 Flavobacteriales bacterium UBA979 | reverse complement strand
TACTGGAAGCAGCGCATTCTCAACGGCGAAATGAACCACCCGGAAAATAGCGCTGGGCTGGTAAATCATCTCAGGGGGTTGGAGTGGGGTGATGAGGATGTAGATGACCAATCTCCTAGTCTCAGAGAGGAAGGAGTGAACCCCGCGTGGAATGAGGTGGACGACATTGAGCACCTCTGGGCGGCTTATGCCGATGGAGGATTCACCGTGGCCGAGGTGACAGGGCTGGAAGGAGATGAACGCCATTTCGGAGGCGATGCCCAGCCATTCGAACACCAAGGATCCCTCTACAGTCGAGAGGCCTATTTCGATGGTGACCTTCCCGAGGCTTCCAATCATCTGAGCCAGAAGGACATCGAAGCGCATTTTGTACCCGTCCTACTGGTCCACACCTCGGAGAAGGGCGACTTCGGATGCGTGTTCGTCGAAACCGAGGATGGGGCGGATTTCGACCCGAAGAAATTCTCCTTCAGCATTTGCGAGAACAATTACTGCGAGATAATCGACCGATGCTTTTATGACCGGCGGGAATGCGAAGCGGAGACCGGATTCAGCAGCACGTCCAGTTCCGTGAGTGGAGATCATGCTATGGTCGGATATTTCAATGCGAAATACCATGATCCCCGGGATCGGTACACCGAAGATTACCTGAACCAGAATCATTACTGGACGGATTGAACTTCCTGTTTGCGCGATCTAAACCCTCACGGCGACGACAAGTACGTCATCCACTTGGTCCTCATCTCCCTTCCATTCGTGGAAAGCATCTGATAAGGCTTGCTCCATTTCTGGCATTGAAAGGGTTGATGCATGCACGAGTAATTCCCGGAACCGTTTCCGCATGAATTTCTTCCCGTTTGGCCCTCCAAATTGATCAGGAAAACCATCCGTCGCCACATAAATCACATCGCCTGCGATCAAGGGGAGGGTGTGCATCTGAAACTGCCGCGTTCCCGGCTCAAAAGATGCAATCGCCATCTTATCGGGTTTCAATTCTTGGAGCATCCCCTTGCGCACTAAGTATAACGGACAATTCGCGCCACTGTATTCCATTTCCATGCGTTCCATGTCAATGCTCACCATGGCCAAATCCATCCCATCGTTGACAGCGGTCTCATCGATTTGTTCTGACCGAAATCCTTGGGGCCTCAGAAGATCACATGCTGCACGATTCAATTGCTCAAGAACACGGTCTGGTTGGGTGTAGACTTTGGTAATCCGCTCTAAAGCATGGTGTCCAATCAAGCTCATAAATGCCCCGGGCACTCCATGCCCTGTGCAATCAATTGCTGAGAACATGCGCACCCTGCCGACGGAATGGAAGAAATAAAAATCCCCTGACACTCCGTCTCTTGGCTGGTAAAATACCGCGGACTCATCAAATACTTTCGCACGGTCAGTTGCCGAAGGAAGGATGGCCTGTTGAATGCGCTCAGCATAATTGATGCTATCCTTCAAATCGCCATAGAGCGACTCCACTTTGGCCTTTTGCTCTTGGACCTCCGCGGTTCTCAAGCGGACTTTCTCTTCCAATTCGCGTTCATTGTTCGCAAGGTCATCTCGCATCTTGAGAATGGCATGACCTAAGGCATCGTCCTCACTGAGCGGAGCATATTCCGCCTCGAATTGACCTTCTCCCACTTGCAGGCTAAACTCCCTTGTCCTGTTAATTCCGTCCGCCAATCGATTCACAGCCACAGCCATTTCGCCGATTTCATCAGCACTCGCTTCAACAGGATGCACAAGCGGGGCCCCTCTTCCTAGATAAAGCAAAGCCCGTTTCAATTCGAGCACGGGCTTGACGATTGAGCGCGTCACACCCCAAGCAATAGCAAAGCCAAGGATCAGGATTCCGAGGGCCACATTGCCGGCATACCATTTCAATTGATTGCTCAGGGCATCCATCTGCGTGGTCGAAGCCGACAAGGCGTCCGTCTGTGCCTTGGACATGCGGTCCATTCTCATTCGAATCGACCCCGTAAATTGAGGGATGCTCGACCCATCCAAGGCATAATATTCCGCATCCATCATCGCGATGGGATCGTCGTATGCCTGAAAAGAGGGCAAAAGCCGCATCACTTCGCTGTAAACCAAAAACAAGTGCTCAATTTCAGTTGCCAGAGAATCGAACTGATGCTGCAATGCCAGATCATTCCATTTCGCTACCAACGGACGCATCCCTTGAATCTGATTCGGAATCTCCGTTTCCATGAGCCCTGCGAGGTCCTGTTTCTCCGGATCGCGCGGTCCCGATTGGACCGAAAGCCAATGCCGAATGAGGATACGAGATTCTCCAATGGAGCGGTCCAACTCCTCTAACCCTTGGATGCTGGGCGTCAGCACCCCTTCGATGTGTTGACTGAGTCGCTGGCTTTCTCCCAGGGTACTGCGGGTCAATAAAAAGAGTGCACCTACCGCCATTCCAAAGATTCCGAAGCCCATGGATATGCGCCACCCAATGCCCCATTGGAACGTTTTTGGTACTCCCTTGCGAATCATGTGGGCAATTTAACGCTGGAACACCAGTTTTTTTAGAACTCCTACCGATTCCGCAGCTGCTCCTCGATTTTAACTCGGTATTCCTCCGATGCTTCCGGTTGAGATAGGGCATAATAAATCGTCATCAGCCCCTTCAACGTTTCCAACCGATCCGGCCGCTGTGCCTGCGCTTTTCTCATAGGAATAAGCGACTGCTCAAACAAACCGACGCAGACGTCTTGAATTTCCATTAATTCAAACATCGACGTCGTGTGGTTGATTCGCTTAAGTTGCCGAACTCCGTGATTGTAAAGTGCAATGGCCAGGTTGTATTGGCTGGCATAACTCGTGGGATCATGACTCAGCGATTCCTGGTAATGGGAGGTCGCCGACTCAAAGAGCCCCTGTTCTTCGGGCAAACCGGCAAACCGCTCGGTTTCGAGCAGCTGTGCATAAGCCTGGCCGAGGTAGCGGTGCAAGTCGGCACGCTGAGGAGATAAATCTTGCCCCGGATTTAAGGAAGTTTGAATGGCCTCGTAGCGTCCCATCAATTCCAAAATCATCGGTTCCGCATTTGGGGTAAATCCCTCAACCCATTGAATGGCATCCCGGAAATAACTTCGCGCCAAGAAATCCAATGCTTTTCGGGCCGTCTCGCGGTCAGCTGCAGGGAGGTTGGGCAGGCTCAATGCCCGCTGGAAACTCTGGGCAGCTTCTGTGCGAAAAACAGCCTCTTCGCCCGTCGCCCCCGAAGCTTTATGGAGCTCTTTTTGAACAAAACCGAGCACATACCACGCATGTCCATCAGAGCGATATGGGTCTTGTTGCATCGCGGGCTTCAATGCGTCATATGCCGCATCCCAGGATCCCGATTCGGCAAAGCGTGAAGCGGTTTCGATCGGGGTTTGAGCAGACAAGACAGTCGATAGCGAAACCGCCAATCCTGCGAGCACCGATGTATTCATTAGATGGGAGAAGGTGCGCATCATGGTGAAGTTTTTACGGCCCAAGACATGATTTTATTTCCAATGAGCATGCCTTTTTCCCGGGCTCGGTCTGCATTGATTTCATATCGAATTCTGTTTCCGACCGCAACGAAATTGATCAATGCACCGTTGGCAAGAGCTGCTTCTGAATTCGCTACAAGGAGCACGGGTTCATCGCTAAGCTGTTGGGCAACACGAAGCAATTCGCCTCCGCCAGGTTCACAATAAACAACTTGGCCTGCCGGACGCTCCAAGAAAGAATCAACTGCGTCGAAGAAATCAATTTTAAGCGGCAGCGCTCCAATTAATTTCAACGCGTATTTATCCAGTAGTTCTTCGTAAAGCCGAAAGTTTCCGATGACTGCGATATGAAAATCATCAGCCTCCGGCTCTTCTGGCCATTCATTTGATGCCGCAAAATGGAACAGAAAGTTCGCTTGCATGATGGCCCTTGTATCGGTCTCATCGACACCCGCATTGACCTGTGCGAAAGCCCCGGATGAAAGGAGCACCAGGGAAAAAAGCCACACCATATTCAACGCCATCGTTCTGTTCAAACGAAGATCAAAAAGAAAGCGTATGGGGCGAAGAGCCATCATGGTGTTGCGACATATTTCACTTCCAGGTTCATGCCTGGTTGATCCAACTTGAAAGTGAATTTATTCGAAGGTAAGAAAGCACATTGATGAAAGGAAGCGTTTTCACTTTGTTCGCAGTGGAGAAAGTATCCAACTCCACCACCAGGACTCAGACTCACTTTTTGCAACGTCCAAGGCTTGATTTAATTGAGAGGCGCGATTGACGATCACCGAGAGTCGCGAGTGAAAGGCCTCCTGTCCAGAGTTCAAGAGCTCTTTTTTATGCTCGTCGTTCCACTTGGCCAATTCCAAAAGAGGAACGAGCTCCCGGTTCTTGCGTTGATGTAGAATCGCCAGCAGCATCGTCCAGGGGTCTTGCTCCGCGACGTACTTGATTTGCCGGGTGCCAATGCGCTTAATGGGATGAGCCAACTTCCAATCGACAAGCTCCTGCAATACCGTGTGTGCTCGGCCACGGCTCATGTTCAATGCTTCCATGGCTGCATCAGTCGGTTGGGGGTTTGACTGAATCAATAACCATGCGTGCACGGAAAGCATGGCCTTGGGGACTCCCCAGTTGGCCCCAACTTTTTCCCAGTGCTGAATGAACGATGCTTGCGTTTCCGTCAAACTTTCAATTTTCTGTGAAAGTACGGAATCTTTTGGGGTGGACCTCAGACGGGACTTCAGATATTTCGCCCAACAGCGCCTGAACAACCCACCTCACCATCGTGGGGCCAATCGATACCCCACGGGTTCCCCAGCCTGTGCAAGCGAAATAATATGGATGCTTCGGAGAAACCTGGCCCAGGATAGGTCGGCGATCAAAACACGAAGGCCTCAAGCCCGCCTGATGCTGCATTATTTGAGGTTCCCGATCACTTTGGCACCGAACCCGGGTCACTTGCTCGAGCAAATGTGCAGGCGTTTCCTCCAGGCAAACAGGCTCAACAACATCCCAGCGGTAGGTCGAACCGACGCGGTAAGTTCCATCGGGAAGTGGCAATGCCCAACTGACATTATTGACGGTTTCTTGGCCCCAGTCCTCCGACGGTTGGATGTTGAGCACCTCCCCATGATTGCGCCGCAATTCCAATCCAAAGAGAGCCAAATCGTTTGCGGCCCCCACACCCCGGCAATCGATTACCGCATCGAATCCGTCCGGGCACCCATCCGCCATTTTCCAACTTTGGAGCTGCCAATCGCCTTGTGAACGCCAGCGCTCACGGCTGGCGCGGGTGAAGGATGGTACATCGAGCCAACCCGCATTCGGTATCCGGCCTGCTCCAAACGGTGCGATCACACTTTCATGCAAATCAGACGAGGTCAAAGTTTCAAGAAATTCCGACACTTCGTGATCACCCTCCGCTCGTTCATTCCACAATTCCGCATACGCCTCATCTGGAAAAATCCGAACAATGGGGACCCGATGCCAAAGCTCGATCCCGAGTTCTTTTTCGATTTGCTGAAACCGCGTTTGAGCTTCTTCTTGCTGCACTTTGGCGTTCCATTGAGCTAAAATCCTGCGAAATGAAACGGGATTGAACATGCCTGCCGCCACGTCAGATGCAGCCGGTCCCCCATCGCTCCATTGCTCAAATGCCAAACCCCGATGGTGCAGTTCCCAGGCAACCAATGCCCCGGCAAGACCGTCGCCTACAATGAGGGTTCGTCTCGGCGAAGGCATCTATTAACTCAATTCCAAAACACCCAATTCTCGGCTCACTCGCTCAAAAGCATTAATCGCCTGATCCAAGTGCTCGCGCGTGTGCGCTGCAGACAACTGGACCCGAATTCGCGCTTGGTCCTTTGGGACCACCGGATAGAAAAAGCCGATAACATATATGCCTTCTTCGAGTAACCGGTTCGCCATGTCTTGGGACAGTTTGGCATCGCCAAGCATTACCGGCACAATGGCCGACTCGCCATCTTTGATGGGCAGGCCCAATCGGCGCATTCCTGCTTTGAAATAATTTGTATTCTCCTCCAGTTGATCACGAAGCGCGGTAGATTCGCTCAGCATTTTGAACACTTCCAAAGACGCTCCAACAATGTTCGGAGCCAAGCTATTGGAGAACAAATAGGGGCGCGAACGCTGCCGAAGTATTTCGATGATTTCCTTCCGACCCGTGGTAAATCCTCCCATCGCACCTCCCACTGCCTTTCCCAATGTGCCCGTAATGATGTCCACCCGTCCAAGCGCATCGCGCAACTCAATGCTGCCTCTACCAGTCGCACCAATGAAACCCGTAGCGTGGCATTCGTCTACCATCACCAGTGCATCGTACTGATCCGCGAGATCGCAGATTTTATCAATTTGCGCCACGTACCCGTCCATGGAAAAAACCCCGTCTGTAACGATGATTTTGAAGCGATGCTTCTCAGCAGAGGCCTTTTGCAGTTGCGCTTCCAAATCCTCCATATCGTTGTTGGCATACCGGTACCGGGCTGCTTTGCACAACCGCACACCGTCGATGATGCTTGCGTGATTCAAAGAATCCGAAATGATGGCATCCTCCGCACTCAACAACGGCTCAAAAACGCCGCCATTTGCATCAAATGCAGCAGCGTAGAGGATGGTGTCTTCGGTATGATGAAACTCGGCAATCGTCGCCTCTAACTCCTTGTGAATATCCTGCGTTCCACAGATAAAGCGCACACTTGACATCCCAAACCCATGCGTGTCAATGGTGCGTTTTGCCGCTTCGCAGATCCTGGGGTGGCTGCTTAAACCAAGGTAATTGTTCGCACAAAAATTAAGCACCTTGGACCCGTCGGTTAACGTGATTTCCACGTCTTGGGCACCGGCGATAATTCGTTCTTTTTTGAACAGCCCCGCCGACTCAATTTGCTTGAGCTCGGCTTCGAGATGGGATTGCATGGAACCGTACATATGAAAATGATTAAGCTTATTTCGGTGCGAAATTAGGTCAAAACCGGTCGACCCAATGGGCTGCTTGATTCAGTCCTGCACCGAGCATGAGCGGTTCGTTTTGCTGGCCGTGGCCAATGGGCACGCCCCAATGCAACGGCTTTTCTTGGGGCCAATGGGTTTGAATCAATTCCACAAGGCCCTGCCCAAAAGGATTGTCAACCGCTTGACCATCGGCAATCGTGTTGTCATGCAAATCCAAAAAATCTCCCATCAGAAGACCATGCGCCTTCTCAAAGACGCCCGCTAAGCGCAGAGCAAGCAACATTCGATCGATGTGGTAGATGTATTCATCCAAGTCTTCCAGCACCAACCAAGCACCCGTGCAATCGGGAAAATAAGGGGTCCCAAGTAAGCTGTACAACACCGATAGATTGCCCCCAACAACGGGAACATCGGCCATTGGTGATTCCTCGGTTAAGGCCTGCCAAAAGTGCTGTTGGGCAGATTCCGAGGACGAGCTAAACGTATTCGCTACAGGTGCATGCAATGAAGCCACGCCCTGTCTTTGGGCCCAACCGTGTAAAGCAGTCACATCACTGAATCCAATCAACCACTTGGGGTCGCTCTTGAATGCCTGCGCATCGAGCAAAGGCAATATCCGACCGCACCCATAACCTCCGCGCATGGCCCAAATCGCCCGAACTCCATCATCGGCAAACCCGGCATTGAGAATGGCCGCACGGTGTGCATCCGCTCCTCCAAACTGGCCCGCACGTTGCAACAATCCTTCTGGAACGACAGGATTGAACCCTGCATCGCGGATGACTGCGACCGCATCATGGACCTGAGATTCCATCACAAACCGCGCTGGTGCTGCAAGCAAAATGTCCGAACCCGGTGCGAGCAATGCGGGAATTCGATAGGTTTCGTGAATCATCCTTTGCAAGATGGGTCGGGATGGGGAAAAAGCCCGAAATTTGTACCACTTTCGAACGAACCATGACTGCACATTCTTCTTTCCGTCACCCGAAGCGACTGATGATGACCTCTGCGTTGCCCTATGCCAATGGGCAGATCCACATTGGCCATGTAGGTGGAGCTTATTTGCCTGGAGACATCCGAGCACGGTTTGAACGGATGGCAGGATCCGATGTCGTTTGGGTATGTGGGAGCGATGAACACGGCGCCGCCATCACCTTGCGGGCGAAAAAAGATGGCGTCACCCCACGCGAAATTGTGGACCAGTACCACCATGAAATGCAGGAGGCGTTCAAAGGGTTGGACATTTCATTTGATCATTATTCGCGCACTTCGAGCGAAAAACATCACAGGGTAGCGCAAGATTTCTTCTTGAAACTCCTCGACCAAGGAAGTTTTGAAGTGAAAACGGAGGCTCAATTTTACGACTCAGAAGCCGACCAATTCCTCGCAGACCGCTACATCACTGGCACCTGCCCCAAGTGCGAAGCCCCGGGAGCGTACGGCGATCAATGCGAAAAATGCGGGACAGCTTTGTCTCCGACCGACCTCATTGATCCCCAATCAACCCTCAGTGGAGCAACCCCGGAGTTGAAGGATACCACCCTGTGGTACTTGCCCATGGGACGCCATGAAGGCTGGCTCAAATCTTATATAGAAACCGGTGAATTGAATGGCGGAGCGCACCACGATGCTTCAGCTTGGAAGGCCCACGTCACAGGACAATGCCGCAGCTGGATTGACAGCGGGTTGCAGAGCCGTGCGATGACACGCGACTTGGACTGGGGTGTTCCAGTGCCTGTGGAAGGCGCCGACGGAAAGGTGCTTTACGTCTGGTTGGATGCCCCCATTGGCTATATCACGTCGACCATGGAATGGGCCGAAACGTCCGGGCAAAACTGGCGCGACTGGTGGCAATCCGATGATGCCGAATTGATCCACTTCATTGGCAAGGACAACATCGTTTTCCATTGCCTGATTTTTCCCATCCTCCTCAAAGAACACGGTGACTACATATTGCCCACCAACGTTCCAGCCAATGCATTCATGAACCTGGAAGGCGACAAGATTTCAACGTCGCGCAATTGGGCCGTTTGGGTCAACGAATTCCTAGCTGAATTCCCCGGCAAAAGCGATGAACTACGCTACGTCCTTGCGAGCATCATGCCGGAGCAAAAGGACAGTGAATTCACGTGGGCAGATTACCGTGAACGGGTCAACAACGAATTGGCGGACGTGCTGGGCAATTTTGTCAATCGCGTGCTGGTGTTGACGCGTAAATACTACGACGCTGTGGTCCCCGAAATCGCTTCGCAGGCGCTCACTGCTGAGGACCAAGCGGTCCTCGCAACCTTGGAATCCGCACCGATCAAAATCGCCGATTTCATCCGCCGAAGCCGATTCCGCGATGCCCTGCAAGAAGCCATGGGGGTGGCCCGACTTGGCAACAAATACATGACAGAGCAAGAACCTTGGAAGGTCTTCAAGACCGATGCCGAGCGCACCGCGATGATCATGAACACCTGCATCCAAGTCGCCGGAAATTGTGCCGTCCTGCTCGAGCCGTTTTTGCCACAGACCGCCAAAAAACTGCAGACCGCGTTTGGCATTTCCAACGCCGCTTGGGAAGCCGTCCGCCCTGACATGATCGCCGCTGGACAAAAACTGGGAGAACTCCCCATTTTGTTCGAAAAGGTGGACGAAGAAACCGTTGCTGCCCAAGTATCCAAACTCGAATCCGCCCGCGCTACCGCTTCTGGGGCTCGCATGGATTGTGAACCATTGAAAGAGACCATGACATTTGAAGATTTCCAAAAGCTCGACCTGAGGGTCGGAGAGGTAACGGCCTGCGAACGGGTTCCCAAGGCAGACAAACTTCTGCAATTGACCATTCGAACGGGGCTTGATGAGCGCACTGTTCTGAGCGGAATTGCCGAACATTTTGAACCGGAAGAAGTCGTCGGAAGGCGCGTCACGCTCCTGGCCAATTTGGCCCCGCGTAAAATTCGCGGAATCGAAAGTCAGGGCATGGTGCTCATGGCTGAAACCGAAGATGGGGCGCTGCGTTTTGTCACACCAGAGGAAGGCTCTTCTGCCGGTGACGTCATCCGCTAAGAACGCAACCTCTTCAGATCGAAACTCAACTCAAAACATCATCTTGATCGAAGCTGAGAGGGTTCGGCCATACGACCAATACCCTTCGAGCTTTCCGTTTTCGACCGTACCTTGAATTTTATCCCCTGTTTGTGGGTCTGTCATAAAGGTCTCGAATCCGTCGCTGATGTAGATGTTATCCAAGGCGTTTTGGACGTTTAGGCTTGCCCTCCAAGAAAGCCCTGCTGCTTCGAAGTTGTAACTTCCGCGAAGGTCCAGGTACCCAAAAGCTGGCAACATGACCGGTTGCAATCCCGCTCGGTCCGGATTTGTTCGGTCTGTGTCCACTTGGAAGCGGGCATACAAATTCCAGTTGTATACATAATTCGCTCCAAGCCTGAAGCGCTTGGTTACGTTCAAATTCGTCAGCACACCCACTTGAGATTGCGGAGCGTCACTGACTTTCAAGCCTGCCGAATAAATGAACAAAGACTCGAGCACTTCACCGCCCTCTTCCGAAGTGATTTCTGCGTTGACGTCGTTGTCCCATCTCCAATTCCCAAAGGATGCCATGCCGCCAATTTCGACCCACGAAATTGGGCGAGCACGCCACTCAAACTCAATGCCTTCATGGGTTTGAATGAGTCCGGTAATAAACGCTCGGTACTCGGTACCATCCGGTCGCAAAAGCGGGCTGCTCATAATGCTCTTATCCCTCCATTGCGTGTGATATGCATTGACATCAAATGAAATGCCCTTCCATCGGAAGCGATAACCTGCCTCTAGCGCAGCTACTTTTTCATTGGTCAATCGGTCATTGCTCAGAATATTGGAGTAGTTCGTGAAGACGTATCGGATGAAAGGCGCTCGAGAATAATATCCGCCATTGAGGTAGAAGTGACTGGTTTCCCCGAGCTTCACACTTCCTCCCGCCTTTAAATTAAATCCAGTGCTTCCGGCTTTTTGCGATTTGATGCCATAAACAAACTCCTCTGAGGTTTCCAATTGACCTGTTTCCTCGTTGACCTCGGTAATTTCCTGGACACCCGTCTCCTCATATCGGAAGTACTTGTATGGGTCAATCCGACGGTACGTTGTATGCGAGATGGTTCCTGCACCAAACAAACTAAATCGGTCGTCTTTGTACTCCACTTGTGCGAAACCTCCAGCGTATTGAACACGGCCAATGTCATCATAATCTACCTTGTCTCCTGGTCTAGCGAGCAGTGCATAATCCGGATTGACCCCGTAACCATCCGAACTGCCGAACGACTGCAAATAGAAATCACCGCCGAGCAGATTGTTGACCCGGGTGAAGTGCTTGCCACTGTAATAACGCGCATCCAAGCCCGTCATGATGCTCACTCGGTCATTCACCTCCGTACGCAAAGTGGACAAGATGCCCGTCCAAAAGTGCTCGTTGTGTGCGTTTTCAATCACGCTGCGACTGCGGCCACCGACAACGGTATCGCCTTCGGCCACCACGGGGTCGCCAAATTGGTGCAACGTATCGATCCAGGCCTGAGCGGATTCGTCGTATCCAATTTGATTCGCAGCATAAGTGACCGCCTGAGAATTGCCCTCATTGGAATCCCATAGGTAATCCCAATTTAAAGAAGTTTTGACACTTCGGGAGGTTCCCGTTGAGTCCACGTATGTTTCACTGATCCGTGGATTGCTTGTACCATCATATCGGGATCCATAGCCCTGCCCAACACTCACGTAATAACTCGTAGCGAGGTGTGTACGCTCACTCAATTGCCAGTAATGATTCAAAGCAAACTGAGGTTTGTGATAGCCGTTGACCCGTGAGTTCAAGACTTCACCCTCTTGGCCGTTGCGATTGAGGTACCCCCAATCTTCATTCCAACGGTGTGCTTCGTAACCAAGATTTTGGAGGTCATTGAACCGTTCGACGGTAAGCTGGCCGCGACGCTGGCCATGCGTTTGGGGGGCTCCGATGGCCGTAAAAACAAGGCGGTGTGCACCGAAATCCTTGGCTGCCGTTAAAAAATAGCTCCACGCATCAATGAAAGTCGCATCAACATACGCATTGCCCATGGTCCTGCTTCCAACAGCGCTGACGGCCCATCCATTTTCCATCACTCCCGAACTCAACGACAGCATCGTTTTATACCGGCCGTAATTGGTCACACTCTGCATGATGCTTCCCCCTTTTCGCATGTCTGTGGCCTTGGTGATGATGTTGAGCGTGCCCCCAACCGAGTTAATGGCAAGCTTCGAAGCGCCCAATCCTCGCTGTACTTGCATCGTATTGACCGCGTCACCGAGACCGGCCCAATTCGACCAATAGACCCAGCCACTTTCCATGTCATTCACAGGAATTCCGTTGATCAGAACAGCCACATTTCGCTGGTCAAAGCCCCGGATATTGATTCGACTGTCTCCGAATCCCCCCCCGCTTTTCGTTGCATACACTCCCGGTGTAATGTTGAGGGTCTCGACCAATTCTTTATCTCCTAACTGCTCCTCAATCATTTTGGCGTCCAACGTAGATACCGCGACTGGCGTCTCACGATCAATGGCCACCGACGCAATCACGTTGGCTTCCGATAAGCCGATGGTGGACGATTGCATCATCACCTGGCCCAAGTCAATCACCCACGATTGGGCCCCCAATTCTACCGCTTGCCGATGAGCAACATATCCGATCATGCTCACCACCAACTCTGCAGAACCTACTGCCTGGGTCGTGAACGTGAACTGACCATTGTAATCAGAAACAGTCCCTGTGCGGTATTCCTCGAGAAAAATCGATGCTCCAGGCAAAGGCTCTCCGGAATCGGCATCGACCACCGATCCTTGAAGTTTCGTTTGGGCTAGCGTTACTGAAAGGCTCAATAAAAACAGCAGGGACAACATCCATGCTTGGCGGAAAATGTGTCGGAGCATCATTTGAAGGACTTGGTGTGAACGGTCCGCTTTTCAGCGAATACTTCGGCAATTTAGGGGCAAATTTTTAACTCCACCTACCGGCCTTATGCAAGTATTGTGCGATTTGTACGGTATTGGTAGCTGCTCCTTTGCGCAAATTATCCGCAACAATCCACAAATGCATGCCTCTGGCATTGGCTAAGTCCCGACGAATCCGACCGACAAACACTTCGTTTTGTCCGGCAGCAGTGAGCGGCATGGGGTATTCTGCTGCACTGGGGTTATCCTGCACGGCCACTCCGGGGAAGGCCGCTAATCGCTCCCGAACATCGTCCAACTCAAATTCCTGTTCAAATTCGAGGTAAACACTCTCGCTGTGCCCGCCCATCACCGGAACGCGCACGGCTGTGCAAGTCATGGAAACCGAATCGTCGCGGAGGATTTTCTTGGTCTCGTGCCACACTTTCATCTCCTCTCGCGTGTATCCATTTTCACCAAATACGTCGCAATGAGGCAGGCAATTCAAATCAATGGGATGCGGATAGACTGGGTTTTCTGCCACAACTCCCCGGCGTTCCGTTTCGAGTTGAGCGATGGCGGCTTTTCCCGTACCCGTAATGCTCTGGTAGGTACTTACGATTCCACGCTGAATGGTAAATGCATCGTGCAATGGCTTCAACACCATGACCAATTGCATGGTGGTGCAATTGGGGTTGGCGATGATGCGATGATGGGGTTGCAATGCATCCCCGTTCACTTCAGGAACAATCAAAGGGCAAGAAGCGTCCATGCGCCATGCGCTGCTATTGTCAATCACCGTAATCCCTGCAGCTGCAAATTTAGGCGCCCACTTTTTGGACACATCGCTTCCGGCGCTAAAAAGTGCAACGTCTGGTCTAGATGCCAAAACCTCGTCTACTCTGCGGACAGGCCACGTTTGACCCAAACACGACAATTGCTTGCCTCGGCTGCTCTCACTTCCGGCAAGCAGAAGCTCGTCCAAAGGGAAATCTAATTCTTCCAGAACGGAGAGCATGGTTCGCCCCACCAATCCAGTCGCACCAATGATGGCAATTCTGAGTCCTTTCATCTGTCCTGCTTTTCACTTGCAAATTGATGACTCTCAACGAAGAAATCGAGTGTTCGCCAATAACGTGTTGACGTTATTTCGTGGATAAAATGGGCGCGCAAAAAAGGCATTGCAGATGGTTTCTTGTCATCATGGGAAGTCAGTGCTTCGTGCCATTGGCCATTGGACAGTGGTCGGTGACGGGGACACTGAACGATTGGGAACAAAACGGAGCTACTTGGACATTATCCGCTGATGCAGCAGGGACTTCCTATTTGCGGCTGTCACCAATCAGTCTGCCGACAGAAGATTGGGGGTTGTCTTGCCGCATCCGATGGAAGCAAGACCTGTCTGGCTCGGGGGCGAATTTCAGCCGGCTGCATTGGTTGACTGATACCGGTGGGGTTGCAGTCGAAGGTTGGCAATCTCAGCCCGATCTGGCCCCTGGTAGTTTTTTCCACCTCGGAGAGACCGGGACAAATGATTCATTGAGGTGGTTCTCGTTGATTCCTGCCGCATCCAATTCAACATTTTCCGTGCTGTCTCCATCAACGAATGCTCATTTTTCTGAACCCATGGAACTCGAACTGGAGTGGCATCAGCCTCCTGACTCCGATACCGCTTGGGTGGGAATTCGGCGAATGGATGCATTTGGAAACCAATCCGCGCTTTGTTTTCTATCAAAGGCGGTGCATGCCCTGCCTCAGTCCCTCGCATTTTCTGCCGAGTTCACCTCATCCCATACCACTGATTTCGAATTCGAAGTGCTCCAATTTGGGCCCTACATACCGGATCTCATTGCGCCAAAAATCCATGCACAGGAATTCCGCACTGGACCGGTCATTCAAATACAATTTAACGAGCCCATTGCAGCCAACACCGGAGTGGTTCTGCACGGCCCTCTTTGGGATTCCATCCCGTATCTCTTTAATCCCGCTCTAAATCAACTCGAATTTCTCCCGCTCGCAGACTGGGAAATCGGGCAGTCACGCAGGATAAAGATCAGTGAGTTTTTTGATGTTTCGGGCAACGAAATGGGCGATACGCTGATCGATTTTCATCGAACGCACTCTCTGATCAATGACCCTGGTGACTTGATATTCACAGAAATCATGATTGAATCGGAGGCTCAGGGCGAGTGGATTGAATTGCTGAATGCATCCGATCATGCTATTCGTCTGGCGGATCTACTGTGGAAGGATGGAAGCACTTCTACCGTCTCGAACCTTGAGCCTATGGACAGCTGGGATGGGGTCTTGGAACCGGAAGAACGCGCCATTTTCATGTGTTCAGAAGGCACGAACCCTTTGGTCTCTCAACACAAGGCTCAAATCCAATCAAACAGCACATTCCATAATTCAGGTGAATCCCTTCAACTGATGAACATCCACGGGGAAATCCTGAACGAATTGATTTATACATCGGATTGGTGGGAGACTTCCCAGGAGGGAATTCATCTGCAAAAGAGATACCTAACGGCTTGCAATATTCAAGAAAATTGGTTCGAAGGAAGTCAGCCCCCTTCGCCTGGGATGGCTTCAAGCGATGAAGACGAGGCTCTATCGATCGAGAGTTTTTACCCTACTCATTCCCTGCCACTGGGGCCACAGCATGGGAGTACCTTCTTCAACCTGCCCCTGGATCCAAGCCACACGCCGCTCATGCATCAAGGCCATGCTTGGTGGACTTTGGACAGTCCGCATGCCGTGAGGTGGGAGTTGGATTCAGTGCCCCCAGATACTGATTGGCGGTTGAGGCTCAGCAACATGGCCAGTTGCTATTCTGAAAAGGGCGAGCAAACCGCTTGGCCCATCAACCTCCATGTGCAGTCTTTTCCTGTTCCAGGTGACTTGGTGATTGCAGAAATCTCGCACCATCCACAAGGTTTGAGCGAGCAATGGGGGAGCTTTGTAGAGGTCCTTAACGCATCTTCCAAAACCATCGAATTGGCAGGCGTCGAAGTGAACAGGGTCACGTGCAACACACGCACCATTCTCCATCCCAGCGACCGATTTTGCTTTGAGTCCATCGACCTTCCAACCCAGCGCGGCAACGTCATGCTCAAGGATGTATTCGGCGAGGTTTTACACGAAGTCTCATACCGCGCTTGCTGGCACCGTGATCGATCCAAAGAAAACGCAGGTTTCAGTCTGGTACGCCTCCACACCCAACACATGGAAAACGGAATTGACAGTTGGCGGGACTGGGATTCCAGTTCTGATGCTCGAGGCTGCTCCTTTGCTTCGCCTGATGCCACTGAGCTTATCCCTCTCACGCTCCCGACTGAACCTGATCCGGTTCCCTTGTTGTGCGGGCAATTTCAAGGTCAACGGATTTTGTTGCTCAGCGAAGCGCATGATGAATTCAAGGACGGCTGGATTCCCCTCAAGCCCGAAGTTCATGGAAACTGGCTTTGGGCGTTTGAACCCCACACCGTATGGCTGGATCTCAACCCCTTGCCCGAAGAAATCTTTGAATGCCCCTCAATCGATCAAATCAACTTCGAGGCGCAGCTTACATTGAATGAAATCAGGCGACTCCGCACCAACGGTGAAGAACCCTTCATTGAACTCGCCAATTCTTCTGACCTGTGGGGTACCACGAAAGGGTGGCAATGGTCCACCGAAACTCCATCATTCCCAGATGATTGGAAGAGCATTACTCCAGAAATTCAGTGGTTTATCCCGCCTTATCAAACCGTAGCATGGGCGCATTGTCCAAGCCGGGTGAACCCTGCAAGTGTTTTGATTCCTGCTGATCTCCCAAGCACCTGGTCCACCTTTTCACTCCAGTTGGCTCGCGACGGCGAGCACATGGACCTCGTTTGGATCGAACCCGACATGGAATCGCCTTGGCATAGCTTGGATCACAGTCTTGAACGAACAACCATCCATTCGATCACAGGAAGTACAGCAAACTGGAAGTCTTCGAGCCATGCCTCAGGACATTCTGCTGGCGAATGGAACAGTTGGCAGTTGCAGCATCCCATTTCTTCCATTCAACCGATTGTTGCACTTCAAGATACCTGGTATCGCGATGGGACGGGCAACATTTGCCCGATTCAACTTCAGATCACAGCGCCAGGAGAAGGGGCTTGGGAGGTACAGCTCAAAATTGTCGACGGGAATGGGACAGACCTGCGTTCCTTTCATGAAGAAACATGGGCCATTCACGGGGAAACTCCTCACATCATTCACTGGGACGGATTGTCCAATAATGGGACATTCACACCCGGCACATACTGGGTCATTGCACAATTTCAATCATTGCATTCGCAAGATTTCAGCAGATATTCCCTTCCAATTCATCTCTCACTTCATTAAGCGTTGCGGAATCTGCGTTGATTTTTGAATCTTCGCAGCATGTTTGAAGGTCAGCCGCTTCCCGACTCTGCCATTGTGGTTCTAGCAACTCCAATCATTCTGGCGCTCATCGGGCTCATTGCGACTGCCCTGCTGCGCGTTCGCTTCCAACGAGAATGGGCATTAACAGTTTGGTCAGCGTATCAGATTAAGCGGGTTTGGCAGCGGTTAGCAGATGAATCAGCTCGAACGGGAGGCACGATCACGAGCCACGGCTTGGGGTTGGTTTGCTGGGGCATACTCGGAAGCTTATGGGAGTTCCAAGCTTTAGAGGAACTCCCCTCTCAATGGGGATGGACTGGGGCAGGATGGGGAATGTTGTTGGGACTCTGCACGCTTCTGACCCGTCATCTGGGAGGTTGGATAGGAGCTTGGGTGACGATGGAGGAGGAAGCAGTCCAACGTGGATTTGAAGTC
This sequence comes from Flavobacteriales bacterium UBA979, assembly GCA_002292325.1. GTDB lineage: Bacteria > Bacteroidota > Bacteroidia > Flavobacteriales_D > Sanyastnellaceae > UA16. The sequence continues at coordinate 21,233 of DBBR01000094.1, read as the reverse complement.
GACCGCCACATGCGAAATTGGTTGCTCTGGTTGCTGACCAGTTTGCTCGTTTGGGAACTATCGCAAAATATGGGGTTCAATGAACGCGCTATCATCTGGAGTCATGCGCTGGTAATCTGGGTTGGCTGGCTCGCAACAAAGTGGATTCGTCAAATTCAATCCATCGTGCAAAAGCGGCTTCATTTTAGTTGGGGAATTGCGTACATTTGCACCCTCGAAATTGGGCCTTCCTATCTCCTGTACTGTGAATTAGGTTAGTCCGTTTGTGAGCATTGAACCAAGACTATGGCGCAGAAGCTTAAGACTATTTTGATTTCCCAGCCGAAGCCTGCTACGGACAAGTCACCGTACTTCGACCTAGCAGACCGACAAAAACTGACCATTGACTTTCGTCCCTTCATTCACGTAGAAGGAGTCGAGGGCCAAGAGTTTCGTCAACAACGAATTGACCTGGCCGAGCATACGGCGGTCATCATGACGAGTCGAAACGCCGTCGATCACTTCTTTCGGCTAGCCGAGGAATTGAGGTATGAAGTCCCTGATTCGCTGAAATACTTTTGCATCAGCGAGGCCACTGCATTCTACCTGCAGAAATATGTGGTCTACCGCAAACGCAAAATTTTTTACGGCAAATTCCGCTTCCAGGACTTGATGGATTCCATCAAAAAGCACAAAGGGGAAAAGTTTTTGTTGCCGTGCAGTGATTTGATGAAGCCCTCCATTCCGAAAATTCTCGAAGAGGCCAACATCAACTTTACCCGGGCGATGATGTACCGAACAGTTTGTTCAGACCTCAGTGACCTGAGTGAGGTAAAGTATGACCTGCTCGTCTTTTACAGCCCCAGTGGTATCGAGAGTCTATTTAAAAATTTTCCGGAATTCAGTCAGGGAGAAACGAAAATCGCTACGTTTGGACCAACGACTGTCAAAGCAGCGGAAAAAGCAGGTTTGCGCGTGGATGTATCAGCGCCAACCCCGAAAGCCCCCTCAATGACTATGGCCATTGAGCACTACATTCAGGGCAAATAAGCGCCCTTTGTCCGAGTCATCTAACTTTTCATTCCCGCGGGCTGAACACCTCAAATCCAAAAAGCTCATCGAACAGCTTTTTGAAGGAGGGTCGAAGCTCAAATCTCGGCCACTGGTTGTGCGCTATCTAGAAGCCTCCCTGCCGGAAGCTGTCCCTTGTCAGGCCATGGTTTCAGTCAGTAAACGCTCGTTCAAGCGCGCTGTTGATCGCAACAGAATCAAACGCCTGATGCGAGAGAATTGGCGCCTTCAAAAGCAACCCGTTCTTGAGACGCTCGATGCACAACAAAAACAGTGGGCCATCGTTTTCATTTTTGTGGGAAAAGAAATGCCTACTTTCGAGGAGATGCAAAAAAGCATGACCACCGTCGTTGAACAGTTGACAAACGCACTTGTATGAACTTGCAGCCCCGCCCCTCCTCGAATTCACGCAAACGCTGGCTTTGGATGGTGCCATTTCTGGGACTGTTGATCGCAGCAGCTCCCCTCCGGGAAAATTACTTTGAATTATCGAAGCAACTCGAAATCATGACGGCCATGTTTCGGGAACTCAACATTTATTACGTCGACGAGATTCAACCCGGTGAATTGATGGAAGCCGGAATGGACGCCATGGTCAGCAGCCTCGATCCATACACGGTTTACTACCCAGAATCGCGCATCGAAGATTTACGGTTCATGACCACTGGAGAATATGGTGGCATCGGCGCCAGCATCCAATTCATCAATGATCGACACTTATTTGTGGACGTGCTGCCTGACTTTCCCGCAGCGCGAGCAGGCTTGAAAATTGGCGATGAATTGACCCATGTGGATGGCCAACCGCTCCTAGAGGTGAACCCTGATTTGGTCTCAGAGCTTCTGCAAGGAGCGAGTGGAACTGAGGTGATCATCAAATACATCCCCAATGGTGCATCGGAAACCACCGAATTGAGCATCGAGCGTGAAAAAATAAAGTTGCCTGCAGTGCCCTTCCGTTCAGTCGTAGCAGACAGCACTGGATACGTCATACTGCGGGCCTTTACCCGTGGTTGCTCCTTCGAATTGCGTCAGGCCATTCGGTACCTTCAAGATAGCACGGATGTGAACCAATTGGTTTTAGACTTGCGTGGGAATGGAGGAGGCTTGCTTCAAGAATCCATCAGCATCGTCAATCTGTTTGTGCCGAAGGGAGAAGAAGTCGTGAGCACCCGAGGTAAAAAAGAAGAGTGGTTGAAGAGCTACAAAACAATGGCTGACCCTCTCGTACCAGACTGGCCTGTTGCCGTGCTCATTGATGAACAATCCGCATCGGCATCCGAAATTGTCGCCGGAACACTTCAAGATTTGGACCGTGCAATCATTGTCGGCCAAGAGAGTTTTGGAAAAGGCCTCGTCCAGCAGACCAAGCCACTGGCCTATGGCACCAAACTCAAAGTCACCGTAGCCAAATATTACACGGCGAGCGGCCGGTGCATCCAACGCCTTGACTATGGCGGAAAACGTTCCGCTGAAGGAGTAGCACAAGCGTTCGCTGACTCGACACTCCAGTCGTTCAAAACACGCAATGGTCGTCCTGTAATTGATGGAAAAGGAGTTCAGCCGGACGTTCCAGTGGACCTTCCTTACATGGGATATGTGCTTGAAGGACTCTACATGAATGGAACCCTTTTCGACTTTGCCAATGCTTGGAGTGCGCAACATGATAGCATCGGACCAGCAAAAGATTTTCACCTCAGCGAAGTCGATTGGCAGGCATTTGTTCAATTCGCAAAGGACAGCGAATCCACTACCTTTGAGTCCAGAACACAAACGGCCTGGAGCGAACTCACTGCACTGGCTCGTGAGGAGCAGATATACTCCCTCGATTCCACAGCATTCGATGCCTTTTCTCAGGTATTGGAGCCTTCCATCGAGCGGGATTTGAATCGGTTCAAGGAAGAAATAACATGGGCTTTGGAGGAAGAATTGGTTATGCGATATCATCTGCAAACCGGGGTTATTGAATGGTCGATACCTCGGGACAACCCCCTCAACAAAGCCATTGAATTGATGTCCACAAATCGACACTTGGACATCCTAGCAGGTCCCACGTTTACAGAATGAGTAAAATGCACAAAGGTTCGAATCCTTCGGTGCAAAGGACGTATGACGCGGCCCTGATTCTGACGGCTATTGCGCTTCCTTTCTCCAACTTTTTGATGAGTCAAGGGGCCTTTTTGCTGGTCATTGCTTGGGCCGTCGATCGCTGGAAAAACGGACCGATTTTCCGCGGACGATCATGGGCATTTTGGCAATCTCAACTCGTCTTGTGGGGAGTGTTAGCGCTGTTTGGATGGCAGTTGATGAGCCTGTTGTGGTCCGCCGACTGGACGTATGGCTGGCGTGCGTTGAGGATTGAACTCCCCTTGTTGGCCTTTCCACTCATCTTGATCTCAGGTCGATGGAATCAACAACGAGGAATGAACTTAGTGCAGCATGCTTTGGCCGTCGCGGTTATCGCCGCTTGCGTCGCTTGCCTTTGGATGGGCTACCATTTTGAAGGCAAAATGCAATCGCGTGATTGGTCTCCATTCATATCTCACATCCGATTCAGCCTCCTGATCACGTTCATTTGGGGCTGGTGGCTGCATCGTTGGATGATGCAGAAAGAAGTGGTGGCGGGCATATTTCTGATCTTGATTGGTTTATTCGGCGGACTGTTTACCTGGAAGGTGGCGTCGTTGACCGGTGCAATCTTATTTCCAGCGGTAACATTGATTGCATGGTGGATTTCCAACAAAGGGCGCATGATCGTGTTGACCATAGCCGGCTTTAGCGCGGTAGCTGCCGCTTTTTTTTGTTGGAGTTTACGACCCGTTTATCCGGATGCAGCAACCCTGATTGAAACCACGGAAAAAGGTGCGTTTTATGAACATCACCCCGATCGTTGCCTGCGTGAAAATGAGCACCATGTTTGGACATTTCTCGCGTGGAATGAGCTGGAAGTCGGATGGGCAGCACGCAGCGAGCTTCCATTAAACGGCCTTGATGGACGGCATCAAGAACTGCGCATGACGCTCATGCGGTTCCTCACGTCCAAAGGCCTTGCGAAGGACCTTGCAGGAGTCGCTCAGCTATCCAATCGAGAAATTGGATGGATTGAATCTGGAGTCCCTACCATATTGGAGTTTGAGCATCATGGCCTGCAGCGGCGATTGGATGCTGTCCAATTCGAAATTTGGAATGCTTTGGACGGGGGAAATCCCAGTGGACATTCCATAGTTCAGCGCTTGGCGTTCTTGCGTGCAGCTTTTCATATCTATCGTCATCACCCGGTCATTGGGGTGGGGATTGGAGACGTAGGACAATCATTCGACTGGGCCTATTCCGAATTAAACTCTCCCCTCGCACCCGAATTCAGGCTCCGTGCACACAATCAATTTGTGACATTTCTAATCGCAGGTGGTCCGCTAAATTTAATTTTGTGGGCAGCAATCCTACTGACCCTTGCATGGAGAGGTGTCCGACCTGGTGACTCGTCCCTTCCGCACATGGCTTTACTCTTTGTTTGTGTATTAGCGCTTTCTTGCTTGACAGAAGACACACTGGAAACCCAAGCAGGAGTGACCTTCGCTGGATTCTTCATTGGTCTACTGGGACGCCGCACCCACGCCCAAATCCAATAAAGCTGCAGCAACGTCCGCAACTTCTATGTCCAAGCACCCTTCGTCTGTTCGGTTGGATGTAGCGATCCACTTGGCCCGTGATCCCATCGGATGCCATCGCTCGGGCCAAGTCGGTGCCGCTGTGCCATAAAGACCAACACATGCTGTACCTAGAGCCGAAGCCAAGTGAAGAGGTCCAGTGCTCGAAGCCACCAAGCCGTCTACCTCTTGAATCAATGACATCAATTCCTCCAATGTCAATGCTCCCGTGGCATTCACTGCATCCACCTCTTCACACCATAACGCGAGCTCAGGCCAAGCTTCGGCCTCTTTGGCGGTGCCCGTCCAAATGACACGGTGCCCCTCCCTCATCAACGTGCGCATCAATTTCACATACTGATCGATGGACCAATTTGTGGCGCTATTGTTCGATCCCGGATGAAGAATAACGTGGCTGCGACCTGGAGCCAGCCAGGTTGCAGCTCCTTGCACCCGCGTTTGTACATGACTCCACGATTCGGCCTCCAATCCCGCCCATTCAGCCCATTCCTCCGGAGATTGAGACGGCATCGCACCCGGCTCGACCCATCCTGGGACCGGTTGAAGAACATGGGCCAAATCCAATCCGTGCCACGCCTCGTGCTGTCCAGAATGCTTTCGCGAAACCCCGTGGCGTAGATTGATGTAGCGGGCAAAAGGCCAGCGACGCGCTGTTCCAAGCCGCAAAGGAACCCCCGCATGCTTCAATGCTTTGGCGACTTCAACATCTGGAAAAGCCAAAATCGCCGCATCATAAACACTCAAATCCAATGGTTCATCTCCATCCCACTCCAGCACCTGAACGACAGACCGAGAAGCTCTGGCTACAGGAGCGGCATAAGCACGTACCAAAGCATCGACTTGAAGGTGCTTAGCCAATCGACCCGCAATGGGCAATGTCAGCACCACGTCGCCGATTGCATCGGTGCGACATAACAAAATTCGTTGAACCTCTTCCCTTCCGGAATGCTTCAGCACCGATTTCTTCCAACGCCATGCAGCGGCCTTTCGGTATTTTTCAGAGGTAGCGAAAGCGCTCCACCGGGCAATGGTCCATCCTGCCCAGCCATCTCGCCAACCACCTCGAAAAAGAGCGTTTTTCATCCACTGAAAAGCTGATTTCAATGGACGTATGAGACTCCATGTCATCCAGTCCGGTCCACTGTATTGAGTTGCAGCGATGTCACTGAAAAACCGAATCTGCCGAACGTGATCTTCAATTTCGTTGTAAGAAAAATGCAATAAATCACCGCTCAGATGTTGCGGTGATCTTCCTGAGGTCAATTCCAATCGGTCGTGTGGATTCTCTCCCGTCCAGTGTGCTTGACCTGCTCTCCAAAGTCTGCATTTGCGATCGGGGTACCAACCACCATGCCGCACCCAATGTCCACAATAGGAGGTCAAGCGATTGAATTCATATCCATCACACTGCTGATCACCGACCTTCCATTCCAACAGTGATGTGCGCAATTCTGGGCCAATTGCTTCGTCCGCATCCAATGAAATCAACCAAGCTCCCAGCGCTTGCCGTGCTGCCCAGTTTTTTTGTTCGATGTGCCCCTCAAAAGGGTGATGCAACACTCGGGCTCCCGCCGCTTCAGCAAATTCAACCGTGCGATCCGTTGATCCTGAATCCACCACCACCACCTCATCCGCGATTCCATCCAAAGAGGCAATGCAACGGTTGATGTTGCTTTCCTCGTTGAATGCAATGATGACAGCGGACAGAACAGGACGATTCATGGGATTCAAATGCAAAAAGAGGAATTCCACGCAAGTTACTGCGCACAGACAGGAAGTTTCTAACGAATGCTTGCACCCCTCGTGAGACCCATTATTTTTGTTTCATGAATGTACTGTTGTTGGGAAGCGGCGGGCGAGAGCACGCCATCGCATGGAAGCTGAGTCAGTCTTCCATGTTGCGGAGTTTACATATTGCTCCGGGGAATGGAGGCATGGAACCATTGGGAACCGTCGCGGACTTGGATGTGATGGATTTTGCAGCTGTTGAACGTTATGTTCGTCGCCATGATATAGGCTTGCTAATTGTCGGAGCTGAAGCACCGCTTGTAGCAGGAATTGCAGATTACTTCGAAGCATCAACCAAGACCAACATCCTGGTCGTCGGTCCGAAGAAAGCTGGAGCCATGCTGGAAGGAAGCAAAGAATTTGCCAAAGCTTTCATGCAACGGCACAATATTCCTACCGCTCGGTACGTCAGCTTCGACCATACGCAATTGGATGATGCGATTGCGGCTTTGGACTCCTTCATGCCACCCTATGTCATCAAAGCGGATGGTCTTGCAGCAGGCAAGGGAGTGGTCATTACAGAATCCAAGACGGAAGCCACCAAAACCCTCACCAGCATGTTGAGTGGAGGCGCATTTGAGGATGCTGGTAAAAAGGTGGTCATCGAAGAGTTCCTTTCTGGTAAGGAGCTGAGCATGTTCGCTGTGACCGATGGTCACAGCTACCACTTATTGCCGTCTGCGAAAGACTACAAGCAGATTGGTGAAGGCGATACAGGTCCAAACACGGGTGGCATGGGTGCCATCTCTCCTGTACCTTTCTTGACGGAAGAATTCCAAGAAAAAGCGCTGAATCAGGTCATCATCCCGACCATCAAAGGCTTGGGAAAAGACGGGATACCATTTTCAGGGATTCTATTTTTTGGACTGATTCGCGTCGGCAGTGACCCGTATGTGATTGAATACAATTGCCGTCTTGGAGATCCCGAGACTGAAGTGATTCTCCCCAGAATCAAAAGCGATTTACTCCACTTGTTTGAAAGCCTCTGCTCAGGATTGTTGTCTGAATACGATTTAGTCACAGACGAGCGGGCGGCGGCTACGGTCATTTTGGCCAGCGATGGATACCCCGGATCGTATGAAAAAGGAAAAGAAATCAAAGGACTGAAAGACATCGAGGGCATTGACGGTCACGTGTTTCATGCTGGAACGAAGCAAAGTCGCAAAAAACTGTACACCAATGGAGGCAGGGTTCTCGCTCTTACAGGCCGAGGGGCAGATGTGACGGAGGCCTTGAAGAACAGCTACCGGCTCGAGGAAAAAGTGGGGTTCGAAGGGGCTTATTGTCGGAAAGACATCGGAGCAGATGTGCTCGACTTGGCGTGATCAAGAGAAACTCGAATCAAACGATTCCTCCCTCCTGCTCTGCTTTCTCCGTGTATTTCTTCTGCAACCGCAGCCAGAAAAACAGCCCCACAAATCCCAACGCAATCACGCTCATGTTGAAAGGTGAACTGATCGGTACCAAAACAGTTTCAAAGGTCCACTCAATAAATTTGGCGACGGGGGTAATGACTTCTTGCGTGTTCATGGGAGCTAAATTCGGGACAAAAATAAGCAACCGTTGATTTCAATCCTCCGATCCAACCAACCAATTGCATGGTTCATTGTTCCGTTGACCTTATTCGCTGGATTGCTCGCACGTGGATGGGTTCTTGAATCAACATGGGAATCCCTGTCTATTCAGGGCGGAGGACTCATTTTTGTTGCCATGCTATGCCATCACATTTATGTCAAAGGACATTTCGTCGAGCGCGGAGATCCTGCATTGGGGTGGTGTGTCATTGCGTGGGGCTTGATTTTTTTGGAAGTAACCGGTCCTTGGATGGATCAACTTTTGTTTTGGCTGAGCCTCCTCATCGCATGCGCGAGTTTGTCCCTGACGCTGCGGATGCACCGACAACCTACTACCAGCGCGATTCAGTTCAGGGCCGGAGCGTTAGCTGCCGTGGCCATTTATTTGAACCCTGAGCTTTGGGGGATTGCAGTGGGCTTAATTCTGATCCAGATCAACACCCGCCCTGCCATCTTTCGCGAATGGATGATGCTCACCATTGGTGCGGTTTGGGGCGGGCTGGGAGCGTTTTTTGTGGCCGCCCTGCTCAATCCAACTTCAGGACCGACAGCATTTGTCCATCCCTCCGTTTTAGGCGATGTATTCCTCTTCGGAGGAACCGTTGCGTGGGGAGCATTTGGATTCATTGTGCTCATGAAGGAACAATCAAACAAAAATCTGCGGATGCAGAATGCCCGAATCAACTCTGTCTTATTCACAGGTTCATTGGTTGCCGGATCATGTATTTCATGGGGACTTCAAACTCCATTGGAAGCTGTGTTTCGCGCACCGCCCGCATCCCCTGCTCTGGCCCTTCCGCTCGCTTTTTTGACCGTGAACCTCATTCCACAATGGGAACATCACAAACGCAACTCGAATCGCTTGACCAACGGCTTGTTCTGGCTGTTTGTTGGTACGCTGTTGGTTCTTTTTACACACCAAATTATTCCCTGATTTCATCAGATTGTCGAACTTCGCACTATGAAATTTGGAGTGGTCACTTTCCCCGGCTCAAACTGCGACATGGACATGGTCCATGCATTGGAGCACGAGTTAGATTTTTCGGTCGTTCAACTTTGGCATAAAGACCGTGACCTCCAGGGAGTGGATGTCGTGGTTTTGCCCGGTGGATTCAGCTACGGTGATTACCTCCGAAGCGGTGCAATTGCCCGGTTCTCACCCATTATGGAGTCCGTGATTGCTCATGCCCATCACGGGGGGCGGGTCTTTGGTGTGTGCAATGGCTTTCAGATCTTGTGTGAGACAGGCCTTCTTCCGGGAGCTTTGTTGCACAACGAAAGCCGAAAATTCATCTGCAAGAATGTTCATTTGAAACCCGTTTCTCGGATTGCGCCAATTTCTAGCGCGTCAGAAACAGACCAGCCGCTTGTGATCCCAATCGCCCATGGAGAGGGCAACTACTTCATTGATGACGACGGCTTGAAAGCACTTCAGGACAATGACCAAGTTTTGTTTCAGTATTGTGATGAAGCAGGCAAAGTGAACAACTGGTCCAACCCGAACGGAGCCAAGGATAACATCGCAGGAGTGGCCAATAAAGCAATGAATGTCTTCGGCATGATGCCTCATCCTGAACGTGCTGCAAGTTCCGACCTGGGAAATACCGATGGAGCAGCCATCCTACGAGGCCTCGCATCCTTGGTGGAAGCCTGAAACTGCGCTACGCGAAAATCGTTGCAAGGTGTTGGCAAATGTTGCTCTTCGCGACAGGCGATGTGAACATGATTGCGCTTATTTTTGTTCGTATCAGACAGGAGCAATAAGACCCTATCCATGAACCATTATCCAGCCGGTCCTCACTTATCGCGTATCCAAGAACCAAAGGATCTACGCGAGCAATTTAATTTGGAGGACCTACCCGCCATATGCGACGAACTTCGACAATTCATCGTTGACGTCGTATCCGAAAAGGGGGGGCATTTCGGTGCAAGTTTGGGCGTAGTAGAACTCACTGTTGCACTGCATTACGCGTTTAATACGCCTGAAGATCAGTTGGTTTGGGATGTAGGACACCAAGCCTACGGGCACAAAATCCTCACAGGACGGCGGAATCAATTCCACACCAACCGGCAATACGGCGGTCTCAGTGGATTTCCCAAACGCAGCGAAAGCAAATTTGATACGTTTGGGGTTGGGCACAGTTCTACTTCAATCTCCGCGGCGCTGGGCATGGCCGTTGCGAGCAAATTAGATGGACAGCACCAAAAAAGACACGTCGCGGTCATTGGTGACGGGGCGATGACAGCAGGCTTAGCGTTTGAAGGCTTGAACCATGGGGGTGCCGAAGATGCCAATTTACTGGTCATCTTGAATGACAATTGCATGTCCATCGATCCGAATGTGGGAGCCTTAAAAGAATACCTAACGGACATCACCACATCCAAAACCTACAACAAGGTGAAGGATGAAGTATGGCACTTGCTCGGTCGAATTTCAAAATTTGGACCCAATGCTCAAGCCATTGCCCAAAAAGTAGAGGCCGCGGTCAAATCAGCCCTGTTGAACCAATCCAATCTTTTCGAGTCGCTGAACTTTCGTTATTTCGGTCCGGTAGACGGCCACGATGTGGAACATGTTGCTCAAATCCTCAATGACATCAAGGATATTCCTGGGCCGAAACTCCTGCATTGCGTCACGGTTAAAGGAAAAGGATACCAACCAGCAGAATCAGGAAGCCCTACCACTTGGCATGCCCCAGGACTTTTTGATAAATCGACAGGTGAAATTAAGAAGTCCGTTTCCAACCTTCCCAAGCCTCCCAAGTTTCAGGATGTTTTCGGTCACAGTATCATCGAATTGGCAAAACAAGATGGTCGCATTGTCGGGGTCACGCCCGCGATGCCTTCAGGTTGCTCGATGAAATACATGCTCCAGGAAATGCCAGATCGGACATTTGACGTTGGCATCGCAGAGCAGCATGCGGTTACATTCAGTGCAGGCATGGCCACGCAAGGAAAAGTCCCTTTCTGCAACATCTATTCAAGTTTCATGCAGCGGGCATACGACCAAGTCATCCATGATGTGGCCATTCAAAATCTGCATGTGGTTTTTTGTTTGGACCGGGGAGGGGTAGTCGGTGCAGACGGACCCACACACCATGGAGGGTATGATTTAGCCTACATGCGCTGCGTTCCGAACATGGTGGTTGCAGCACCGATGGACGAGATAGAATTGAGGAACATGATGTATTCGGCATCACAAAAACACAGCGGCCCTTATTCCATCCGGTATCCCCGCGGCACGGGATCCATTGTGGATTGGAAGCAGCCCTTTGAGGCCATTCCCCTCGGACAAGGTCGACGGATCAAAACAGGAAAAGACCTCGCCATTCTCAGCATTGGTGCCATCGGTACCCAAGCAACAGAGGCCATCTTGGAGTTGGAAAAACGCGGCATCGATGCAGCCCATTATGATATGCGGTTTGTCAAGCCCTTGGATGAAATCATGTTGCATGAAATCTTCGGCCAATTCGATCATGTTATCACGTTGGAAGATGGCTGTGTCATGGGCGGTTTTGGAAGTGCCGTGCTCGAGTTCATGGGCGACAACAATTACCGCGCTTCAGTAAAGCGATTGGGACTGCCCGATGCCTATGTAGAGCATGGAACGCAGGCTGAGCTGTATGCCGAGAATAAGTATGATTCCGCGGCGATATTGGCCACAGCTGAAGAAATGTTAGCCGCCGCTGGTGCAGGATCGGCGCGATCAATTCAACGCGCCTGACCCGTGGATCAATCCCCTGAATTTGCCTCTGACTCAATCCGCAATCGCGTGGATGAAAGCGGACTCATCGCATTGGATTTAGACGACCTTATGCCAACCACGCACGCGGTGGAACTGGATTTGGCCGATCATCTTGAAATGGGATTGGTCCTGAAAGAAAAGGCTTTTCGAAACGCAATGCGAGAACTGAATTCCCCTGAATGGGAAGGCCATGTAGTTGCCCTTCACTGCAGCGCGGATGCCATTGTACCGGATTGGGCGTGGATGTTGGCCACTTCCCGGCTGACAGCTTTGGGAGCGCATGTGCACGTCGGGCCTCCTGCAACCGTAAGAGTTCAGCGCCTTATTCATGCCATCGAGGAAATGGATCTTTCTCCTTATCGAGACGGTCGCGTTGTCATCAAGGGATGCTCCATGGGGACTACCGCCGAGGCTTTGGCCTTGATCATTCGACGCCTTCAACCGGAGGTTCAATCTCTTTTTTATGGTGAGCCGTGTTCGACGGTTCCCGTGTATAAACGGCCTAGAAATTCAGGGTAATTTTGATCGCTACGTGGTACCTTCGATGGAACACATCGGACCGTACCTGACATGATCACCGCCCCTTCCGAACGCAAGCTATTTCTCATTGACGCCTACGCGTTAATTTTCAGAGCGTACTACGCGTTCCTCAAAAATCCCAGGATCAATTCGAAGGGCTTGAACACCAGTGCCATTTTTGGATTCACAAACGCACTACTTGAAGTCATTCGAAAAGAATCCCCAACGCATCTAGCGGTTGTTTTTGACGCTCCCGGAGGCTCTTTTCGCAATGAAACTTATCCTGAATACAAGGCGAATCGGAACGAGACCCCTGAAGACATCAAACGATCTGTGCCTTGGATATTGCAGGTCTTGGAAGGGCTAAATGTTCCTTCCATTAGCAAGGTGGGGTATGAAGCCGACGACATCATTGGATTTCTTGCAAAAAAAGCTGAAAAATCAGGGTTTGACGTCTATATGATGACACCTGATAAAGATTTCGGTCAGCTCGTAACGGAGAACATCCGCATGTACCGACCGGGTCGCAGTGGCAACCCTGCCGAAGTTTGGGGGATCGATGAAATTCGAGAGAAATTTGAAGTGGACAATCCATTACAAATCATTGATTTACTCGGGATGATGGGCGACAGCGTTGACAACATTCCGGGCATTCCGGGAGTTGGAGCGAAAACCGCATCCAAGCTATTGAAGCAATATGGCGACTTGGAAGGTGTGATTGAACATGCGGGAGAGCTCAAAGGAAAGCTCCGCGAACGGGTAGAAGAAAATGTTGACTTAGCCCGACTATCTCGCGAATTGGCCACAATTTGCTTGGACATTCCGATGGAATACGATTGGGATCTAATGGTCATGGAACCTCCCAAATCAGACGCATTGCGTGGAACCTTGGAGGACTTGGAATTCCGCACGCTGGCCCAGCGAATTTTAGGCAGTGAGGCCCCAAAAGCAACTCCGAATGTTCCTCAATCGACTGCATTAACATCGAACACAGAAGAAGCTGCACAGCTTGATTTGTTTGGCACTCCCGCAAATGCTGCGGCGGGGGAAGCTTTCATGAATCCAGCAGGTGCGACGGGGTACCTGTCCCTCAACGATCGAGAAACGGACTATCAACTGGTTCAAACCCTTCCAGAACTGGAAGCGATGCTGGAAGTGTTGATGGCGGCGCCCCAATTCGCTTTTGACACCGAGACATCATCGCTGGACACGCTTCGAGCTTCCCTGGTGGGCATCTCTTTTTCTCATGCCACCGGCAAGGCTTGGTGGGTTCCTGCGGTTGCGGACCAATGGACGGAGTCTGAGCTCATGGAGAAAATTCAACCGCTTTTCGCAGATTCTACCAAAGAGGCCATTGCGCATCATTTCAAATTCGATTACAAAATCCTTCATCGGCGTGGAATCGAATTTCACAACCGCATCTTTGATACCATGGTGGCGCATTATTTGATTCAACCTGAATCATCACATAAACTCGACCGCCTTGCAGAGATTGAATTAGGCTACGCCACCATTCCCATCACCGATATCATTGGCAAAGCGGGCAAGGACCAAAAATCAATGACGGATCTGTCCGTAGAATCTTTGAGGGACTATGCATGCGAAGACGCCGACGTCGCCTTCCAATTGTGCGAGCGATTTACTCCCCAGCTTGAGGAGGTCGCTGCGATGGATCTCTTCCGTACCGTGGAAATGCCGTTGGTCAAGATCTTGGCAGACATGGAATTGGAAGGCGTCCGCATTCATTCCACTGAGCTAACCAACTACAGCATTGCACTGGGACACCAAATCGCCATTCTGACGGAAGAGATTCATGGATACGCAGGGCAAGAATTCAACATAGACAGCCCCAAGCAACTCGGACCCATTCTTTTTGAAACCTTGGAAATCAAGGCTAAAATCAAGAAGACCAAAACAGGTCAGTACCCTACGGGTGAGGAGGTGCTCGAAAAAATAAAGGAGGCCCATGCCATTGTGCCCGCCGTACTTCGGTACCGCAAATTGAAAAAATTAAAATCCACTTATGTGGATCCGTTGCCTAAACTGGTTTTTGAAGGAACGGGGCGGGTGCACACCACCTACCAACAAACCGTGGCAGCAACCGGGCGGCTGAGTTCAAAAGATCCCAATCTCCAGAACATCCCAATCCGCACAGAAGAGGGACGCGCTATCCGGAAGGCATTCATCCCTCGGGATGAAGATCACGTGCTGGTCGCCGCAGATTACAGCCAAGTTGAATTGCGTATTGCCGCTGCCTTGAGCAAAGACTCAGGCCTCGTCGATGCCTTCATCCAAGGGCACGACGTGCATACCGCCACTGCAGCAAAGGTATTTGGCGTTGAGCCGGAAAGCGTCGACCGGGCGATGCGCGGCAAGGCCAAAGCCGTCAACTTTGGAATTCTTTATGGTCAAGGAGCATTTGGACTGGCCCAAAACCTCGGGATTCCACGTCGTGAAGCCAAGGAAATCATCGATGCCTACTTCCTTCAGTTTGCTCAACTCAAGGCTTTCACGGCGGAATGTGTTGAATCCGTTCGGGAGAAAGGATATGCGGAGACCGTGCTCGGTCGCCGACGATACCTGCCCGACATTCAATCCAACAATGCAACCGTACGCGCTTTCGCTGAGCGAAATGCAGTCAACGCGCCTATCCAAGGGTCGGCAGCGGACATTATAAAAGTGGCCATGGTGCGAATGACCAAGGCACTGACGGAGAATAAAATGAAGACCCGCATGATCATGCAAGTGCATGACGAATTGGTTTTTGATGTGCCGAAAAACGAAATTGAGCAGCTTGAAACCATGATTTCAGAGGCCATGTCAAGCGCAGTAACGCTGGATGTTCCATTGATCGTCGAGATGTCCTTTGGTCAAAATTGGCTCGAGGCACACTGAGAACGGGTTCGCTTTTGAGATAAACATTAGCGTGTGTGGAACTTTTTCGCTGCCCCTGCGTATAGGTGCCCGGTGAGAAGCATCTTGGACTTCAATATCCAGATCTATAAAAATGCGTTTCAATCAACGAATTCAAGCACTTCCTATCCTCATCGGATTGGGTGCATTTCTAGCCACCGGATGCGGAGGCAGTCAAGAGGACCATGCCGGGCACGATCATGCTGCACATGATCACGAACACTCGGATGCAGACGGCATGGATGCAGATGGCATGGCCGTGACCTCTCGTGAAAATACGCTGACGAAGATTTTTCATGCAGCTCCGTCACCCATGGAAACCGCCTCCTTAATCAAGCGAAGTGGAGCGCAATTCCATTCAGATGTTTTGAATGGAGCTGACCGGGCTGCCAATTACACCACCAGCGACGCTCAAGCGATGAACTTGGGCATCTACGGGGCTGATTTAAGTTACGCGACCATTTTCGAAGAGAATTCCGCAAGCCTGGATTACCTGTCCGCCATCAAATCGCTCAGCGAAGAATTGGGCATTAGCAACGTTTTAAGTGACGAAGTCATGTCCGAGGTCGAAGCCAATCGGAACGAACGAGGGATTTTAATCGACATCGTATCGGACACTTTCTACGCACTGAATGAACAGCTTAAATTCAACGGTCAAGAAGATCTTGCAGGACTTGTTGTCGCTTCAGGATGGGTCGAAGGACTCTACCTCGCGACGCGTCACCTTGATGAGGCTCCTGACGAATTAAAAATGCGCATTGCGGAACAGAAACTGGTGCTTGACGATGTCATGCGACTCTGCTCAAGTTATGAGCAAACACCGGCGTTAGCAGGAATGCTTGCTTCCATGAACCAAATTAAATCCGCCTTCGAAGGCGTCAACAGTGACGAAGGTGAAGGCACCACTTCCCGTGAAGAATCCGGTGGGTTTGTGATTGGCGGTGGACCAACCTTTAGTGCAGACGATGCGACCATCAGTGCAATTGCGTCCGCAGTGGAAGCTGTTCGAAACGGATGCATTCAATAATTAGCCAAGAAGTACGATGAAACATACGATAATCCTCCTTTTGGCCTTCGGGCTCTTTGCAACAACTGCCGACGCACAGTGTCGGTCGTTTACAAAGAAAAACTGCCTTTCCACATTGGACGGCTACATTCAGAACGACAACTACAACAGCGCCATCCTTATTCCAGGTGATGAAGCCGAGCTTATGCTCACCTTTTTGGCCGGACAAGACTACCGACTCATTGTTTGCAGTCATCCCGTCCTTGGTGAAGTTGCATACGAAATCAATGATGGCAGGGGCAAGCGTTTATTTGATAGCAGCAAGAACGAACCCGACGTGAACTACGTCGATTTTAAAGTCGAGACCACGCAGCAACTGCAAATTCACGTGCAAGTTCCCGAATCGAAATCGGCCATATCCCACGAGGGGTGCGTGACCGTTTTGGTCGGCTCCAAAAGCTAAACACAATCCATCAGTGATTCTATCCCTGTGCCTATCGCCCAGGTACAATCAAAAACGGCCGCTTCGAGCGGCCGTTTTTCATGGAACAAATCCTTGTTACTTTACCAAAAGACGTTCAGAAAATGGACGTCCTTCTGCGGTTACTACAACCATGTAAGTCCCTTGAGCAAATAAAGCCACAGGAAGCTCAAACCGTTGCGTTCCCATCGGCAAGGAACCATTGAACCCCGTCCAAACCAATCGTCCCGTCAGGTCCATCACTTCCAATCTCAAGGCATCGTAAGGGCGATTTGTCGCGAACTCCAGCGCCGCTGAATTGGTCGCCGGATTCGGATATACGTTCAATTCAATTCCGTTCGTCAGTTCGCGCTCTAACACATCAGCAGGAGTGAGTACTTCGATGTTGATGTCATCCAAGAATATGTTGTTGCCCAACCGACTTTCGAATTCAAATTTCAGACGGAAGTTCTCCGTAAAAAATTGCTCGTATGGTATGTTGAGCGTATAGCTGTTCCACTCATCCGGGCCGTTTGGAGTGAAAACGAAAGGATGCGGAGGAGCAGATGGCAAGTCTGTAAACCCTCTGTGCATTCTCCGAAGACTCCATGATTCACCGCAATTGGGGGAAGCATAGACTTTTAACCGATCATCGGTATCATCCTCGTCTTCGTCCGTTCCCTTGAAACAATACGCCCACTTGTAAGAGACCTGAATCTCCGCAGCCTGCGACATGTCCATGGAGCTCGTGATCAATAAATCTTTATTGAATTCAATGCCGTTCGACCAGTTGTGAATGCGCAAACTTTGCTCGCCAGTAAATGCCGCAACAGATGTGAGTTCCCAGCCATCTCCATCGTTGGAAACATCGACCATGAACCAATCTTCACTCAATTCAGGTGCTTCGAAACTATCCTCAAAAGGGGTGGCCATTGCTCCAACTTCCAACACTTGGATGAAGGAGGTTTCCGTCAAGGATACCTCATCGTTGCCGTTTGTCACGGTCAGCGTCACATCAAAAATTCCCGCGTCGTCAAATACATGCCAAGGAGCATCACCGGCAGCCGTAATGCCGTCTCCAAAATCCCATTCCCAACCCGTCACGCCATGAAAACTCTCATCAAAAAATTGAACAGAATCCCCTACGCAAATGGTTTGGCGAGAAGCGGAAAAGCTTGCCTCGCATAAAATCGGTTCCAGGCTCACACCCGTTTCCTCCAAGTTGGCAGGAGTCCAAAGTTGATTTCTTTGTGCCGTGCTGCTGTTCATAGCAGCCCTCATGCGAAGACGCTGTCCATCTGTAAACATCCGTCCACAGTATGAATACTCCATATAATTCTGAACATTATCCAGCGAGCCACATGTTTCTCCGAGGACGTTGCAGGATGTCCAACCGCTTGTTGTCGGCGTATCATCCACGTTGTCATCCATATCGCAGTTCTCAGAATCGCCGGGGTTGTTGGAATTGCCCCACGTATGGCGCAAGTTCATCCAATGTCCCGCTTCATGCGTTAAAGTCCTCGAACGGTAAATATTGCTCGTTCCCATATTGCCTGTGTAATCATGGGCGACTACGATGCCGTCGTTGCCAGCCCCTTGATTGCCATTGACGGAACTTGGGTAGAGGCTATATCCCGCTGCGCCATTGGCATTCTCAACCACCCAAATGTTCAGGTAGCTGTTACGTGGCCATTGAATCAAATCCTTTACATCGCCATCGCCCACGTAGGTTAAGGGCGACACAATTCGATTGATTCCGGTATGGCAGTTGCCGTTCGGATCAATTTGTGCCAACCGAAATTCAATTTCGGTGTCGGATGCCACATTTGAGAAATCATCAATTACGTCATCAATGTCGCTGTTGAGTTTTCGGAAATCCGCGTTCATCACCTCAATGCCACTCAGAACCTGTTCCTCGCTGATGTTTTCCGGTCCGTTGTAATGGATCACGTGAAAAACAACCGGAATTACGATCAACTCATCCCTGTTCGCATCCGTGAAATTAGTGGTCTCGGCCTCCAATCTCAGGGCATCATGGTTTGCCTGTTCTCGCGCTTCGGGATGCGCCCGAAAAAAGGCCGCCTCCATCATCCATTGTCCGCAATATTTAATTTCAGGTGGAGTCCCTTGACCTTGGGCAGAGAGTAATCCACAAACAATCAGCAGCTGCAACGTCAACAGCCCCTTGGGCTGTATAATTTTTGACAACATGGTTTCAATTCTTGAGGACGCAATTTACCAAATTTTCCAGGCATTGATAACATCCATCCATGAAGCACTAATTTTACAGTATGAAGAGCATTACCACCGTTGCGCTCATGAGCGCATGCATTGCCCTTGGCTGGATAAGTTGTCAAACCGGAGACACGCCTGCGAGCGATTTAAGTACTCCTGCGCAAGTGCAAGAAATCTCCATATTGCAGCTGGATTCGCTGCAAGCTGCCCTGCCCACCGCTATCCTCATCGACGTACGTTCTGATAACGAATGGGATGCAGGTCACCTCGAAGGCGCTGCCTTCATTTCATACGATTGGGATGACCGTCTCGAACCTCTAAAATCGCTGCCTAACAATCGGCCCATCCTTGTTTATTGCGAAGCAGGAGGGCGAAGTGGCGTCATAACCGAAGAACTCAGGATCATTGGCCACCCCTACATCATAGATCTTGTCGGAGGCATGGAAGAATGGACGAACAACAACGGAGCCGTCGTTTTTGGCGAGCCCGTAAACCTCCCTTCTTCTGAATGAAACTATGGCTTTGGTGCAGGCTCCAGGCGGAAGCCCACATCCGAAATGCCCGGCAAAGGATCGATTCGCATGCCATGAGCAATCGCAAGTGAATAGTCACCTGTCAGAGGAAATCCTGTCGCCCGGCGAAAGCCGATTCGGTGATCCACCATGTTGCCAAAACCTGAACCTAGCCAATTGCCCCTATCATCTGCAAGTTCGCAACTCAGGGTGTCTTTTAGCATGCGGCCATTGGGAAACGTAAAATCAACAAAAAGGTAAATGTTGCTGAATGGATACTGTTGGTCGTGCCTCAAATCAACGAAAAAATCGTAACGTTCGAGCGTATCTACCACCTGCCATTCGAAGACGGCCGCATCTTCAGACTGCCATCCTGGATTCATCTCAATGGGCTTCGATCCTGCAAAAAATGCATCTGTTCCGCACGCCAACAGCGTCATCGCACACACCGTTAGGAACAAGCCACTCGATTGTTCGGATGCCTTCAAGAGCTCTTAGGCTTATCGGATTTTGGACGGCGGCGGCGGTTATTGGACTTGCCCGATGACGCAGACTTTCCCGATTGCGAGTCCTTACCTGATGCCCCTTCTGCTCCCTTGGATTGAGCCTTGGCCGATTTCTTTCCCCCTTGGCTATGAGGCTTGCGGCGCTTATTGCGATTCGGACGGTTCTTTCGGCGGCGCTCCTCGTCAAATCGTGTCAAGCTGTCCTGACCAACAACGTTGGAATACACCTCATCCACTTCATCCGGCTTCTCCTCTAAAGCAAACTCACTTAGACTCTGCGGGTATTCTCCGCGTTCGTTCATCGCCATGAGCTCCTGCATATCTTCCAACGAAACAGGCATTGGCCCATTGTTGCCACTATCTGGAGCAATGAGGTAAACGAGCCGCTTGAAAATATCCATTTTGAAAACAAAGGCCGTTCCTTTCTTCAGTTTGATTTTGGCATTGGGTGAAGGGAAGTCCTTGACGGCCTCTACATACTGATCTAACTCAAAATTCAAACAGCACTTCAGCTTGCCGCATTGTCCAGCAAGCTTTTGTGGATTCAATGACATTTGCTGATAACGGGCCGCCGATGTACTCACGCTTCGGAAATCTTTGAGCCAGCTTGAGCAACACAATTCTCGGCCACAAACTCCAATTCCCCCAATACGTGCAGCTTCCTGCCGTGCACCAATTTGCCGCATTTCAATCCGAACACCAAAAGCTGTTGCCAATTCACGGACCAATTCACGGAAATCAACCCGATCCTCTGCTGTGTAGTAAAAAGTGGCTTTTTTGCCATCTCCTTGGTATTCCACGTCCGCCAATTTCATCTGCAGGCCCGCATCCTTGATGATTTTTCGTCCTTCTTTGATGGTATCGGGTTCCCGCATGCTGGATTTCTGCCACAAGTCAATGTCCTCCTGTGTCGCCTTGCGTTCGATGCGTTTAATCTCGTGGTCGTCTTTGACGCCTTTGGCGTTCATTTGAGCACGAACCAATTCACCCGAAAGACTCACAACTCCAATGTCCACTCCATGGTCCGCATCCAATGCGACCACATCGCCAACATGCACTTCGAGTTTAGATGACCGACGGTAGAATCCCTTGCGATTCGCCTTGAATCGCACCTCCACAATATCAAAAGCACGCTGTCCCGAAGGAATCGCAACGCCCTCCAGCCAATCAAAGACGGTCAAAGGCCCACAGCCTCCCACACCACAATTTCCATTGCTTTTACACCCTCTTGGGGTCCCGTCTGCTCCATTTCTGCAATTG
>DBBR01000018.1 GCA_002292325.1 Flavobacteriales bacterium UBA979 | reverse complement strand
ACCAAATGACGTTTGCCTTTAAAGATTCACTGGGCTCTGCCTTGTCGGAGATGATGGCGCTCAGCGCATAAATGCCCACGTTGCCAGCCTCTAACTCGCATTTTTTGTAGGCGTCCACCAAGTTGCTGCTGCCGCGTTGCAATCCTTCCGGCACACCGTGCGGAAGGACATTTTGAACCCCGTCGAGCACACTCACTTTCGTGGCTTTTGATGCGGAAGACTTGAGTCGTGCCTGCCGCATGAATCCGAAACGCTCGCTCGCAGCCCATTGGTAGCTGAAGGTCAATTCGAGGTCGTGGTTAATTTCTTCGAAGATGACCTTGTTGCCGCACGTGTTTTTGTACAGGTTGCGTTCAATGGTATACACTCCCGCATTTTGTTCTGAAAAAGGCTGCCAGAGCAAGCGACGCCCATCGGATTCAGCCAATACGATGGTTTTGCTGCCCGTCGTTTCTGCGGCTTCCGTGATCTTGTCGTCCGTGTAATAGGGAAATAGGGCAAAGTCGCTGTTGACCCTTCCTGCGGACAGTCCACCGTTGCTCGCCAAAAACATCCAATGGTCTGAGTGGCTGACAATGCTCATGAAGAAGGGACGCATGCGATGAACCGTGCTGATTTTGTAGTACGTCTCGCCGTCGATGGTCACTTCCTCACCGGAAGTGGCGGTGGTCGAAGTGTGAAAGGGCTGTGCCCCAAGGTATACTGGTGTGCTGTTTTCCAAGTCGCTCATTTCAACGTGATAGTTGGTTGTCGTGTGACCGTTCGCCCTGCCTGCATCATTCCTACGGCGAACAAGATCGAGTTGCTGTGCATTTACAGCAGAGCGAAAATAAAGCGAGCGAAGGGAATTCACCGCATCATTTGAGAAGATGCATCGCTAATTTGGATATCTCTTGCTGATCTCACGCGCTATTCACAGACATTCTTTGGACATTTTCACGGTTTTTCATAGCTTCCGTCCCTCGCAATAAACGCAAGTGATGAGTCAAAATCTAAAGGCTGTCGGGGTTGTCGTATTGGTTGTCCTGTTGTACGCTTTGTCCCACTTCTTCTTGTTTTTGTTTGATTGGATTAAATTTTTGCTTCTAGCATTCATGGGCTTGCCGTTGTTGTTTTTGGCTGTCAAACGGAAATCGAGTGGCAAGAAATACCTGTGGTTTAGCTTGGCGGGAATCGTCATCTCTTTGTTTTTGGGCATCAAGTACTACGCTTTCAGTTTGGAGGAGGAGGGATGGACTTTGGGCTCATGGAACATCGGGTCGACATCCATTGTTGGGGCGGCAACGGAATTGATATGGAGTGGAGATGAGAAGACATTGATCGAGCAGCACGCAGACTTTATTGCCTACAGCAATATCATCGTAACGTTCCTTTGCATCGGGATTTTCTTCATTCCACAGCGCACGTTAAAACAGATGTAACGAGTGACCTCAATGCCCTACCATTTAAAAAAATTTAATGCAGAAGTTTAAAACCATTGCACTCAAGGTGCTTTTTGAAATTTTGAGCGTGGGCGTTGCCTGGGTTGCAGGATTGATGTCGGTCGAAATCATTTCGGCCTATTTTGAAGAAAAAGGCTTCTCAAATTTGTGGGGGTTTTGGTCTGATAAGTGGGTGGTCGACCACGGAACATTTTCCACTTTGGAGTGGACAATTGCAGCGGTTTTTGGATTTGTAATCATGCAATTGGTCAATAAATACTGGAGTCCATTTGTAGCGCGAGCATTCAAACTGGAAAATACCGCTTGAAGTCGCAGTGGCTGCGGTTGGGAGTTGAATGATCAGAAAGCGATGTTGTGCGAACAATGGGGTTAATTGCAGATATTGCAACAACGTCACTCCATAACGTCTTACTTCATGAGTTTAATTCGGGTTTTATTGGCAATTGTTTTTCCTCCATTGGCCGTTTTTGATAGGGGCTGTGGGAGCATTCTGATTGTCGCACTTCTCACGTGTTTTGGCTGGATTCCAGGAGTCATTGCCGCATTGGTTATTTTAAATAAAAGCTGAAATGCTTGAGGCAAAGGAGGAGTTTTTCGATCTTCTGAAGCGTTTAGGAGCTTCACCGGTCTTTCATTTTTCATTGGGATCGAAAGAGCTTTTTCATTCGAATTTCTTGGCTTGGATTTTTGAGCAGCCAGAGTGGGCTGCATCGACGACGGCGTTTTTGGGCCACTTTGTTCCGGAAGGGTACGTTTTTGATCCTCGCCGCAAGGATTCGGTGTTTCGGGAAAAGCAGAACATTGACGTGTGGCTTACATTCCAAGCTGAGGGCGCATCAGCAGACGAACAGTTGTGGCATGTTTGGATTGAAAACAAAGTCAAGAGTTTGCCAAGGCGGGACCAACTGGAAACCTATGCAGCCAAGAAGCCTGAGAATGCGACCTGTGTGCTGCTGAGTTTGAGCGAGATGGATGAAGTGCCTTCGCAATGGCGCACGCTCTCGTTTGGTGACGTGCAGTCATTCATCGAAACGTGCGCCCAAGAAACGACGAGCGAATACCTTCGGAACATCCTTCAGGATTATGCACTGCTTGTGAACGCACTCGTGGAAATTGAAAAGCGTTCCGAAATCCATGACTCTCAGTTTTTCGACTTTTGCTTGGCATCCAATCCCATCCTTCGTGCGTTAGATGAATACCGCCTGGACGATTTTTACCTCAAGAAGAAATATGCCGGTATGGCAAAGGTGGTTTGGCATGCTGCCGAGGTGGCAGGGTTTAAGATGGCTCCAAACCGGTCCAAAATTGATTGGGAATTGGACGTTCCTACGGTATTCGTTAACTCTGGGATGACCCGCGCCACGGGTTTTCTGGATATCAAATATGTGATTCAGCCGCAGTTGTCCATTGGGATTCAGATTCAGGGCAATCAATACCGCCTGGTTGTCGAGGACAACACAGGAGATAACACAGAGCGATACGCTAGAGCATTGCTTGATGCACAGCAATGGTTCCAATTCCCAGCGGAATTTGGCGAAGGGAAACTGTACCCGAACCCCAAACGGAAGAAATTCAATCGATTTGGCGCTGTTTTTTTATATCAATCGAAGAAAATACCGGAGACATTGGCTTGGAAAGAGGTCGTTCGAATTTGCATTCGCGACTTGAAGAAGATTCAAGAGAGGCGGGAGGCAATGCTTCAACTTACTTCCGCCGGTCGCTAGGAGTAAGTTGTTGAAATGTTCGAAGCGCACGATTTCAAGATTTCGATACTTTTGATTTGAACAAACAATGGAAATCCATGAACTACGAAGAACTTCGCGAACGGTTCCACTCGGATGATGTAAACCGCATTGATGAAGCGATCGATTGGGTTTTGAATGCCAATGATCCGGAAGTCTATTCTACCTGCCTCAAAGGCTGGAAGACCCGTGTGAACGGCGAAAAGATTCAATTGGCATTTGATCCAGCATTGCTAGAGGAAGCGGAGGCCATAATAAAGAAGGACGGATGGCGAAGCGAGCATGGGACGTACAGCGTTTTGAGGTTATTGGCTCAGCCAATGGAAGGCGCCAATTACGACGCCTCTCTGGACCTGAGCCGGCTAACAAGCGTCGGGTTAAAGGGGGTTCAATGCTCAGTCTTGCCTGAGGCGTTGTCTCAATGTACCGCTCTTCACACACTGGATTTGGATGGTTGCGACGCATTGGAGCGGCTGGATGATTTGCGCCTGATTCATTGTGCGATTCGTAAGGATGCTGAATGGGTGGTGAAGTCGATTGACAAGATGACCTGCTCATTCGACGAAATAGCGGCATGTTTCGAGGCGGAGTTGAAGGCACTGCCTGCGCCACCAACTTCGGGAGATCAACCATCGATTTCATTGAACCCAACGTATGCATTAGCCGTTCGCGAGTGGAAGGAAAATAACCGGGAGCTGCCTCAGTTGACCCGAGGATTCACGCTTTTCCAGGCCCTGAATTACCGGGAAGAAACCAATGAGTCCACACAAACTATCCTGGATTATTTCACGGAGAATGCTGAAAATCTGAGCTTGGTTTCGGTCCCTGATGTTTCTCTGGATGAGGTGCAACTGGCGCCCATTGTCGCTCATCTCATGCACGGCCTCAACCAAAACCCTGACGTGCCCCGCTCCGCCACCATCCATTTATCAGGAGATTGGGAAAATTGGTATCTCCGATTTCTCAGCCGGTTGTCCGAAACGAACCCGCTCTGGTGCACGGCACTTATTTACGACCTTCCTATTTCCGCTGCGATTTCCGTTTTTTCAGGGGATGTTTGGGACCCTCGAATCATGTACGACGGGTCAGTTGTCATTCGGAATCATCACCGTGTCATTGTCCCCGATTACATCGGAACGGTGTTCATGAGCGATACCGAACGGCGGTTGTTTTTGGAACAGCTTGACCAAATCCCTCAGGATTGGTGCCTCGTCGTCGGTTCGGTGGAAGGAGAACTCACCTTGCACACGAAAGCTTCTGAGCTGAGCGAAGAGGCCATTCGAAATGGCAACAACTCCATTACCATTCTGAACGACGAAGAAACCATCGCTCAACTTCATCCAGCCATTCAGTCGTGGATTGGGTTCGTATATGAGAACACGCGATCGGGAATGATGGTGAGGGTGATTCCTGGAGGGGTGAGTTTCTATCGAACGTACCGCGGTTCGGACGACTTTGATTTTGCGTTGGAAAACTTGATATGGGCTCCGTTTACTGAAGCATCAAAATTGGGAGAGGTCAGTACGGGCTACAAATTTGAAGAATCTCCCTTATCCTACAGTGGAATAGAATGGGATGAGAAAAGTCGGATTGAGGACAAGTACGTGTATTCCATCCTTCTGGAGCGGATGGAGTGGGACATACTGGATGGAGTTGAGACAGGATCGTTGCGGATGGTCCACGGCTTAGGGATATCGAATTTGGATGTGCTCTACTCGGAATTTGCTGCGAATATGAAAAAATATGCGGTATCGCATTTTCCTGTGACACAGCAGATTTTTTCCAAAAACACGGAATATCCACTGGGGTACGAAAACCATGGAAAGAAAATGATGGATTTCATGGCGGTGCATGGCTACAATACCAAGTTCAAATTTGCAGCGAACTATGACGCAAATCAGAGCTCTTTGGACGTATTTCCCAGCATTTTGAGCATGGTAATCGGACGGTTAGAAAGCAAGCTGTTTGAGCTGAACTTTAAGATGGAAAGCATGGGTGTCGCGACGGATGAACAGCAAGGGAAACCACTTAATCCATGGGGTGATCTCACCGTCTTTTACGAACAGAATACGGCCATGGTCATGACCTTGCCTTACGCTTGCCACTCCGTAAAGAAGACCGAAATTGAAGCGCATTTTGGGGATCGAATTGTGGATTTGAATGTCGACATAGCAGAGCAAGCGAATACCACAAAGCAAATGTTTGTGCGCCTCAATTTGCAAGTGGATAAGTCAGGAACCTCAATCGATGAGGCCGATGTAGACTTCGTTCGCGGTCTCCTCTTGGATTATGTCGAGACTGCATGCGAAGGGGACTGGAGCTCCTTTGCTGATGAGTTTTGGGACTTCTTTGCGATCTACACCCAATTGCCGAGGGGGTTACTTTTCGACATGCAAGAACTAGGGAAGGCATTCACTTCCATCAATGATTTCGATTGGTTTGCTGAAGATACAAGCAGTTTGCTCGCAGCTTATTTGGGAATTTCTTTGCCTTTTGCCGGCACGAGCCAAGGATTCGATTCAGGCGATTTGGATTCAGGCAACATGTGATGTGCAAGCAGCACGTCAGGTACTGGGAATTGGCGAGCTTGCTCAGTGCTCCAAAAGAAATTGAAGATCGGTGCGCGGCCATTGAAAAATTGTCCAAAGATTGGCGGGCATTCCCAACCATGCGGTTTGACTGGCGAGACGAGCGAGTCATTTGCACACAAGAGTGGATAGCCGATGCACGGTCTGTGCACCGCGGAGGGGATGAGCTGGATTGGATGCTACTTGCAGAGGCGCTGGATGCCAAAGATTGCATGGACCTGGTTCATGGTGACCTGTGCGTGCGCAATGTGATTTGGTCTGAGGAACGGGGTTCTTGTTTGGCCGTGGATTGGGAGCCAGATTTGATTCAAGCAGTCGGAGGCCATCGAATAATCAAAGTCACCAAGGGCTACACCCACCCAAACGATCTCCATACATCGCGCCCTTTTTCACTCCTGAGTGATCATTATGCCTTCGCCCGGTGTTTGGAACAGGTGCGAGAAGTCAAAATTTTATCGGATCATGTCGAACCTTTGCAGGGTTCGTATGCTGATCTTGTGCGCGCCGCTTTCAAGATTTGACCTTCCAAAAAAGTTGAACAGAATGCCGGTACGGTGCGTCAACGGATAAAATTGTGGTGGCGTGCGGGAAATTTTGGTCGTTGAAAACCAACTTGTCATGAGCGGGTGCTTCCGCCCGAATTCCTCCGTCTTTTTTGTACAAAAACAGCCCTCCCCAGTCTTCATTCCATTCTGAATTCAAATAAAGCGTGGCAGCAAACCGAACTTCGTCATCGCTGTCCTTATCGCTGTGCCAAGGAATGTAGCTCAGCCTATGCCAGACATACGCTTGGGCATCCAGCTCAATCTTTTGGTCTGCCTGGATCAAGCCGTGGCGGCGCATGGCCTCTGTAAGCAAGTCGATGTGACTAGGGGCAAGGCTTCGGATTAGGACCACTCCACTGGGCGACACGATTTCTTCTTGCCATCCAAGGTTGGATCGCCAGATGTTGTCATACATCAGGTCGGCGTTTTCTTTCAGAATTTGCTGAATGAACTCCGTTCCAATAAAATTTGAAATGATCTTCATGAGGTTTCTAATTGAATAAAAAGGTGCGGGATTCGGATGGGGTG
This sequence comes from Flavobacteriales bacterium UBA979, assembly GCA_002292325.1. Taxonomy (GTDB): domain Bacteria; phylum Bacteroidota; class Bacteroidia; order Flavobacteriales_D; family Sanyastnellaceae; genus UA16. Next base: position 34,921 of record DBBR01000018.1, on the reverse strand, counting down.
ATAGCATCCTGTCGCATGCCTGGGATCGGTTTTTGTGTGAGCAAGTCACGGCCCGTGATGGCCAATTCCCCAATGCGGTAGTGGTTTGCACCCGCCGCTTGCATTTGATCGACTTGGTGGAAAGAGACAGAGGTTCCGAGGCTTTGCTTCAGTTGCGGCCCATACCCCAACCGTTTCCAACGGTCTAGGAATGAAACTGCGGGCAACTCAGCACAATTTAAATATGCGCCAACGTGGGTGCAGTTCTTTTGATCAATGAGCCGGTGTGCAACCTCAGGGTCACACCCCTCGCGCAGTTCGTCCAAAAGAACCATCGGGCAGTCTTTCCCTGTCGTCGGCATGTGCGTTAGGTTGACGTTGACCCAATCGTATGTGCACGGTTTTGCTTCGTAATTGAGCCACCAAGTTTCTACGTGCGGATGGAATTCCCGATAGGCAAGCAGAAGATCGGGACGTGCGCTTGCGACGCTTGCGCATGGCACACCGGATAGTTGTGCAAAAACGTCGGGCGTTACGCGTTCAAACGCCTTTATCACAAAAGTCCAGGTCATGGCGCGCTCGGAGAAGAAATCATCCAAAAAACGGACGTTATCAGCCAATCGTTGCGCGTGGATTTCTATGGGCAAGTATGGCTTCATTGGAACGTAGAAAATTAAATCACAATGGCCATACAACCATGCTATTTAATTCAAGGAATTGATGATGCGCACCACGTCAATCAGTGAATCAGTTTGCGCCATCACAGAAATACCGATTGGAAGGCAGGACTCCGGATCATGCCAGGGAACTACGATGTGGGACAAACCCAACAGTGTGGCGATGGAGGCAATTTCCGAAGGTCCTGTCGTTTGAGCGATAAGGATGGGGTTGCCGGCTTTTTGCAACCGATTTTCCCAGTCTTTTCTAAAATCCAAAAGTTGGCTGAGTGCAGCGGCATAGGAACCGTCTTCCGCATGCTCAGATGCCAATGACCGTTCAATCTCTCCGATGTCGGGGTGAAACTTATGCAGAAGTCCGCTTCGACTTTGGGATAAAAATTCACCAAAGGGTAGAGGAAGTGTGGATACCATATCGTGTTTGAACTCCGTCTTACAAACGATGTCAAATGCGGGGAATTGCGGTTCAATTGCTTGAGCGATGTCGCATGATTGCAAGGCAATTCCAGCGCGTGTTAAGGTGGTGGACAAGCGACTGATGCGGTTTTCGCTTGAAGCCTCTTGTCCGAAGGATGCTGTTTCCAGCCAGGCCAAGGTGGGACGGCTGGAGGGAAGCGGTTGAATTAAGCACTGCACCGCATACTCGAGGTTTTTGAGGCTCGAGGAGAGAATCCCGACTTGATCATAGTGCTTGGAAATTCCAATGATGCCTTCATTGATATCATCGGTTTTCGCCGATTTAAAGGCAAATACACCATTGTGAGCGGCGGGATAGACCACAGACCCGTCTGTTTCTGTCCCGATGGAGAAGCTGCAAAAGTTGGCCGCGGCTGCCACCGCGGATCCCGAGCTGGAGCCTCCAACCGCATGATCTGGTCCAAAAATGGAATGGGTTTGCCCTCCAAGCGAACTGTACCCTGAATTCGTTTCAATTGAAACGTAATTGCAAAACTCAGAAAGGTTGGTTTTGCCCAAAATAACGGCTCCTTGAGCGCGCAGTTTTTGAACCACAGCAGCGTCCTCGTCAGCCATATAATTCGCGAGAATCACCGAACCACAGGACGTGGGCATGGCATCCTTTGTTCTGATGTTGGCTTTGATCAAGACAGGGATGCCGTGCAATGGACCTTGGAGTCGACCGATGGAGTTGAATTCAGCATCGATTTTTTGAGCTTCTTCGAGCGCGTGAGGATTGATGTGCAGGACGGACCGGTATTTCCCATCTTCTTTTTCAATCCGATTGAGACACCGTTTTATCACGGTCAGTACATCGGTCGATCCGGTGGCATATGAATGAAGCAAGGATGCGATGTCGAGCTCCTTTTGCCATTCGGTTTCGATTGGCGCTGAATCTTCCATTAAGTCTCGGGGTCAAAATCAGACAAATGAATACCCTGAGGCAGGTCAAAATCAGCGGGGACGCATCGCTCGGCGCAAACGGTTAGGACGAACCGTTCGCCTTGGATTGTGGCCATATGAAAGGCCTGAACATGGTCTGACTTGGAGGGTTGGATGGTTGCAGGGTCCGTGAGAAACCCCGTTCCGTCTTTTTTCGCGGTAGCTTCTTTCACTGAAAAGCCCATGAAGGCTTGTTCTGGTTGTGCGCGGACCCTATCCCACTCTTCCTTTGAATAGGCATGCTCCAAGAACTCAAATTCACTTGCGTTCATTTGCTCAATGTCAATTCCAAATGGCACGGAACCCAGCCCAACAAACACCCATCCGGCAGAATGACTGATGGAACAATGAAGTTCGCTGTCGATGATCGGCTTCCCTTTCTTGGTCTTGGCAAACCCGAGTTGAGCGAGACTGGATTTTGCATGAAGCAGCGCTAAACGATTCAGTTCCAGTCTTGCGACGATGGACTCTTTCTTTCGCCGCTCATCGGTGAATTGACTCAGGTATTCTTCGTCAACGGGCGATGCGCATTCGGGGAATTCATCAATTTGTCGAAGGGACAAGAAGATCGCCTCATCCATTACGTTGCTGTTGGTAATTGCCCACCGGGGTCGAGCACGTTTTTGAGGGCGATGTAAGCTGCGGATTCAATGGATTCAACGGGTCGATTGAGGCGGTTCCGGTGAATTTTTCCGATGCCATGTTCCCCCGATAAATGGCCTTCGAAATGGCGCACCATGGCATCAAATTCGGGGCAGAGCCCTTGCCATTTTTCGACATCGTCATTGAAAAACACATGGATGTGATAATTGCCGTCCCCGGCATGACCGAAGAAGACATGCTCAAATTGATGCAAGTCAAACCAGCCTTGCAATTGACGCAAGGCGGCGCAGGCATTTTTCACGGGGAAGCACACATCCAAATCAATGAACCGTTTGTAGTCTTGGAGACCATAGCCAATGGCAAATCGCTCGTCGAGTTGGTTCGGTTCAGATATTTGGCAGCGAATCCCTTTCGGGAGCTCACCAGTCCACGGAGACGGGAGTGCAGTCCAGAGCACGCTTTCTGGAGCTTGGGATGAAAACCTCAATGCGGGTTCGTCGGCGATTTCAATGAGGTATGCATCGCGTTGCAAGAGAGACGGGATCAAGGGCAGAAGTGCAAAAAAGTCGTCGCTGGCAAACCGGTAATGATGCAGGCTCGGAAGCGAAGGGGCACAGCGGAGTATGACGCGCGTGATGATGCCCAACGTGCCTTCGCTTCCAACAATGAGCGATTTCCAATCGCATCCTTCAGATACCTTGGTACAAGGTCCTCCCCAACGATGCTCCTCCCCATTGGGTTTGACGATGTCGACTCCCAAAATCCAGTGCGCCATCTTGCCATATTTGAGGGACAAGGGTCCTCCACCATTGCATGCCACCATACCACCTATCGTTGCCTTCTCCTTGCTGCCAGGCATCACAGGGAATTGCCATCCTCCTTCCAGCGCTAGATCGTGCAAGGATTGCATCGTGGCTCCTGCTTCAGCAATCACGATCCCCGAATCGTGATCGTACCACGAAAGCTCTGAACATCGGCTCAGGTCAATGTAGGTTTCATGAGCATCGGGGACGGCCCCCCCACTTACGCCTGTTAATCCACCACCAATGCGCAATGCAAGGTTGGGATGATCGCTCAAAAACGTACGGAGCTCGGTGGGGTTTTGAGGCTGAAAGATGGAGTTTGGAGTTCCAAGTAACCCAGAACAGTCGGTGACGCTAGGATTCGCCATCTAGCTGAACTTCCAAGGATTTAAAAAGTTGGCGAACGTTGTCAGCCCCGAATCCATTGTAGTCATTCACCCGTTGAACGAATTCATAAAATAATGTTGGACGATCACCGAGGGGTTCTGTGAAAATTTGCAATAGAATTTTATCGTTGTCTTTTTCACACAAGATTTGATTTTCTTTCATCAAATCGATTGGCAGATCGGGAAATTCGACTCGTAAGTTTTCGTAATAGCGTTCAGGAATAGGGGTGAATTGGATGCCACGTTTTCGGTATTCTCGTACCACGGAAATCAAATCCTCTACTTCAAAAGCGATGTGTTGAATTCCCGTGCCCAAATTGTGTTGAAGAAATACATCGACTTGTGAGGATTTGGGCTTATCCATCAGCGGTTCGACAATGACTTTGTTCAGGTGAATTGTCGGAGAAAACAAGGCGTGCATTTTCATGCCTGAACTCAGTGACTGGAAGAACTCTTCTCCAATCGTTTGCACGTGATCCAAACGCATGATCTGACTCAAGTAATCTTTCCAGAAATCAGATTCGTTCACGCACACTACCGAAGCGAGATGGTCGATATTGGTTACCAGGCCGTCAGGCGTTTTGTTTTGAAGTGCCGTGGGCTCGAACCCCGGCAATGGGCCATGCATGCGCTGCTTTTCGACGAACACCACCTCGTTGTCGTCAAAAAGCTTGCAGCGAATGAGCCTTGTTTGCTCCCCTCCAGAGGATTCTGATTCGATTTTTCCGTTCAGAAAAATGGCCTTTTTTTCCTGCAGGAATTCCAAGGCGTTTTCGATGTTTTCCACCAATACCCCAAAGCGCTTAATGGAGTTTCCGTGACGATCTACAAAGGAAACAACATCCTGAGCTGAGGGATCCAACGCCGAGGTGATAATCAAATTGGCGTTTCCATTGCGCAGCCAATACGACACCTCCATGCCATGCAGGCCCTTTCTTTCCCGCTTTCCCGCTATTTCAAACCCCAGCACCTCCTGGTGCCACCAGGCGACCATTTTGGCCATTCCTACGTAGAGCTCAACAAAATGATAGCCCGAATTTTGGATGAATTTCATGTCCTTTCAAAGCTAATAATTAACTCCATTGCCCGCTGTAAATCAATCGGAGAAATATTGGCCACCGCCAGCCGCACTTGGCTGAGCGCATCAGGGCGTTCGCTGAACAAGGCCATGGGGCACAAGGCAACTCCTTCTTCGCGCAACAGTCTCGCGCTCCAGTCCAGGTCCGCAATTGGCTGATCCATTTGTTTGGTTGCAAAAAAGCCGCCTTCATAGGCAGCGCCGTTGGCATCCAAGATTTGGCTGTTTTCTCGGAGTCGTCCTTTGATTGTTTCAAGATGGGAACCAAGTTCAAAACCCTGCTCGATTAACCACCCACCTACGACTGCCTGAGTTAACCCGGAATTATTGAGGCTTAGGTTTGCTTTGAGCTTGGCAAAGCCCGTGGTCAGGGATGAGGGCAAATGAACGAACGCGGTGCGCAATCCTGGAGCGAGGATTTTGGAAAAGGACATCGCGTGGATGATGCGCTCCGGATGGAATGTGAACAAGGCCGGGAGCCGTTCGTTGAGGTGAAATTCACGGTACGTGGCGTCGTCAAAAATGAATAAACCACGTTCTTCAGCCAAATCAGCCAGGCGTTGTCGCTCCATGAGACTCAGGCTTTTACCGGTAGGATTGGCAAAATCTGATGAAAGATAGAAGAGGGTGCCTTGGGGCAATTGAGCAACGTGTTCCAGCCAATCTTCGCCTTGAATCCAATGAATCGAATTTCCTGTCATTTCTACTGCTTCGATCAGACCAGGGTAGAACGGATCCCTGCAGGCGATGGGCTGTTCACGGAAGTGAAGAGCGGCAAGGGCGATTGCTTCTTGAACTCCGTTGGTAATGAGGACATCATTGTGGTCTCCCAGATGGCCTTCATTGGCGGCGAAGGTCTGTACTGCGAGATCTCGAATCAATCCTTCGGTTGCGTGATACTGCAGCAGCGAGCGAGCTGGATGAGCCGCTTGAAATTGATGAATCAGGCGATTGATTTCAAGCGGAGGATACAATGCAATCGGAGGAACACCGGCGCCCAAATTGTAACGTGCGGAGCTTTCGGCCAGCTTGTTGAGGTAGTGAATCCGATTCATGGCATGTTCAATAAAGCAGATTTGAGATCGTGCACGAGATTGGCCATGTGGCTGTAATTTAAGGTCATGGTGGTATCGTCTGCACCGTGGTAATTCGAATTGCGGAACATGGCGGTGTCTGTCAGCATCACTGCGGGAATCCCACGATTCCAGTAGCTCCTGTGGTCGGACCAGTCCATTCCAGAAAAAGCGAAGGGGATCCAAAATTTCCGATAGAATTGCGGCCTAATCGACTGCAAGGACTTCAAAAAAGGCGCTGTTCGTTGAATGGATTTAAGATTGCTCACGCCCATGAGAAAGTTCCCTTTGTTTCCATAAATCCAGCGCAAGAACCCCAGGGGAAAATCTTGGCTGTGATCCGATTCTGAGAAATACCCGACCATCTCCAAACAGACCATGAACCTGATTTGTGCAGGGTCGCAAGTCCCAGCATGCACAAAGCTTCCCATTGCTTCGGTTCCAAAAAAAGGAGGTTCTTCACAAGCATAAAACACCACCTCAAGATCGTAGGGAAAGCGCTCGCTTTTGAGGCAATTCAAAAACCCCAAAAGCACGGCCACAGCGCTCGCGTTGTCATCTGCACCCGGGGTTTCCTCGAAGGTATCATAGTGCGCTCCGAGCAGAACTTTTTCGGGCCGCTCCCCCGGAATGTGAACCAAAAAATTTCGGTACACAACTCCTTGCTCACCCTTCCATTCCTGGATCTTTGGTTCAAAACCTGTGGCGCGAATCATCCCCAAAACGAGCTCCATGGTTTCCATCCATCGCTCCCCGGATGCGTTCCGTAAACCTGGAATTGCCAGCTGTTGTACTTGGTGCCGAAGGTATGTTTCCATCAAAAGTTGAATTCGTCAAAAACGTCTAATGCGGCAGAGCTTTCAGGCGACTTCAATGGAGCTCCTGTCAAAAGTTGCTCAAGGGCAGTTTGAAACTTGCCAAATGTCTGTGTGGCCTGAACATCGTTTTGTGCCGAGTAGTAGGCGACATCCACTTGGGAACCGCTGACAATGAATTGCCATTCATGCGGGTACTTGCAATGGGTGGGTTCGCTCATATCCAAATGCTGCACCCAGTCATTGTCCGTCATCAAAGTCATGAAGTTTGCAACCACACTGAATTCACCACCTGGAGCAGATTCGGGCATCACCCATTTCGTTGGGCTTTCCGCGTTCAGGTCAAAACGAATGGCCTTTAGTTCGGTGAACATGCCCGGAAATCCGGGATGATAGGCCACGTCTGCGATGGCGATTTCTGAAATTTCGTGGGCATAAGCCGCGAGGAATTGCCAAAACGTGCTTTGACGGAGTTCGTGGCGCAAGCAAAATGCTGAAACCGCCTCCAACGTTTCGCTGGCTAATTCAGTCTTGCATACCTGGGCTTTGGCCCCAGAGGTTCGAACGTTAGGTGCACTGCGGTCGAATTGCGGCTGGAGCAGAGCATGCAGAGGAAGGTGTCGCTTTTGGAATTGTCCGTCGAGGATTTCTTTTAAATTTCGCAGAAGGACCTCGGTCCCAAGCCCGTCCAAGAGCACGTGATGCCATTGAATTTCGATTTCAGTCGTACCGTGGTGAATGAAGCGGACCAAGGCATTTTCATAGGTCGAGGGATTTGCTGGAATCGAAGTGAGAAATGGTGCGATGTCGGAGACTTGGACCCACTGGATCTGTTTCAATTCGGATGTCCCTTGCAAGGCCACCTTCAAATGAGGGTATTGATCCAGCAGGGTTTCAACGGCTTGCTCCCACGCTTCTCGCGCTACCGGCTTGGATAATTGCGCTTTGAATCCGAGCCAAAAAGGGGAGTGGCCTTCCAAGTTTTGTCCAGCTTCGAGGATCAAAATAGCACGCTGTAGGGAGTGAACAGGAAAGTGCTCTGGGAGGACTTCGGAGGAAATCGGCTCCTTCCTGAGCAGCATCTCAAGGGATTCTGGTGTTTTGTGAAGCAGTAAATCCCGGACAGAGACAAAGATCCCGAGTTCTTTTTCAATCCAAGCCTGCAGTTTCATGAGCAGAATGGAGTTTCCGCCAACGGATTCGAAGGAGGAGGTGTCGCCAAACTGATCATGTCCCAGGGTTTGGCGCCAAGCGCGCGTAGACTGCCAATGCGAAGTGCTCTTTATGTTCTGGACTTCAGTGGAATGCATCAGGCGTACCAAGGCCTTTCGGTCCGCCTTACCATTGCTGTTCAGAGGCATTCCATCAAGCACATGCCAATGCGATGGAACCATGTAATCAGGCAATCGACCCCGACTTTCCTCAATGAGCTGTTCGCGGGCGACAACACCCACCACAAATGCATATAGTTCTTGGTCTTGAGTTAAGACGCAGCACTGCGTGAGCCCTGGAATTTCCATGAGGGTGCGTTCTACCTCGATCGGTTCGACCCGGAATCCACGAATGTTGAGTTGACTGTCTTTGCGGCCAATGAATTCCAATAAGTTGTTGTCTCCAACATATCCCCAATCTCCCGTTTTGTACCAACGCTTGCCTTCCTGGTTGATAAATACCGCTGCATTCAAAGCATCCTCGTTGTGGTATCCGAGCGCCACAGGATCGCCTGTGACCCAGATTTCTCCAGGTAATCCTTTAAAAGCGGGCTGGCCTTCGTCATTCATCAGGCAGATCTGGCAATTATCCAGTACCGTTCCAATTGGAGGTTGTGTGCGGATGTTCGCTGCGGTCACTTCGAGCGCGGTTACGACGTGTGTTTCGGTGGGGCCGTAGTAGTTTAAAAGCGATACACCGGCTTGTTGTAGGTAGTTTTTGAGCCCAATGCTCAAGATCAAGGCTTCTCCGGTGGTGACGATTCGCTTGAGTGAATTGCAGGCATCGAAATAGGCAATATCAGCTTCCAGCACGGCATTCAGCAGTCGGGCCGGAATCCATGCCTGCGTCACCGCATGGGCCTGAATGGATGCCTTGATTTGGTGAATGTCTAGCCGGGATTCCAGTGGCAGCTCAACGAGGGAAGCCCCCAAACTCATGGCCAGAAGAACTTCGTGAAATGAGGCGTCAAAGCCGAATGAAGATGATTGGAGGATCACATCGTCGCCCTTCATGCCGAAAGATGAACGGTTCCAGTGGACAAGATTAATCAGGCACGCATGGGTTTGGACCACCACCTTGGGGGTGCCGGTGGAGCCGGATGTGCTCAAGATAAATCCTGCAGAATCATCCAACGGATTGATGGGGTGGTTTGTAGCCACGAGTTCAATGTCATTTGCATCCGTTTGGAGTACGAACCTTGCAGAGACGGCTTCGTACACAAATGCTTTTCTCGAGGCGGGGTACCGTTTGTCCACCGGCGCAGGCACTCCGCCGGCTCGCCAGACACCGAGGATAGAGGCCGCAAAATGCCGGGTACAGGCCACATCAATTCCAACCGCTTCACGAGCTTCCAGTCCCGCTTGGCAAAGGGAATTTGCCAGGAGTTCAGCCTCTGCCCATAGGTCGGAATACGTCATGTCGAAGTCCGTACCGAGAATGGCCGGCTGATTCGAATCGCGTTTCAAAAGTTCGAGGATCTTCAGCTCTTGCCGTGGCAAGGTGCGGCCGATGATAGCGGGTTCAAGGAGCAAGGCGGATTTCAGAACGGTGCAAGGCTGGGTCCAATTCAATGCTTGAGCCCAACGTTCAAAGTGGGTAAGAACGGATTGAACTTGGTTGCGGTTGTGATGCGCAGGGTGGAATAGAACGTGCCACTCGACACCCCCTGGGACGGGGTAGACCAGGGTGGTCCAAGGTGATCCAGTCCTTTCTTGAAAATCACCGATGCGAATCCCTTTCTCCTCCAACGCGGCGTGATCGACCGGGTAGTTTTCGAAAACGAACAAATGGTCATTCAAGTGTCCTTGGGTATGTTCGCCGAGGCGCTCCCCCTTGTGCTGTTCGTCTTCCCTCAAGCGTTCCGCAGTATCCTGGAGAAGTTGTTCAAATGACCGATTGCGATCGGCATGGAAAATAAACGGAAGGGTTCGGACAAACATGCCGAGGGCTTCCAAGTGTTCATCGGACCGCAAGGAAACCACATTTCCCAGCAGGACTTCTGAACGATCATACAAGGTGCACAAAAAGGAAGCCCAGAGCGTCATGCAATAGGCGTGCATGGATGTACCCGTCTCCTGAATGCGCGACGCGTCAGCCAGAGGGATGAAAACACGGTGCTTCAAATACGCAAGTTCGGGATCCTTGGAAGGCAATGGCGGCGGCAGCGCAGTCGCTAGCTGGGGAAGGCTCTTCCTTGCCCAATAAGTCCCCGCTTGCGGATGATTCGAGCACTCACATGCGAGCTGAATGAATTCGTCGTGCGCAAGAAGGGTCTTGTTTTCGAGCGCTTTCATCATCTCGTTGCTGAATACGCCAAGTGACCATCCGTCCAAAATCAAATGGTGGTGGGTCCAGACCAGACGCGTCTGGTCTTTTCCTGGAAGGACAGCTATTCGCGTGAGGTTTCGCTCCAATTCAAAGCCTCGAGCAAAATCCTCCTGCAAATAATCTTTCCACTCGGAAGAGGTGATTTCTGTGCAGACCACAGGCGCATTTCGATCGGCCTTCAACAGGTATTGACCAACGTGCCTATCCAGCCGAGCCGTGAGAATGGGGTTGTGATGGCAGACCGCTTGGTACGCTTTCTGGATTTGATCAAACCCGTAAGTTCCCGGGAGCTCGTAGGTCAGCTGTTCCACATACAGCGAAGGATCATCTGAACGCAAGCAATCAAATAGAATGCCCTCTTGTGCCTCCAATAACGGAATATAAAACTGGTCATCGCTCCAATCCAATGCGGCCTTTTTGTGGAATAGCTCCAAAGCAGATTGCATGCTTTTGGAATCAGCCACCAACGGCGCCGAACGAAGCTGCGCAATGGCATGGGTTTCGAAGAGTTCGCTGACCTGCAGGGTTCGCTCTGCTTTGCGTAGTTTATTAATGACCCGAATAGCCGCAATGCTATCACCTCCATTTTGTATGAAGGTGCGCTCCATCGATATGCCGTCTCCGAGCGTTTCCTGAACCGCCTGGACAATGAAGGGGTCGCCTTGGGCCGCTGATGCCGCGGTTGTTCGTTCTGACAGGTGAGCGAAAAGCGTTTTTTCATCCACTTTTCCACTCGCGTTGAGCGGAAATTCAGTGACGTGAATGAACCGGTGAGGAATCGCATAATCGGCCAGTTTCCCTTGAAAAAATTCAGGATCGAATCCGGGAGTGTTGCCTTTGAAAAAAGCAACGAGCTGATCCTCGTGCAAGGCAGCAATGAATTGGCAACCTGGCGCAGATTTTTGCAACTGGAACTCTATTTCTCCGAGTTCAATGCGGTATCCTCGCACCTTGATTTGCCGGTCTTTTCGTCCTAAATAATAGGCGTCCTCTCCGACCTGCCATCCCAAATCGCCCGTTCGATAAAACCGGTTTGAATGCTGCAAGCCAAATTTTTCATTGGTCAGTTCAGGTTTGCCGTGGTACCCGTTGCATACTCCGTTGCCAAAGACGTGCATTTCTCCTATGAAGCCTTTGGGAATGGCCTGGCCAGAATCGTTTACCCACCGGAGGGTGTAACCCGGCAACGGTCTTCCAATGTTGCTTTGGGTTTCCTGAACGACTTGCTTGGCTGTGACGTGCACGGTGGTTTCTGTGATGCCGTACATGTTGGTCAGGACGCAAGCTTTGTGACGGGCAATCCAATCGCTCAATCGCTCCGGATGCAATTTATCACCACCAAAAACAACGTGCCGGATGCTGGGAAGCCCTGTGGAGGATTCATCGACCAGCATCAAATTGTCGAATGCTTTGGGCGTTTGATTCAATATGGTAATGCCCTCCTCTTTCAAATAATCATAGAAAGAGAAGGTGTCCTGAATGGTCTTACGAGGAGGGATAAAGAGCTGCCCCCCAGATAAAAGGCACCCCCATATTTCCCACGTAGAGAAGTCAAATCCATAACTGTGCGCCAAGACCCAGCGATCCTTTGGATGGAAGCCAAAGTATTCTTGTGTGCCCTCAAAAAGGTTGGCGAGGTTGAGATGGTTTACCGCGCACCCTTTTGGTTGACCGGTTGTGCCGGAGGTATAGATCAGGTAAACAGCTTCTGTTGGGTCAGGGACATGGGCTTCGTAAGGAACCATGTCGGCGTCGACCCTTTCGTTTGGATGAACCGCCACACGGCCCAGTGAATCGGATAAATCCGAGACGACTAATTCTATCCCTGCATCTTCCAAAATGTACTCCCAACGTTCTCGGGTGACAGTGGGATCAATCGGCACATAGGTCCCTCCTCTTTTCAGCACACCTAAAAAAGCCAGAGGGATGGCTGCCGAATGCGTCACATGCACGCCGATGCGGTCTCCGGGATTCACGGGCAGCCGACTGGCCAGTGCTTCAGCGCGTCGGTCAAGTTCACGGTATGTCCATTGGTTCCCTTGAGCGTCTTCAACGGCAACCCGATCGGCATGGGCTGCGACGGACAGGTCCCAAAGTGCCAAGAGATTGGGTGAGGATGGCGCGGGCCACTCGGGCAAAGATTGCACGGCTTCTGGTTCTTCCAGATGTGCTCCAAAAGACGCGAAAATCTGTTGAGCTGCCCGTGCGTCAACCTTTTCCAAATTCCAACAAAATTCGATATCGACGTGTGCCTCAGAGGGCTTGATGACCAAGGTGAGGGGATAATGGGGTGTCGACCAAAACAACGACTCATGGCGCGAACCCAGCGTGGGCTCTACAACCCAAACATGATCGAAGCATTGGCTCGGGACATGCCGATTCACCCAATCTTGCGAGACAGCGATGCGCTCATTTCGGATGGATTTAAGCTGTTCCAAGTGGGTTGCTCCCTGAAAGACCAGCGGCCAGGTCTGCACAAAGTATCCGAGCGCTTGCTGCGCTTCAACGGAGTCGTCTCGGGCAGAAAGCACTTCACCGACGACCACTTCGTCGCTTCCCGATGCTTGTTGAATGAAGTCCACCCACTGGATCATCACCTCTTCATAACTTCCTCCTTCGATCCTGTGCTGGAGTCGCAGGAAACCGGGCGCTTGTGCAACGGGAGGGGGTAGCAAGGGTTCAATCAAAAACGAAGGCAAATGGGGGACATCGGATTTTGCCGGTGCAGGGTTCGGGAGCCAATCGCTTGCTTGAAAACGATGGTTCGGATCCAACATGCTCAGCGCTAACTGGGCGGAAATTCCGTCCAGCAAAAGATGATGATATGCCAGACCGAGGTACGTGTCCGAGCCACTATGGAATGCAACGACCTCAAAGAGCGGGGGACTTTGAACGTCAATGACGGGGACAAGGTTGGTCAATTGGCCCATGACGGACTTCATGCTCTGCTCCCCCTCCAATTCGATGATTTGGACAGGATAAAATGCAGATTTCAATCGAATCTGAACGGGCTGATTGTTTTCGTAGATGTAGCAATCGCGAAAGCGAGGCACGGCATCAATCCAGCGTGAAATGTCCGAAACATGGAGGATTACTTCGTCAATTTTCACCAAGGCATATTCGACGTACTTCCTTTTCGCACCATCAGCTTGGAAGACCAATAAACTGTCTTCTATGGGGCTGGTTTTGGTGACCCGCTGGATGTCCTCCTTGCTGAATTTCATGCCGTCTATTCTTGATTGAGGACGTCTAAAAATTCGTCCCAATCGGCTTGATCAACCTCATTCATCTGAAGCTTTGAGGGCTGAGAATCATTCCGAACACTGTTGGCAAGGAGGTGATTCAGCGTGGGATGTTCCAGCCATTTACGCGGTGATATCACGTAACCTTTGAGGTTCCATTGATTGCAAAATGACAGGAAATCGATGCTGTTCCACCCTGTGTAAATGAGCAAGTCATCTCCTCCCTGATAAGGTTTTTCAAATTCGCGAAGAAGCGCCTGTAGTGTTTGCTCCATGTGAGATTCACCTGCGGCCCATTGTTGGGAGGATGAGGTTGGAAGATGCACAGAATCGCGCAGAGCCTTTACGTCGAGTTTGCCATTTTGATTCAGGGGCCATTCGGTATGGCGATGAATCAAATCGGGCATGTGATGCCGTGAAAAATTCGGTTGAAGCAATTCGCGAATCTCGTGTTCGTTGAGGCGGGACTCATGCAATAAAATGGCACCTCCGCCTTTCTCGATGAGCAGCGCGCGGTTGACACGAACATCCCCTAGCAGGGCGTTTTCCATGGCTTTCGCAGGAAGTCGTCGTCCGTTGACCTTGATGAAGTCTGCGTTGAGTCGGCCCTTGATGATGAGACCGTGCTTCGGGTGAAGCATCGCCCGATCTCCCGTGCGGAAGAGCTTGCGCCCTTTTTCGTCGAATTGAAAGCAAGGGTCATCAATCAAGGAATGTGCTACGCAGGTACCTGTGATTTGAAGCTCTCCCCAAACACCAAATGGGACCGCATCACCGTGCTGGTTTCGAATGTCGAAGCGTTGATCCCCGAGGGGAAATCCCAAAGGAAAGGTGTCCTCGTATTGCACAAGTTCGGTCAATGCTGAATCGATGCTCACTTCCGTCAATCCAAAGCTATTGAACACGCGTACCCCAGATACGCGAATGGCATCGAGTTGGCTGTAAAGCCTCGGCGTCATGGCTTCTGAGCCAGAAATGAGGCACCTCAAAGCAGAAGGTCGGGTGAGCGCAGGGATGACTAAATTGAGAAAAGATGGCGTGGATTCGAGATGGGTTACACCGTACTCGATGATCATATGGCTGATGCGGTTCGGCGAAAGTCGGTCCTCCTCCGATGCAAGGATCAAGGTTCCACCAAGCATCAGACTTCGGAACACATCACCAAAAAACACGTCGAATCGTTGGTCGGCAAGACTGAGGTGCACCGCATCTTCATCGATTTGAAGCTGCGACTCCCAAGAGGGCAAGAGGCTTTCAATCCCCGCTTTTCCAATCAACAAAGGTTTTGGTTTCCCCGTGCTTCCCGAGGTTTCTGCAAAGTAGAGCCAGTCACCCTCAGGGTATGCTGTGCCGGAGGATTTCACAAAACTCACAGGCCTCCCTTTCTTCCACGACTTCAAAATGTCAACGATGTTTTCCTTCGAACGATTCGGCTCGAGGCAAACGGCACTCGCCTCAGGCTCCTGCGGTTCCGCCAAGCATTTCCTTAATTCTCCAAACGTCGTAGACTTCCCATCAACAACCAGTGCGACTTTTTCAGAAATGGCTTCATCAAACCGAGACCAAAAGGGGAATGGCTTGTATTCTGCGGCCGCGATTGCAGGATTGAATGGGGGCAATTGAAGGGATGGAAACGCGTCCAATGCCATCAAGAATCGCACAATGACGGAGCGCCAGAAACTCGTGTCTGCGATGTCAGTGCGGACGTCAAAAGAAATATCCAGATGTTTTTGGCCAAACTCCAGAACGTGCACGCCCAAAACATTTTCGTCTATGTGGGTGGGTAAAAAGGCGAGGGTCTCTTGCTGATCTGCATCCACTGGATGATACGATTCTTTTTGATAGGAGAATAATACGTTGAATGCGGTGTGACGATTTTCCTGGCTCATCCAGTCGAGCAATGGAAACGCTTGGTTTCGAAAAAGATGACGAACACGTCGCTCTACGTCGCTCCAATCTCCTTTTTCGGAATGTGCGAGGGGTAAAAAGTTAACACGACTCAAAAAGTCTGATTTCGCTTGGCGTCCGGTTCGATTTCGAAGGGCCATTCCGAGTTGCAAAGGAATCTCAAGCTGACGTTCACATGTGTCCAGGACGTGTTGTAAGGTTCCAATGAGAACCGAGGACAGGGAGATGCCTTGAGCTTTTGCGATCTGCTCTAAGCGCTGCTTGCGGTAGGCTGGAATCGACACCGTCAGGCGCTGAACGGTTCCGAGCCCTACGTCTTGAGTTGTCTTTATGGTTCCTAAATCTGCCGAATGAACTGACTCAATAGCTTTACCTGAGAAGCTGTCAGAGGGGCTCAAGGCATTTTTTTCATCCAAATGAGCCATCAGATCAGACCAAAATAGTTGGAAGCTATGTCCGTCAGCCCATGCATGGTGAATCATCACATCCAGGATGGATTGGTCATTGATTTGGTAGACGAAGACCGACCAAGGTCGCTTCAGAGAGAGTTGTGGGCTGCTCGGCGCAACGGCATTCAGAGTCCCCTGCCAACGACGGGTTCGAACCCACTCGCGGTAATCATCTCCGAGTTTGAGATAGGGCCAAGTGGACCGTTCCAAAAGACGAATTACGGCCGCACGCAATTCGTTCAGTCCGCGTGTTGAAAATGTCGCTCTGCCGTGAAGAATGTTATTCGCAGAAGTTCCATGTGTCAATTCTTGTTGAATGAACAGGTCTTGGTAGCGATTTACCATAAACACATCAGTGGGCATTTGGCTCTTTTTGAATGTCCATCTGCGAAAATTCGTTGATAGACCGACCCCGCAATATATTTGACCGCGGTGCCTTTTCCAACAAAAAATAAACTCTGTTTCCTGTGAAGGAGTTTAGTTTTTTTCGTTACTTTTTCGGTTCATTGTCGCCGACTATTGGATATAAAAAAAAACAGAATCAATGAGAACAGCAGAATTTCATTTTGGAGGAAAAAACTGGGAGGCCGGCTTTTCTAAACTGGAACGAGAGGACGTTTATGGATGGGCAGAGGTGGAGAGTTTCGACGGAAATGGTAACCCATGTAAACTAGCGACACTCGTGGATGGAAGGCATGTGCTTCCTTCGGGGTCGACTTCCCTGATTAAGTTGGATTCTTCTGGGAAATCTGTGAGCACGTCGGAATTGGTTGGGATGAATGCAGAAGGGAAGAAGGTGCCAAAAGAACCGAGTGTTTACTCAGGGCCAGTTCATTTGAGAGAGGGTGATTTGGATGATTACCTGGCGATGGGGGTCAAATCTGTATATGTTTTGGAGTCCGAGGAGGAGAGCCCGTTTGAGTCAGACTTGGCGAACGGTAAGGTGCTCCAGTTTCGGTTTAATTACCGAGAAGATTACGAATCCGATGATGCGTTTTTGATTGGCAACGGAACCCATAACTTCATTGTTACCGGCCAAATTGCCGACCTCGAATACCTTTCCCAACATCAAATGGAATCGCCGGTCGAGGATGAGCCTCAAACGGATGAAGAAGATGATTTGATGGACTTTTCCATGTTCTAAAGCACGCACATGTCAAGATTTATTCATTTTGTAGACGATCAACAGCGTGATGCTGAGGTGACATTCTCTTCGCTCAATCCGAAGCCTAAAATCCGATTGGTTTTGCCCAACGGTAAGGATCCAATCAATCTCAGGGTCATCAAAGGTTCTGCGGAAACCAGCGCTGATTTCTTATGTGATCGATTGGTTGGCCCTTTGAAATCGAAAGATGATTCGGCAGAATTGATGCGAGAAATTGAGCTGGCCGATTACCTGATCAAGGGCGATCCTGAGGTGGATATGGAGCTCCATGGCAAGTACATTACTGATTCGGCGAGGGTGTATGTCAATCCGGAATTCAAGCCGGTTTTTCATCTGAAGCAGAATGAGCTGATTTACAATGCCCAACGTGAATTAGTCGAAGAACGCTCGCCTAAGGTTGTTTTAGCGAACATTTCAGAAAGCGATATGGTGCGTTGGAGTGGCAGAATGACCCCCAAAAGTGAGCTGGCACAAAAAGTTCTTTTCACTAAAAAGTACCAAGTCAAGCACATCAACGGTCTCACCTTTAGTTTCCTTTATGATCTCGCTAAATCATTGGATGAAAACCAAGCGCTCATGCCGGTCGGGACGGGTGCGAAAGGAAACCATCCGCTGGTTATGAGCGATGGAGGGAAACCCTACCGGGCTTTTCTGGAGGGGCGCGTACGCGGCAAATCATATTGCCTGTTGATGCATTTGACCGATCAAGAATTGAAAGCCCCAATTGAAAAGCAGTCCTGATGGAAGCAATGACTCACTACAAAAACAAGGTTGCATCACGCTATATTCCTCTGGAAATCAGCTCGGTAGGATTAAAGATGCTCCAAAGTGACACCATGTATTTGTCTGTCAAAAAGGATGGGCATTTGGCATTCTTGGTATCGAATGGGAAGTCCTGTTACTTGCAAAATGCTGGTGGTAAGCAGTGGAAGGACTTGCCATTGCTGGCCGAGGCGGCCAAGAAATTGAAAGGCAAATCGTGTACCATTGCGGGCGAATTGTATGTTCAATCTGATGAGCGATCGTATGGTTTTGAAGTGCCTGCCGCGCTGTCGAAGTCGACCGAGAAGCTGGGTTTTGGCGCGTTCGATATCATCGACACCGAAAAGATGCCAGAGGTTCCAACGTGGGAGTGGAAATTCAAGACGTTGAGTGATTGGTTGGGGGTGAGTGGAACGGTCCATATGATTCCACAAAAGCAAATTTCAAGCAGGTCGGACATTGGCCCTTTCTTTAACGCTGAAGTCATCGAAGGCGAAGCGGAGGGGTTGGTCGTTCGTCACGAAATGGGCCCAACGTACAAGATCAAGCCCATTATGGACGTCGATTTAGTCGTGATGGGGTATTGCGAAGGGTTCGGTGAAGAGCAGGGCATGTTGCGGGAGCTCTTGTTGGGACTATCCTTGGACAAAAAGGGGTATCAAATTGTGGGTCAAGTTGGAAATGGCCTCACGAACAAGGAGCGAAAGACCATGTTCGAGACCCTCAAACAATCACCCGTGGATTCCGATTACATGGAGGTTTCAGGGAACAACGTTGTGTTTACCATGATCCCTCCAGAACATGTCGTGCAGGTGAAATGCCTGGACATTTTAGCAGAGACGTCCAAAGGAGTCATTCGGAAGGCGCAATTGGAATGGGACGGCAAACGCTTTGGGTATTTGGGGAAGGGACTTTCAGTGAGCCTGGTGGCTCCTGTGATTGAAGCATTGCGCGCCGATAAAAAGCCCTGCGTGGAGGATGCAGGGATGGATCAAGTCAACCGCTGGCTGGATTCGAAGGCCAAACCTTCTGTGGCTACTAAAATAAAGGCGAGCAAGTTGTTGAGGCGAGAAGTTTACGTCAAGGAAACAAAAGGGGTCAAGGCGGTCCGCAAATTTTTGGCATGGAAGACCAACAAAGAGGATTCTGGTGAATGGCCGGCTTTTGTTTTCTCATTGACCGACTTTAGTCCGACTCGGAAGGAGTCCATGAAGAAGTCTCTTTCGATCGCTTCTTCAGAAAAGGAGGCAATGGAAATATTCGAGTCTGAATTGAAGGACAATGTAAAGAGAGGGTGGAAGCCAGCCCAAGATTAGCCCAACGCAGCTATTGTGACCGCCAGTTGACGTCCAATGGCACCTGATAATTCTGGCCATTGTTCTGCGCTCACACGTTTTCTCGTCATCAACCTCAGGGTTCTCTCGCACTCTTTGCCCAACGCATTCAATTCCCTGGAAGCGTTTCGGTTGAGCCAAACGGTGGAACGTCGAAGGGGTCGGTTGAACTCCTTGAGCGTCTCGAGTCCCCTCTGAAAAAGTTCTTCGGTCTCGAACTGGTTATTGCGGATCCGGGCTTCGTCCCATTGCTTTCTGAATTCCACCACGAGGGCTAAAGCGTTGTTTTTGCTTCGAATTTTTTTGTCGCCAAAATGGACAAAGGGTACGACCATTGCGATGAGACCAATGACAAGCGTTATGATTTCCATGTTCTTTTTTACGGGAGTCTAGAGGAAAGGTTACCCTGGGCATCGGATGAATTTCTTGATTTTTTCGCACCTTTGAATGCATGATTCAGTACAACCCCAAAAGTTGGTTTAGCCTCATTTTTCACGCGTACAACCGCCAAGTGATCCGCAAATTGTTGCCGGCGATGCTGGGCATGGGTGTTTTTACAGCGGTCGTTTGTTATGTCGAGCTCGAATTGCTCGAGAAACCGATGGAAGTGAGCAATGCCGTGCACTCGATGTTGGGATTTGTGCTCTCGTTGTTTTTGGTGTTTCGCACCAATACAGCATACGACCGCTGGTGGGAGGGACGAAAACAATGGGGTTCATTGGTCAATGTGTCGCGCACACTGGCCTTGCGGGTGAGGGAATTTACAGCGAACGAATCCGCTCACGGACACTTTAACGAAGCGATTCCAGGATTTGTCAAGTCGCTCCGGAACCACCTCCGCCCCGGCCAATCCAATGAATCAATTCCGCCAGATGCGGTGGAATTTGCAGGAGCGGTGCACGTTCCAAATGCTTGGGCCCAATCCATGGAGCGTCGTGCGGCGGAGCTCCTATCAGAGGGAGAATTTACCGCTCAAGAACATTGGCTGATTGCTCAAAATCTTGAGCGGATGATCGATATTTTGGGCGCGTGCGAACGCATCCTCAAGACTCCCGTACCATACAGCTACAGCATGTTCTTGAAGAAGTTCATTTTCATTTATGTGGTGACGCTGCCCATCGGATTCGTAGCCACTTTTGCATGGTGGAGTGTGCCGGTGGTCATGCTTGTTTTTTACATCCTCGTGAGCGTAGAACTGATCGCTGAAGAAATCGAAGATCCGTTTGGATTAGACGAAAATGATCTGCCCCTGGACCTGCTGTGCGAGACCATTGAAACCAATGTGACCGAGATTTTGAAGCGGCGCTGACGTAAGCCTGACCTTACCATTCGTTGTGAAGTACGAATGCATTGGTGAGCTCTGCACATCCGAACTTTGCGTGAAATCGCAAAGTCATGGCATCATTCAAAGAAATTATAAACGGTAAGACACCGGTACTGGTTGACGTCTATGCGGATTGGTGTGGACCCTGCCAGGCCATGGCCCCGGAACTTCAGAAACTTTCGGAAAGCATGGGCGAGACAGCCAAAGTGCTCAAAGTCAACTTGGACAGCAATCAGCCTTTAGCTCAGGCATATGGCATCCGAAGCGTGCCCACCCTGATGATTTTTAAGGCAGGAAAAATGCATTGGAAAGCCAGTGGATTTCACACCAAAGAACAGATGCAGCAGGCGTTGCAGCCGTTTTTAAGGTGATGCGGAGATTTTTGCTGATGCGTCTTCTACTTTCCTTTCAGGTAACCGAAGGTGGCCAGTCCAAGGGCTAAGATATCGGGTAATGCCAAATCAGGGCTGAACTGGATGACAGGATGAAACGAAAACACTCCAAACATGACGAAGAGCAAGCTTGCCGTAGCAATGATGTAGGCCAGAAGCATCCGTTTGGCCATTTCCAACGCACAGCCGCGCGCAAAAATCAGCAAGAGACCAATCATGAGCAATGCTGGGGCCAAACCATAATGAAACATGGTCGCCATTTCCAATAATTCGGTGTTTTCAAGGGCCTTTGTTTCGCCGATCAACTGCATTCCCATCTGTTCAGGAAGGACGAACATCAGGAGAGCCATGAGCGCATTGTAGGCTCCAAGAATGGTTAAGATGAGTTTTGTTTTCATTTTAGATTTCGATTTGTTTCGAGGATTTTCAGGACTTTAAGATCCCTGAAAAGTTACAGATGAAGCTGCCTTGCACGAAGGGAATTGTATTGGATAATCAAGAGGACGGTGTGAATAAAATGTGATAATGATCACAGTTGATTCGTTTAATTTTGATTCATGAAAAAAACCTTGATCCCCTTGGTCATTTTGGGACTCACTGCCTGCCAGGCACCAGACACCCAAGTCTCCCAGACGTTTGATACCAATGCCGCTACCATCGCTCAGGTTTTTGCTGAGTTTGAATCCGAAAGTGACGCGTTCTTTACGCATTTTGCAGACGACGCCATTTGGCGCGGAACAGGCCTGAATGCCCCGGACACGATCACCCTTGCCCAAGTAACCGAAAAGTACAAAAAGGCCTGGGCAACATACGATTACGAGTTACTCCCTCCAACGAACTTTTTGCCGGGGGTGAATGCACAGACAAAGCAAACGGATGGCTCAGTTCGGGGATATTTCGAATGGAACATCAGCAAACCAGCCACAGATTCAACCGCTGCCAAATCTGTGCGCGTCAAGATATATGAATCGTTCGATTTCAATCCTGCTGGTGAAATTGCCTACACTCAAGTGTATGGAAACCTGATGGCCGGATACGCATACCTGGATAGCTCGGACGAGTAGAATGGTCTTGCAATTTCGAAACCGTGTCAATCGAGCAATAGCCTGACGAGTCGTCGTTTTGCGACAGGCAGTGTCGTTTGCTGGAGGGGAAAGCTGTAGCTCACCCGCGCCAAAAACACGGCGGGGTTGGGCCAATCCGGAAATTGACGAGCCAGCCTGACTTTCATTTGCTCAAAGGTTTCAGTCCATGATTTTTGGAGCTGTTCAATGGGCTTGAGGGAGAGCTGTACATGGCGCTCGCCATTGAAAATGATGGGGGACTTCGCGTAGCGGTAGTTGTTGACCTCGCGTTTGTCCTCATCGTAAACAAATAAATAGCCTTCATCCCGGTACAGAGGTTGCACGCCAATGGGCTCCAACTCCAAGTGGTCCTCTACGACTTCGTAAATGGATTTCCCTGTGGCGATGGACTTCTCAATTTGGGGAAGTGAAAAGGCCAAGACTTCGTCAAGGTACTTCTGCAATTCGGGGTGGGCATTGAAGTGTTTATAGATCAAACGCCGGCTGGCAAAATCCAACCCCTGTAACGGCCCTTGTAAGGCTTTGAGCCATTGCTTTTGTTCTTTCTGGAAGGTAACTAAATCATGATAGGCCTCGGTCAACCGTCCCAGACCGGGATAAATTTTGACATCACGAAACTCACGTTCCCATTTTTTGAGCCATGCAAGTAGGATGTACTGCTTGTACTCAGCATCGAGCACACCACTGGTGAGCCAATCATTCGGGAGTTGATCCTGTGCCATACTTTAAGATACGGATAAACTGCCCAAGAATCAACACATCGATGAGGGAAACCTGCATCTGTGACCATAGTTCAAAGGCGTTGCAAGAACTAATTTGGATGTATGAAAGCGTTGAACGATTGGGGCTTACTTGCCCTCAGATTGGGGACTGCAGGCCTGATGATACCGCACGGTTGGTCCAAGATGAACCGCCTCGTGAATGGCCTTACCGGTGAAGGAGTGGAATTTTACAATTGGCTGGGCATTGGCGATACACCTTCCCTCATGTTAACGGTAATCGGCGAACTCGTCGCACCAGTGCTGGTTCTCATTGGCTGGAAGTCTCGCTGGGGCGCAGCATTGATGGCCATCACGATGGGTGTAGCGGCGTTTATGGTGCATTGGGATGATCCGCTTTCTGACAAGGAACATGCATTGTTGTTCTTTTTCCCTGCACTCGCCTTGGTGATGATGGGTCCCGGCAAATGGAGCATAGACAAAAAATAAACTGACGTTTGGGCGAAGCCGGTATTTTCAGCGTTTTACGAGGCGAATAGCGGGCAAAGCGCGCCCCGTCTTTTCTTCAATGGCTTGGATCAAATACGTCCCATCGGGCCAGCCGTTCAATGACCAATGGCTGCCGTTGGTTGCTGCAGTCTGTTGAATCAGTCTCCCGCTGAAATCATACGCGTGTAGAATCCAGCTTGTTGGGCTGAAGGGCAATTCAAAAGTGACGGTGGTTTCTGCGGGGTTGGGGTAAACACCCCAGGTTGGGAGCGCGTCCTCCGTCCATTCTTCGATGCTGACCACCAGCCAATCTTCGCTGATTGTCCCTGCACAATCGGGGAAGTCCGTGACGGACACAGCGTAAATCCCTGGTCCAGTATTGATCAATACCGAATCCGTGGCCCCCGGTATGGGTTCACCATTTAGCCACCATTGGTAAAAGGAAAATTCGGTCGTAACAGCCAAAGAACCTCCGCTCAGTTCATTGATCTGCGGCTCGTTTATGGGCCAGCATACCAATACCGTATCGCTGGTCCAAGGGCACCCAAAAGCATCCCAACCTTCGGCGGAATACCAGCCACTGAATTCAGGAAACCACATATAACCGGTGTCGCCAACAAGGGTATCCGATGCAACGCCATTTGCGGTCCAAATAAATGCATCTAAATCGGCTTCGGCGATGATCGTATCAGGAGTTTCTCCGAGACTCAAAGCCAATGCGAATGCAGCGTCAGGTGAACAAAACAGCAAGCTATCACTGGTTCCGCTGCAGCCCAACGCTGAGGAACCAACGACATGATACCATCCATGCACCAAGGGAACAAAGGTTGAATCCGGTCCAGACGCCATGAGGGTTCCATTCTGATACCAGTCGTATGCTATTAAATCAGGGCTGGTGCAGATCAGTGTGTCACCCAAATCCGTCCAGGAGATTTCAACGAATGGACTCGCATTCACGGTGACCTCCGAGGTGTCCAACGCATTGACTGCAGTTTGGAGGCCAATGGTCAACTCGCCATAACTTGGATCCGCGTTGAGAGCGATAACTTCCGCGCCATTGGGCGAGAAGCTCATGGCCCCGAGGTAATCATCTTCAGGGAATAAATCATCATCGTAGAAGGTAATCGTGTAGGGTGGGTTGGACAGGATCACGTTGACGTTGTTCCAGGTATTGGAATACGTTTCATTGACGATGCTTGAGACATAAACGTTTCCCCCGTTTGAATCGCTGATTACGAAATACGGATCCGGTGACGGGGACCATCCGTCGTCCCATCCTCCGCCAGCCGTAGAGCTGAGCGTGACGTGGGTGAGTAGTTGATCGGAAATAGTCGTTTGGAGCGACACGTTGAAGACACCCGCAGAGTCAAAAGGCACATCGAGGACTTCCGCATCCGATGAGGTCATACCGTTTCCAAAGTCCCAGGAATAATTGGTTATTTGGCTGGGAGTTCCCTCCAATAACGCATCGAAAGAGGCCAGTAAGGAATCGCAACCACTCGGTGGGGTGTAGGTGAAGGTTGAGGTCCCTGCCTCGCCAGCTTCCACGACGAGGACATAGCTGAAAGATTCGGTGACCACCTGCTCAATTCCCAAGGCTGATGCCAGGGCTGATATGCTGATGACCATATCGAAGGTTCCAGCCAATACAGGCACGCCGCAAACATTGGCACATCCATTGGTCTGTCCACTGGATGGGTAGTAAACGGCATCTTCATCATCCAATTCAACGCTCAATCCCAGTGGAGTGCCTGTAATCGATGTGACAGTCACGCTGTTCAACGTTGCGGTGAGTCCAGATCCGGGATCGACCACTTCGGTCGGCATGAAGAATGTGATGGTCTCTTCATAGTTTTCTCCGGTGAAGGCGACCGGCAGCGATTCCGGACAAATCGTAGGGAAGCCATCATCAGAGGTGCAAGTGGGATCGGGCGTGCACTCGGTGCATTGCGCATGGATGTTCTCGCTGACACACCAAGTGAACAGGAAGAGGAGAAACCAAAATCGATTCATGTGAGCAATTTATTACCTTCCTGCTATGAAAAATCAATATAAATCACTCATTCCTTTGATCATTGCCTGTGTTTGGACATTTTCGGTCACTGCTCAAATCGTTCCTTTGATCGAAATACAAGGAGAATCCGATCTTTCACCGTACAATGGTCAAACGGTTACCATTAGCGGGAAAGTAACCGAATATTTTGGGGAATCGTGGTATATGCAAGATGCATTTGGTGCCTGGAACGGCGTGTTCGTGGAGGGGCCGGGAGTCGTGATTCCCGCCAATGCACCTTACTGGAATGAGGAGCGTCAACCCGAAGTGGGCGACGTTCTTGAAATCAGCGGCACCGTCACTGAAGTCGATGGCAACACGCAAATCATCGATGCTGTCCTTGTGGATTTCGTGGATTTTTGGAATGCGACCCCCATGGGTGTCTGGGTCACTGCAGAAGAACTCCAAGACGAGCAATACGAGGGCACGCGGGTGCGCGTGGATAACGCAACGGTCATTTCTGCACCTGACTCAGAGGGCTATTGGACAGTAGCGCTTGAAGACGGCGAGGTCATCTGCTGGGGGATTGACACAGATGATCCCGGCGGCAATGAGGACGAGGATGGGCCGACACCGGGTGACGTGTACCAGGTATACGGTGCCTCGCATCAAAACGGCGATGCATATGTCTTGCACGTCGGTGACATCGATGTTTTATCGCTGGGTGTGGCGCACTTGAAATCGACCGACTGGACTTTGGCCCCCAATCCCGTGCAAGATAGATTGGTTGTTTCCGCATCTCAGCACTCTCCTGGCGCGCGCGCCTTACTCCAAATCATGGATGCCCGAGGCCGACAAGTCATGAATGTTCCGGGTTTTTCGGGTGAAGTAATCGATGTGTCTAACTTAAAACCTGGGGTTTATTTCGTTCGGCTTGCGTTGCATGAATCCTCGATTGGAACCGTAACACGAATTGTGAAGCAATAAGCGACAGAATTCCAGATTCAGGAAATCTTACTTCATTATCTACTTGCTGTTCACATTGTTTTGTTGATAAATCTGACTGATTAAAACCCTCTATAACGACTGTTGTGACTGGCTTTCGGGTCTTTTTGTAAGATCAATCGACCACGGTTTTCAACAAATAAAAAAATAGTCTTATCTACAATAAAACGAGATTCGTTTTTAAAATTCGACCTTTTGTAGTATTTTTGAGTGCTTAACCCTCGGAACTAACCATCCGAATTAGTCACTTATGAAGATGCTTCATACCAATTCCCTAACCTCTCAGGCAAAGCGCTTGGCTTTCCTTTTGGTACCCACTATGTTTCTGGCAGGTGCAACCTTTGCTCAAGTCGGCACACCATTTGTTTCGATTACAAACACTACAACGACGCCAATCAATTTTAGCGATGCTTCATCGTGGGCGGGAAGTAGTGTGCCCGGTGATTCATCCAATGTAACAATCGCAAATTGTTACATGACCTTCGACACGGACAAGGTGTTGGGCAGCGTAACGATATCTGCTGGGGGATACATCGATTTGGGTTCGTCGGCAATCACCATTTTGGATCAATTCCTTTGTAGCCAAGAAAACGGAGTATACGATGCGGGCGGAACTTCTACGGTCATTTTGAAATCTACTGTGGCTGATGGGGGTTCAGGTACTGTTACTGTTGGTGGAGACAATGACGTCACGTTTTATAATGTGCATGTGTTTGATGGTTCTGTGGTCGACTTTGATTCAGGGGGGGATGGGAACACGGAAACGACCATTACGAATGAGCTAAAGATGGGAGGTGGTTCTGTCGTCGTAAACCCACCAATCTACGGTGGAAATTCTACTCTATTTTACAATGAAGTATATGCCTCAGTAGGAACCGAATGGACTGCTGGAGTTTCCTCTGGAAAAGGTGTGCCTCACGATGTACGAATAGGCGGAGGAAATTCGTTGTCCTTTGCTTCTACAGCGAATGACTACACATGCACGGGTACTTTCACGATGAATGATGCGGGAGCATCGCTTGATTTGTCAACGATGCTGGGAGACCTGACTGTTGATGAAGACTTTTTAACAGGCGCAAGCGGTGCAGTGACATTGACCATGCCATCTGCCGAAGGCAAGGGCAATCTCATCGTGGGGAGAGATATGACAGTGAACGCGAATACGACATGGTCAGGGGATGAAGGAAATGTGAAAGTTGCCGGAAATTTGACAAACAATGCCTCGGGGGCTGCGTTTGGCTTGTTGGAATTGAATGGGGGCGCTGCGCAAACAGTTTCTTCCAGCGGAACCCTGACGGTAGATTCGTTGGTCACGAACAATAGCTTTGATGACGTGGGTCTAGCGGATGGAGATGTAACAATTACTGCAGATGTGGACATCACTCCGGGAGGCGTGTTCAACCCCATCGACGGTTCTGTTGATGTGAACGGAAGCGTGTTCACCATGCAATCCGATAATTCTGGTACCGCACGGATCGCTACGCTCGCCAACAATATAGCAATCTCCGACGTCGCCGGCGACATCGTGTTTGAGCGGTATGTGAAGCCATCGGATGAAGTAACATGGCTCGCTGTCGGCAACTACGTTGTAGGAGCAACACTTGGAGAATGGACGAGCTCTGCCTCTCTTCCTTATTCGTTTATGTTTCAATGGGACGAGACCCATGTTTTGAACAACAGCGAATCTTCGAATGGCGCGAGCTGGTGGTCCACCATTACGGGGACAAATACGGTTCTGGAAGATTCTGATTACGGTTATTATGTGCTCATGAATGCACATGTGGGAGGACGCACATTGACTGCTACGGGTGGGTACAATACAGCCCAAGTGGATATCAATGCTACACTATCGTCTGGTGCTTTTGAAAACGGAGGATGGCACTTGTTCACGAACCCATTTCCATCACCGATAAGTGGAACGCAGTTTCTCACGGACAATAGCCCGCGCGTATCGGCTTATCAGATTTATGACAATGCTTCTGATGTGTTCACAATTAGCGGTACGACAGCTCCGGATGTAATTGACGTAGGTCAATCATTTTGGGTTCAAGTGGGAAATGCAGGCAATGTTTCATTTACATTGAATCAATTGACTTCCGGGACAAATTCGTTTGTACGAACAGAGGACCTTTTAGAAGAAGCCCTTGTTGGTGTGCGTGTTGAGCAGGAAAATGGCCGAAACGGAACGACTTACCTGAGGTTCCATGAATTGGGAGAAGAAGAGTTCCAATGGGATTTGGACGTGACGTACAAGCATAGTGGAGATCAAGGCAACCCAGAGATTTATACGCAACTGGACAACGGCCATGAACTGGCGATCAACTCTATGGGGACATTCGATTCAGTTGAATCTATCCCGCTTGTCGTGAAAAGCGGATCGGAAGGCACCGTGACCTTTTATCTGGATGAAGAATTTGGCTTGCCGAGTGGAGTTTGCATGCGAATTGAAGATTTAGAAACGGGGGCCGTAGCCGGTTTAGGGGGTGATCCATTGGTAGTGAATCTCGAACCATCGACTGTTTATGTCGATCGTTTTGTCTTGACCACCATGGAAGCTCCTGAATTCGCTTCCACGGTTTCTCATTGTGAAGGTGGAGTGGTACATTTTAACGGCGAGGATTCAGGCCTGTGGAACATCGAATGGAGTGACGCGACAGGTGAAATTGATGGAACAGGATGCGTTTCGGGTCTCGATGCAGGGGACTATATGTTTGAGGCGACCAATCCTTTGAATGATTGCCACACAGAAAGTTCAATCCATATTGCGGAAGTATGCATGGGAGATTTCAACTTCAATGCGGAGCGCGATATTACTGACTTATTGATTCTACTTGTGGGCATTCAGCCTGTTGAAAACTCTGAAGGTAATTTCCCTGAAGCCGATTGCGATTGTGATGGCGCAATGACAACCTTGGACCTGTTGATGTTCTTGCCTGCATTTGGCGCAAGCTGTGAGTAAAAAAAATGAAAATGAGAAGTTTAATTGCAATTTTAATCGCGGGGATTTTCCTTATCGGATTTTCTCCTGAACTGGCAGCGCAAGGCTCTTACCTTGATTGTGGGTCCTACACGACTGATGGAGATGAAAACACGAATTGTACAATGGGAACGTGTTGCAATGTCTGGAATGCATGCAACGGTCCATATTCAGCGTGTCATAACTACGATCCTGATTACTCCGGATCCGGAGGATGCGATCTTTCATGCGCTCCCATCGACTCGGGGATTTTGTTCCTGCTCCTCGGCGGCGCTGCGTTTGGTGGTACCATGATTGCGCGAGGCCGCAGAAGGGAGCTCATCCTCGCTCGTGACTGAGTGACAATAAGACATGAATGATACAAAATGGTCCGCTGTTGGCGGGCCATTTTTGTTTTGCTATGTTCAGAGAGGCTGAGTAATCGGGGTGTAATACATGATCAGCCATGGTGGACTTTGTGTTTTTTGTCTTGCTCAGATGCTCGCCTCGTCGCCTCGAGAATCAGATTGGATCCATGGAGAATTAATCACTGTGGTTTGCAAAGTGCAAAATCGAAATGGATGCCAATCGAAATGGATGGCACGCATCAGTGAATCGTCAGGCGAGAACGGATTTTTGGATGCAGAGGTGCGAGAAAGCGCCTTCATTTGCTATTCACAGGACTGATCACTCATCAAATAAAGGGCACAGAGAATGCATCGAATGCAATTGAAGCATCAACTTCCACGAGTTTGCAGACCCAAGAAGTAAAAACGAGTTAATCAATCAACACTCCTCACCAAAGGCGGCAAGCAGCGCCAGGACGTCGGTGACGCTGACGGAGCCATCCCCATCGATGTCGGCGGCGGTGCAATTCGAGGTGCAACCAAAGTCTGCCAACAGCAACAGCACATCGGTGACGCTGACGGTTCCATCACCGTCGATGTCTTCAGGGCAGCCGCTCGTGGGGTTGCCATCGCAGTCAAATCCTACAGGGGGATATTCACAGCTTTCATCGTCGAAGGAGGCCGTATCATCAAAATTGCATGCGGTTGCATCCGTGCATCCTCCGCAAGAAACGTCGGCCGTTGAGATTGTCAAATAGCTGGCCGTTGTCGTCGTCGTGCCGTCAGGACAAGTGACGGTAAAAGCAATCGGGATTTGCATGAGGTCGCCCGTGATGGTGATGGTGCCGGATTCTGCTTCGAACAAACTGGTTTCTGTTCCACCCAGCGAAACGAGGGCAACGTCGTTGCCATCGATGGTTGCCGAAACCGTCGCATCAGGGTGGAGCGCCGGAGTGGCTCCCCAGGTTATTCCAGCGATAAAGGTGCAGGATTCAGCAATGGAAGCGGAAGTCAAAGCGGCTTCAACATTCGGTGAGGCAGAACAACTGCAACTGCCATCGTCATCTGTCGCTTGGGGATTGAAATAAGGCGAATCAGGATCGGTACACCCAGGGACTTCGTTGCAATCCGCAACACCGTCGCCGTCCGTATCTGTACCCGGGCCGCCGCATTCACCGCAGGCATCCAATTCAGCGCAGGAACCGTCATCCGATGTGGCTTCAGGGTCGAAATTGCATGCGTCGGGATCGGTACATCCAGCGATGATGGCAGGTTCAGTGCAGAATTCAGTGGATTCAGCATCGCCAAAATTACCTCCCGAAGCAACGAGCTCTCCGTCAACTGTGAACTCATAGTTGCCTTCACCATACGCGCAGCAAATGCCATCACCGTATGAATCGGAGATGGTCAGGGTGTAGCAGCCGCTGCACAATTCTTCCGTGGAAGAGTAGGTGGTTGAAGTTGATGCGTAAGGTCCGCCGGACATTACAATGGTTCCCGCATTGTCCACCAATTGCCAAGTGGTTTCAGTAGGATAGTTGTCGGTCAGCACCGTCATGGTAAACGTTTGCAATTCACCGGAAACACATGAACCATCATCTTCAGTCGCTTCTGGGTCGTAGTTGCAAGCGGTGCTGTCCGTGCATCCCTGACAACTGTAGTCGCAGGAGCCATCGTCGTTCGCAGCTGAAGCATCATAATTGCAAGCATCGGCATCGGTGCAACCACATGCCGATTCGCACGGATCTTGACATGCGGTGACGGAATTGTTCAGGAGATTTTGAAGGCTAGAATTCACGTAATTCTCCATGCGTGTCACCTGGCCAGCCGAGAACATGAAAAGGCAGGCATCGTTGCAATAGTCCATGTACGAGGGCCAAAGAACCGGATCGGTGCAATTGACGATCGACTGGCCAGAAGGGCATCCGAAGATCGGTTCGCTCGTGACGGGTGTGTCTGAGACGTTGTCGTTGCTAGAGCAGCCGCCATTCGCCCACGGGTGATTGAGCAGTAAGTAGTGCCCTACTTCATGGGTAATGGTGCGGCCCAGGTTGTAGGCGCCATACAAAGAATTGCCCCCGCACGAAATGCTGCTGAATGCCTGAGGATGGCATGTGACGCCGTCGCCATTCCCGTTTCCCCCGAGGGGCGAGTAACCCAATGGGCCAATGTCACGGACCCAAAAATTCAGATAACCACTCCAAGCGCTATTGAAATCGCCTGCAGTTGCGTCAATCGTCACCGCGTAATCGCCTTCGGAAAGTCCAAATCCCGATGGATGGTCGGATGTTGCAAGGCAGAATTGGATGCACGATTCGGCATTGCTAATGCTCGGCCAAATGGTGGGTTGCTGCGAATACCAGTCATTGATGTCTGGATTGGTCGCGGCGAAATCCTGGTTGAGTATTTCAATTTGGTCCAGGGCCATATCGATCGCACAAGCTTCCGGAATTCCTGTGTTTTGAAAGTGCACGGCCACGGGAATAAGGAGCGGAGTTGCGCAATCCATGGCGTTGTTTTCCGCCGCTTGATTCACCAAATTCACTTTGTTTTCGAACACCTGTGCGTAGCGTGTCATTCCCATCATGTGGGCATGAACGGAATCCGTGGCACAAGATCGTTGGCCTTGAATCTCTTGTGGGAGGTTCAGGGATATTGCACAAAAAAGAACACCAAACAAAGATGAGGGGAGCAACGATTTCATGGGAGCAATACAAAAGGATTGACTATCAATGTAATAAGCAACCCAATCATTTCCAAATGTGATGTGCAGATAACCCTCTCAAGCAAGCGCCAATGCGCTTAAGCCCAGAACCTTATGCCCATTGTTTCTGGCGGCCAAGACGCCAGAGCATGCGGGTGTGTAAGGCAAGTGCACCCGCAAACGTCATGGAAGAGCGGTACGGCAAACCAAATTCTTCAGCAGTCTTACGTACGATCGGCGCCAATTTACGGAAGTGAATGTGGCAGATATTCGGGAATAAGTGGTGTTCAATCTGGTGATTGAGCCCACCACACATCCAAGTAAAGACACCAGATCCTGTGCCGAAGTTCGCGGTGGATTTCAATTGATGTGACAGGGAGTCATCCTCCATTTTGGCACCTGTTTCCGCTTGTGAAAACTGCAAGTCTTCAAGGACGTGAGCAGGTTGGAAGATGGAGGCCAAAATCACACCGGTCACTGCGTGCATGACCACCCAGCCGAGCAGAATGGTCCAGAACGATAGACCACTGAAGATTGCAGGGAGTACGAGTATGTAACTGAAATAAACCACTTTACCGATGATCATTTCTCCGACCAATTGCGGCATCGTAGATCCCGTGCCCTTGATAAGCCCCTTCTTTTTGTAGCGCGCAAGAGCCAACCAGTCCTTCGCAGTCATCCAAAAAAGCGTCATTACACCATAAAAGAACCACGCATAGATGAACTGCAGTTTGTGCACTTTGCGCAACGGACGATCTGGGCTGAATCGCAGGATGCCCGGTGTATCGATGTCTTCATCCAAGCCGTCAATGTTGGTGAAAGAGTGGTGCAATACGTTATGCTGAATTTTCCACATGGCGGAACTACCTCCAACTAAATCCAAGACCTTTCCAATCACGCTATTGACGCGTTTGTTGCTGCTAAAGGCTCCGTGGTTGGCATCGTGCATGACGTTCAAGCCAATTCCGGCCAATCCCAATCCCATGACAATTTCTGTCACCCAAAACATCCAGCCTCCGCCAGTGACCCCGAACGTAATCATAGCCCACGGCCCAAAAAACAAAGCGAGCATTACAGCTGTTTTGGCGTACATGCGCCAATCACCTTGGCGGGATTTTCCGGTTTCTTGAAAGTATGTGTCAACACGTTCTTTCAGGGCTTTGCTGAAATCCGAGGCTTGACGGTTGAATCGTACGATTGGAATTTGCATGATCAGGAATTGCTGGCGAAGATAGGGTCTGAAAGTGATGATGTGGTTTTTGAGGGGCATGAACTGTCCACTGGAAGATTTTTGTATCTTCGCGCTCCCCCATGAAACATCGTGTACCATTGGGGAATCCCTCAAAGGGCATTTAGCTCAGTTGGTTAGAGCGCTACCTTGACATGGTAGAGGTCACTGGTTCGAATCCAGTATTGCCCACATTCATAGAAAGACAGTTCCCAATCAGTTGAGGACTGTTTTTTTTTGGATGTTAGATCAACATCCCTTTTGTCGGCTTTTGGTTGTTGTAGTCAACCAATCCCTCTCTCAAACGTCGGGCTCCTCTCTTGCTAATGCTTTTAACAAGAAGGCTTCCGGAACCGTATACTTTGATTGTCATGTCGGCGCCAAAGAGGTGCGTGTCAATTTCGATTCTTCGGATATACCTGAACGGCACAACGTTTTCGTCAAAACCAATGAGGAACCAATTTCTTTTTTTGGAGATGATGGTTTTGTTCTCAAAGTTCACAGTAATGTGCCAAGGAGTGAGCAAATGCCGGAATTTGCCCGTTGTGATTAAACTAATGATGGTCGATTTATAGTGCATACTTAATTTCAAATAAGGTTTGATGCGATCATTTCCGTGACGGACTGTGGGTGCTACCGTTCGAATATACCAAATGCGCGCAGATTCACTGAAGGCAGGAAAAAACAGGTCCTCCGAATTCCGCTGGTCGCTCGTGTCCTTAGAACAATTATTTTGCACGGTTGAAGCTGTGAAATGAGCACAGGTGGACCTTCTTCTCCATAAGACATCGAACACATGACCGCGCATTTCGCCCTTACAGATTACATTATTTTCTTCGTTTACGCTGCCTTGATTTTAGGAGTCGGTCTTTGGGTTTCGCGCAACAAAGATGGAAAGGAGAAGAGTGCAGAGGATTACTTTCTCGCGAGTAAATCACTGCCGTGGTGGGCCATCGGGGCGTCTCTGATCGCCGCGAATATTTCGGCAGAACAGTTCATTGGAATGTCGGGTTCGGGTTTTAGCCTGGGATTGGCCATTGCTTCCTACGAGTGGATGGCGGCGCTGACGCTCATTATTGTGGGCAAGTTTTTTCTTCCCATTTTTATTGAAAAAGGGCTCTACACCATTCCTGAATTTGTCGAAAAACGTTTTTCGACTCAACTCAAGACCATTCTCGCGGTGTTCTGGATCGCGCTCTACGTCTTTGTGAATTTAGCATCGGTCCTGTACTTGGGTTCGCTTGCACTTGAGACGATTATGGGCATTCCCATGGTTTACGGTGTGTTGGGATTGGCTCTGTTTGCAGTGGCATACTCACTCTATGGCGGATTATCGGCCGTGTCTTGGACAGATGTCATACAGGTGATTTTTCTCATTCTTGGCGGCATGGTCACAACCTACCTCGCCCTTGATACGGTATCCGGTGGCCAAGGCATGTGGGCCGGATTCCAGACGATTTATGAGGC
>DBBR01000088.1:16658-18652 GCA_002292325.1 Flavobacteriales bacterium UBA979 | reverse complement strand
TTGAATCCACAACGATCGAAATTGACGCTTGCGCTGCTTTCGCCCAGAGTATGCATACAGCAACCCTTTTTCTACGGCGTTTTTCGCAACAGACCAAACATTCTTACGAGCACCGTAGTACCCCTTGGCCATTTTGAGAATTTTTTTACGTCGCGCTCTCGATGCGACGGAATTTGTTGCTCTAGGCATTTTAAATTGTTTTTTTGGTAGTCGGCGTTGGATTACTCCAAACTTTTGAACCGAATACCGGGTTTAACATAACCGGTTAAAGTGATAACATCAAAGCGTGCTTAAGCACACAGCTGGCGCTTGATACTTGGGACATCAGCCTTGTTGACTGTCGTCGTATGTGTCAAATTGCGCTTCTGCTTCGTGCCCTTCTTCGTCAAGATATGACTCTTGAAGGCGTGCTTCCGCTTGATCTTTCCACTCCCCGTAAACTTGAAACGCTTCTTCGCGCTTCCTTTGGTTTTCATCTTCNNTCTTCGGCATGGCCTTAGATTTTTTGGTTGTTTATTTCTTAGTCGGATTGAATAAGACGGTCATTCGCTTACCCTCGAGTTTCGGCAGCTGTTCTACTGTTCCAAACTCTTCGAGTTCTTGCGCAAACTTCAGAAGTAAAATCTCTCCACGCTCTTTGAAGACTATCGTTCGACCGCGGAAGAAAACGTATGCTTTGAGCTTAGAGCCCTCTTGCAGGAATTTTTTGGCATGCTTCAATTTGAATTGAAAATCGTGATCATCGGTGTTCGGCCCAAACCGAATTTCCTTCACAACCACCTTTTGCTGCTTCGCTTTGATTTCCTTCTGCTTCTTCTTTTGGTCGTACAAGAACTTCTTGTATTCAATGACTCGGCAAACTGGTGGATCAGCATTGGGTGAAATCTCAACCAAGTCTAAACCCAACTCGCGTGCCAACTGAATAGCATCGGTGGTTCGCATGACGGCAGGCTCAACATTGTCCCCCACCACACGCACCTCCGCCACTTCAATTTTGTCATTGATTCGGTGAAGATCTTCTCTTCTAACGCGGCCCCTGTACGGGGTCCTTTTTCTTCTAATCGCTATAACGCTCGAGTTTTAAATGATACATCCCACTACTTCAGCATCTCGGCAATTTCCAAACGGATGTGTTCGGAAAATGCTTCAACACTCATGCCTCCCAAGTCTCCTTCTCCCTGCCTGCGCACAGATACGGTTCCTTCTTTGGCCTCGTTTTCTCCCAGAA
Organism: Flavobacteriales bacterium UBA979; assembly: GCA_002292325.1. Taxonomy (GTDB): domain Bacteria; phylum Bacteroidota; class Bacteroidia; order Flavobacteriales_D; family Sanyastnellaceae; genus UA16. Next base: position 17,424 of record DBBR01000088.1, on the reverse strand, counting down.
TCAGCATGTATGGCACCTTTTCCAATTCAGCATCGCGAATCTTTTTGCCCACCTTCTCTGACCGGTCGTCAACGAGGGCGCGAATATCGTGATTTTCAAGGACTTTTGAAACCCTTTCGGCATATTCGTTAAATCGGTCAGATATCGGTAGGATTTTCACCTGTTCTGGCGTGAGCCACAAGGGAAACTTACCGGCACAATGTTCAATTAATATCGCTACAAAACGCTCCATCGAACCAAAAGGAGCTCGATGGATCATTACAGGACGGTGTTTGGCGTTGTCTGCTCCAACATATTCTAACTCAAAACGCTCAGGTAAATTGTAATCGATTTGAACGGTTCCCAATTGCCACTTTCGTCCGATTGCATCGCGTACCATGAAGTCCAGTTTGGGGCCATAAAAGGCCGCCTCACCTAACTCCACAATGGTTTGTAGGCCTTTTTCTTGGGCGACTTCTTGAATGGCTTTTTCCGCATTGGTCCAGTTTTCGTCCGCACCGATGTACTTGTCAGGATTTTCAGGATCTCGCAAACTGACTTGAACGATGAAATCCTCGAATTTTAACGTCCTGAAGATGTACAAAACGAGGTCAATCACCTTGCTTACCTCTTCCTTAACCTGGTCGACGGTGCAAAATATATGCGCATCGTCTTGCGTGAAACCACGCACGCGGGTCAACCCATGTAGCTCTCCGGACTGCTCGTATCGATAAACGGTGCCGAATTCAGCAAATCGAACGGGCAAATCCCGATAGCTCCGCGGGCG
>DBBR01000088.1:0-16621 GCA_002292325.1 Flavobacteriales bacterium UBA979 | reverse complement strand
GCTGGGGTATTGATGGGCTGAAAACTGTCTTCACCGTATTTGGCATAATGACCGCTCGTGATGTACAATTCCTTGTTGCCAATGTGCGGGGTAATGACCGGCTCATACCCCGATTTGCGCTGGGCCTCCTTCAAGAAAGCTTCCAATCGCATTCGGAGATCCGCACCTTTGGGCAACCAGAGTGGCAAGCCTTGCCCCACTTTTTCTGAAAAATGGAATAAATCCATCTCCTTGCCCAGCTTACGATGGTCGCGCGCTTTTGCTTGAACCAAAAGTTCCAAATAAGCCGTCAGTTCTTGTTTCTTGGGGAATGTAATCGCATACACCCTCGTCAATTGCTTATTCGACTCATCGCCTTTCCAGTATGCGCCGGCGATCGCCATGACTTTAACGGCCTTCACAAAACCTGTGTGCGGCATATGAGGGCCTCGGCATAAATCGGTGAAATTTCCCTGCTTATAAAATGTTATGGTTCCATCTTCCAGCCCCTCCAAAAGGTCCAGTTTGTACTCATCATCCTTCTCCTGGAAATATTGTAACGCGTCCGCCTTCGACATTTCAGACCGCACAAAAGGATTCTTTTGTTTGGCTAGCTCCATCATTTTTGCCTCAATGGCAGGAAAATCTTTATCCGATATGGCATGGTCACCAAAATCTACATCGTAATAAAACCCATTTTCAATCGGAGGGCCGACCCAAAACTTAACTCCAGGGTACAACGCTTCAAGTGCTTCCGCAAGCAGGTGGGCAGAGCTGTGCCACATCGTTCGCTTGCCTTCATCATCATTCCACGTCAGCAATTTCAATGCCGCGTCTTCTGCAATAGGCCGTTGGGGATCCCAGACCTCGCCGTTGATCTCTGCTGCCAAGACATTGCGCGCGAGCCCTTCGCTAATGCCCATTGCCACATCGAGCGCAGTGGTACCTTTTTCCACTTGTCGNNAGATCCGTCTGGTAAGGTGATGTTAATCATGGTACGTTCGCTCATATTTTCGAGTGCAAAGATACGACCTCGATCGCAGCGAAAATCCATGAAACAAGGACTTTCAAACGTTAAGCCGTTGGTTTGAAACGCACATCATCCCAAGCCTTGACATGCCAATGCACCATCGCCTTCGCGACCTGGTTTCCTTCCTTGTCCAAGAGGATGGATTCCATTTGAAACCGCGCAGCCCCATCGGGTGCAGCCTTCATCATCGCCGAAATTTCAGTGGCCAATGTGGAAGAGATCTCAGCCTGAGCTGTGCAATCTCCGGTTGCAGGCCTTCGTGTATAATCCACTTCCAATCGATTCATAATGAGACGATAAGACGACATATCGAACCGAGAAAGAACCGCAAGTCCCGAGCAAAATTCGCATGCAGTGGCGATGGCGCAAGCGTGCATTCCCTTGAGGTGATTTTGGTTCGCCCTTCGGGAGGGCAACTTGACCTGAACGGCACCATCATTGAACGACCGAATCTGAATTCCGTGCGGGGCATTGAAAGGAAGAATTCGGCGAAAAACCGCATTGAGCCAGAATACATTGCCTCCTTTTGCCCGTTCTAATGCCCACAGAAATAGTCGCTGCATCATGTCCTTGAACCTTCTGAAATGACAGCTGCGATGTTGGGCTTAAAATAATTGGGGCCCTTCATTACTTTGCCATCCTCCCGGTAAATTGGCTCTCCGTTGGCACCAAGTTTAGACATGTTGCTCGATTGAATTTCCATGAAGACATTTTCGATTACATCCTGCATGCCGTGACTCAAAATGGTTCCACACAAAATATAAAGTTGATCTCCCAGCGCATCGGCAATCTCAACTGAATCACCCGCCAAGGCTGCCTCGAGGTACTCCTCGGTTTCCTCTGCCATGAGCCTGTGACGCAATCGAACCGTGTTTTCCGGCAGTTGACCTTGAAGCGATGACGCATTCGGAATACCGAATGAATCATGAAATTCTCGAACGCATTGAATGAAAGTGTCGAAGTCGTGTTTTTTTTTGTTCATGGCTTTAACATGATTTTATGAAGTGGACCGAACGCGGCTCAAGCCCGAAAGGTATATTCGCAGGACCTCGAAGGCAAATGACCCAAGGATCAAACCAAATGGAACAAGAATCAAATCAAATTTCGGGCGAAACAATGGCAGGAGATCTGGTGGCAGATTCCGCCGACGCCTCTACCCCGTCGAATGCTGCTCCCGACATCCGCGCTTTGAATGAGCGCATTGGACAGGCAAGTCAATTCATTGATTTACTCCGCATGGAGTTAAACAAAGTCATTGTCGGACAAAGCAGCATGGTGGACCGCTTGCTCATCGGCCTATTGGGAAACGGGCACGTTTTACTTGAGGGGGTTCCTGGATTGGCCAAAACACTGGCCATCAAAAGTCTATCCGAATCCATTGAAGGACAGTTCAGCCGCATCCAATTCACACCGGATTTACTTCCAGCTGATTTGGTGGGAACCATGATCTACAATCAAAAATCCGAATCTTTCAGTGTTAAGAAAGGTCCGATTTTCGCCAATTTCGTTCTCGCTGATGAGATCAACCGAGCCCCAGCCAAAGTGCAAAGCGCACTCCTGGAGGCCATGCAGGAGCGACAAGTGACCATCGGACCCGAGTCTTACCCGCTGCCAGAGCCGTTCCTCGTCCTTGCCACCCAAAACCCGGTTGAACAAGAAGGGACATACCCTCTTCCCGAAGCGCAGGTCGATCGATTTCTTCTGAAGGTAGTGATCGGATACCCGACTAAATCAGAAGAACAGCAAATCGTTCGGGCCAACTTGTCACCTGAAGGTTTACCTAAACCCCAGCCGGTGGTTCAACCAAGCGACGTGATTTTAGCGCGGAAGTTGGTCAAGGAAATTTACCTCGATGAAAAAATCGAGCGGTACATCGTCGACTTGGTTTTTGCCACACGTGAGCCCGGTCAATATGGAATGGGGCATCTTTCACAGCTCATCAATTTTGGGGCTTCTCCCCGTGCCAGCATCGGATTGGGTGTAGCATCTAAAGCGCATGCATTCTTAAATCATCGAGGCTATGTGACCCCAGAAGATGTCCGCGCCGTGGCCATGGATGTGCTGCGACACCGCATTGGTTTGACGTTTGAAGCTGAAGCTGAAAACATCAGCACGGAGCAAATTGTGACCGAAATCATGGACAACGTTCAAGTGCCTTGAGGCACATTTGATTCGCGTAATCCTGCAACATGGACACAGCAGAACTGATTCAGCGTGTACGTCGGGTTGAATTAAAAACCCGAGGACTGAGTGACCGGATATTCTCTGGAGAATACCACAGTGCATTCAAGGGACGTGGGATGGCATTCAGTGAAAACAGAGAATACCAGCACGGTGATGAAATCCGTACCATTGACTGGAACGTGACTGCACGGATGGGGCATCCTTATGTCAAAGTCTTCGAGGAGGAACGGGAATTGACCGTTTTTTTACTCATCGATGTAAGCGGCTCAAACTCTACAGGAACCCGTCAAAAAAGCAAACGTGACCTCATCATTGAATTAAGTGCACTGCTCGCATTCAGTGCCATGGGCAACAACGATAAGGTAGGGGCCATCTTATTCAGTGACCGCATCGAGCGTTTCATACCTCCCAAGAAAGGACGCTCGCACATCCTGCGCATCATTCGAGAAATCATTGAAATTGAACCAGAAGGCAAAGGAACCAACATTGACTCCGCACTCAGCCACTTCTTATCGGCTATGAAGAAAAGAACCATCGCGTTTCTGATTTCAGACTTCAGGGATGTTGAATTCGATAAGACACTCCGGCAAGCAGGAAGAAAACATGACCTAGTCGCCCTGCGTGTGACCGATCCACTCGATCGGATGCTGCCTTCGATCGGATGGATTGTCGTGCAAGACCCCGAAACAGGTCATGCGAAATGGGTCTTTACTGGCCGAAGAAAAACCCGGGAGAACCACGCCAAACAAGAGAAAATACGCGAAGCCGAGTTAAAGGCGATCTTCGCTCGTTCAGGTGTCGACCAAGCCGTGCTCTGCACAGACCGGCCCTATGTTCAACCGTTGATGCAATTGTTCGATCGCCGTGGATAAGAGAAATCGCCTCAGCAAGTGGAGCCTGATGCTCTGGATGGCGACGGGAATCTGTTCCTTCACAGCGCAATCCGTCACCGCGCAATCTGTCACCATGGAATTGGATACCAATGCCATTGCCATTGGCGCTCCTGCATCGTTGAGCATCTATGCAGACCGAGACCTAGCGATGGGATTCGGAGCCTTTTCTTGGCCCAATTGGGGCGACACACTCTCGGGAGGGTTGGAGATTCTGGAACGACTGCCTCTTGATACTTCGGCTTTAGAAGCATCCAATGGAAAGAATCTCATCCGGGTGAAACAAACACTCCTCGTCACCAGCTGGGACAGTGGTTTTAGGGCCATCCCCCCCATCAAATTGGTATGGAATGGTGTCGATACGTTGAATTCCAACCCCGTGTTACTCGAAGTCCGACTCAGCCCACCCGGGGAAGCAGGGAAAATTGCAGCACCTGCGCAAATCCGGCAGGTTCAGTGGACGTGGCAGGAAAGGATAAAAAAATGGCTCCCTCTGATTGCTGGAATTTTGGCATTGGCAGGCCTGATGTTTTGGGTCGTCCAAAAACTCAAAAACAAATCAATCAGCCCCTCGGCCGCTGAGATTCTGTCAGAGCCTGTTGAATTGGCTCACATTAGGGCCTTGAGAGAACTGGAGCGCATCCAAGCTGACGCGATTTGGAAACAAGGACTTGTGAAGGAACATCATGCGTCCGTGAGCATCACCTTACGCGCTTATCTTGAAGGCCGGTTTGATTTTCCGGCCATGGAACGGTCTACGGATGAAATCCGAAATGGCATAGAGCACCTGCCCATTCGCCGGGAGGAAAAAGAATTGATTTTCGAAGTATTGACGCTGACTGATTTGGTCAAGTTCGCCAAGCTATCGCCGAAGACGGATGATCATCACCGCGTCATCGAGCGCAGCATCCGATTCGTAGAGCTCACAGCAATTCACGCAACTGAATCTAGTGAATGATGCGAACCCTGGCCACACTCCTTCCTCATGTTGCGGCGCTCCTGATATTGGGTTCTGCATACACGTATGCCGGCCAACATTTTGAGTTCGCTCATCCCGTTTGGCTTTGGTTCGGAACACTTGCCATTTTGCACGTCACGTTTCGCCTGGCCATCCAAACAAAAGCAGGATTTTCTGGATTGGTTTGGAGTTGGGAATCTACCGAGAGTCAGCTAACCTGGAAGACCATGGGATTCCAAAGCATTCCCGAAATCCCGTTCGGACTTCGTACGTTGACCTTGGGGTTGCTGAGCATTGCAGCAGCGCAACCTCAATCATCTTCTTCAGTGGAAGATTTGACGCGGGAAGGCATTGACATCGTTCTGAGCATCGACTTATCCGCCTCCATGCTCAGCAAGGACTTCGATCCAAATCGCCTAGAGGCATCCAAGGCTGTCGCTTCCACTTTTGTTGAAGAGCGTCCCAATGACCGGGTCGGTGTAGTGGCATACGAAGGCGAAGCGTTCACACAAATTCCATTGACCACGGACCAACGGGTTGTGATGAATGGCATCGCCCAACTTGAAACAGGATTGCTCGAAGGCGGAACCGCAATTGGAATGGGCCTCGCTACCGCTGTCAATCGCCTGAAAGAATCCGAAGCCGAAAGCAAAGTCATTATTTTACTGACAGACGGAGTAAATAATTCAGGACAAATTGAACCGCTCGATGCCGCTCAATTAGCAAAGCTCAATAACATTCGAGTGTACACGATTGGTGTTGGATCCATCGGCAAGGCCCGAAGCCCTGTAAGCAAAGTCGGGAACACCTACCAATACGATTGGATTGAAGTCAAAATCGATGAGGACGTTTTGAAGAACATCGCCTCTTCGACAGGAGGTCGTTACTTCCGGGCAACAAGTGAGGATAAGCTCTCCAGCATTTACAAAGAAATTGACCAGCTCGAAAAAACCCAATTTAATGTGTTGAGGTACAACCAGAAAACCGAAGAATTTCTTCCCTTTGCCCTGGCTGCTGCCTTCGCTTTTTTCTTGGAGTTTTTCTTGCGACAATTCGCCATTCGAACCCTGCTATGAAGAAACCGGCCCCTCCATCATCCACTGATCGTTCTTCATCCCTGCGCTTTCGGGTCTTTTCTCAGAGCGTTGGACTGATCTTGGCTGAAATTGGGTTTTGGCTGGCCATTTTGCTCACGTGGTATGGCGTGCAACGCGTAGCGCCCAATGTTCAGCTTGAGCAAAGTGATTGGTGGGGTGCTTTGCTTCTCCTGCCCGCTTCTCTGGTTTTTTTCATCTTGGGATTGAGGCAGAAACAAATTTGGGCGAAGACTTTGGCGGATCAAGAATTATGGCCCCGGCTCTTCCCATCCTGGCGGCCTCAATTGCACGGTTGGAGGTTCTTCCTCTGGCGGTTAGCGTTTGCGAGCATATTGATTGGTGTATTGGACTTGAAAGTGGGCGCTCGCCTAAAAGAGGTGAAGAGTGAAGGTGTGGACGTCATGATTGCTTTGGACGTGTCGACCAGCATGAAAGCGGAAGACACGGGTGCGAGCCGATTGGATTTGGCCAAACAAAGCATTCAGCGTATGGTCAATGAATTAGAAGGTGACCGTGTGGGACTGGTCATTTTTGCGGGTGATGCATTTGTCCAGTGTCCCATTACCACGGATTATGGAGCCCTTAAATTGTTCCTGGATGGGGTCACCACTGATTTAGTTCCGATCCAAGGAACGGCTGTGGGCCGTGCCATTGAAGTTTGTGCCGATGGGTTTGATCCCGAATCTGCTGCTTCCAAAATGATCATCATTCTGACAGATGGAGAAAACCACGAGGACGATGCTGTTGAAATGGCCGAATCTGTTTCGACACGTGGCATCGAGGTGCATGCCATCGGCATGGGAACGACCTCAGGCGCACCGATTCCGCTGTATGATCGCCTTGGGAGACCGAGGGGCTTTAAACAAGATGGCGATGGCGACCCGGTTGTAACAGCATTGGATGAGGCAACATTGATTCAAGTGGCAGAAGCTGGAAAAGGCACTTATGTTCAAGCTGGCATCGGATTTGTAAACATCGCTCCGGTCCTTGGTGCAATGGCAGCGCTAGAACAAGCGGAAATTTCAACCGTTGCCTACACAGAATTTGATCATCAATTCCGTTGGTTTTTCTTGTTGGCTTTGATTCTCATTGCACTGGAAAGCCTTCTTCATTGGCCTTTTGTTTCATCAAAAAACCTAAGCGCATGAAGTTCTTCATAAAGCTCAGAAAAATAGGCCGTGTAGTGACATTCCTTGGGTTTCCGTTGATCGCTCTCGCTCAAGGAGGAGATTATGCGGCAAAAGAATCCATCATTGAAGGAATTGATCAGTTCGAGCGCGGGGAGACCGGTGCGGATAGCTTGTTTGCACAAGGTGAATCCCATTCCACGCTTGCTGCCGTGGCATCGTATAACCGAGGAAGGGCTTTGATGGAGTCGGGAGACAAGGGCCAGGAAGCCCGCCAAGCGTTCCAGAAATCCATCAAAGGAAACGATGATGCTCAAATGCAATCGGACGCTTGGCATAACATTGGAAACACCCTGTTGATGGAGCAAGACTTCGAAGAAGCCATTGAAGCGTATAAGTCAGCCTTGCGGGTTAATCCGCAAAATGAAGCCGCACGTTACAATTTATCGCATGCCCTTCGAATGCTCAACGAGCAGCAAGAACAGAACGAGCAAGAACAGAACGAGCAAGAGCAGAACGAGCAAGATCAGAACGAGCAAGATCAGAACGAGCAGGAACAAAACGAGAACGAACAGAACGAGAACGAAGGCGAGCAAGAACAGGAACAAGAACAGCAAGGAGAAGACGAGCAGAGCGAAGGAGATCAAGGAGACGACGAACAAGAGCAGCAAGGAGAAGACGGGCAGAACGAGGGAGAGGAAGGACAGCAGGAGCAAGAGCAGGAGCAGCCAGCAGCTCCTGAACAAATTGAAGGCCAAATATCAAAAGAAGATATGGAGCGTATCTTGGAAAGCCTGGAACGTGGCGAAGAAGAAGTTCAAGCCAAACTGATGCGAGCTAAGAGTCAAGGCAAAAAGAAAAAAATAGAGAAGGATTGGTAATGCAACAGCACTTCACAGCATCGCGCATCCTCGGGATGGTATTTCTCTTGCTAACCTGCTTTACGGCTGGCGCCCAAGAAGCTTTTGAGGTCAGCGTGAACCGCAATCCTGTCCAAACCGGAGAGCAAGTGCAACTCACGTTTCTTTTCAAGAACATGAGGCAAAACATTGAAGCGCCCAACATCAAAGGACTTAAGTTGCTCTTCGGACCCAGCACCTCGAACAGCACCTCCTTCTACAATGGCACTCGAACCTCAGAACAATCCTACACCTACACATATCAGGTGACAGGCAAGACGAACATCACGGTACCCGCTTATGAAATAAAGGGGTCCAAAAACCCCGTCAAGAGCAAGGCATTCACGATTCAGGTTGCAGCGAGAAGTCAAACCAAGAAGAAAGGAGGACAGCGAGACTTAGGCAATGTCGCCTGCATCATAGAAACTTCGAAGCGAAGTGTTCACATTGGCGAACCCCTGATTGTTTCTTTCAAAATCTTCAACCGAGCCAATAATTTAGATGTCAGGAACTTCAATATTCCCGAGACTCCCGGGTTTTGGAAGGAAACAGTAGAGACTTCTGAGCCTCGCTGGGAGCCTCAAATAATTTCAGGGAAACGATACAACGTCGCCAACGTACGAACGATGGTACTTTTCCCACAGCAAACGGGTACGCTGACCATTGAAGGGTTTGATTTAGTCGGCTATATGCGCACCAGTTTTTTTGATGGAAAAAATGTAACTGCCTCTGCGGATCCCGTCAAAATCAATGTTACTCCCCTTCCCGAGCCCATTCCAAGATCATTTTTGGGTTCGTTTGGCCGGTTGCGTGTCACGGCGAAGCAATCTCAAAGTGAGTGCACCACCAATGAAGCCGTCACATTCGATCTGACCTTTTCTGGGGAAGGGAATCTCAAGTTCATTCAAAGTCCTGATCTCACTTGGCCAGGGGAATTTGAAGTATTCGACCCGGAAGTCATTGACCGCATCAAACTATCCGAAACAGGGGAATCAGGGAGCCGGACGTTTCGCTATGTCATCATTCCCCGCGCTCCCGGTGAATATCCCATGCCCATGCCTTCGGGCCAATGGTTCAATTGGCGAACGAATGCGTACAGTGAATTGGGAGCTCCCACATTGAAGTTAAACGTGCAGCGAAATGACACAGAATCTTCAAGCCCTGTCAACTACAACGCCAAAACCGACGTTCAGGTCCTGAATCAAGACATCAACTTCATTCATACAGAATGGGGTGGCCCTTGCCTCCCTAAAGCGAGATGGGATCATCGCAAACCGCTCACTGCCGGACTCCTTGCGGTAGGCCCTCTCCTCTTTGGACTCGCTGCATTGATGCGAAGACGGAAAGAAGAATGGGCACGAAATCCTAAAGGTGCTCGCAAAAGAAAAGCCCGTCAAAACATCCGCAAGGAGCTGAGAACGGCCCGCAATCAAGTCAAGACGCCTGATGCTTTTTATCCCGCCCTCGGTGCAGGTTTGGAACAGTACCTGCTTGCAAAATTGGAATGGAATTCGAGTCAAATGCAGCGCGATGCACTGTTGCGAGAGTTGCAATCACGTGTCCCAGAATTGGCAGATTCGTGGAAAAAATTGCTGGATGACCTGGATTTGGCAAGGTATGCCCCTGCACAAGTTTTGCAGCCAGATGAAATGCTCAAGCAAGCTGAATCTTTGGTAAGTGACACCGAAAAATCGTGGAACGCATGAAGCGGATAATTTGGATCGTACTGACGGGGTTGTTTTACTCCCTTGTTGCCGCGCAAGAGGATGTCCAACTTCTTTTTGACACAGCCAATGTGGCCTATCAAGAGGGCAACTATGACGCTGCCATCGAAGGCTATGAAAAAATCCTAACGGAACACATGCACTTCGATAGCGAATACAACCTAGGCAACGCCTATTTCAAAACGCAAGCTTGGGGACCCGCGATTTTACACTACGAACGAGCGGCTCTGTTGTCACCTGGAAATTCGGATCTTAAAACGAATTTGACTCTTGCAAACGCCCAAATAAAGGATCGGATTGAATCCCTTCCCTCCAATGGAATTCTGGACATTTGGGACCGTGTTATCGCACCCGGACGGTTTCGGTTGTGGATGCGCATCATGGTTTTGGCTTGGACGCTTGGTTTCGTTGCGCTCGCTTGGAGAATCTGGTCCGTCCGACTAGAGAACAGAAGAATCCTTGGCACCAGTGCTGCCGTGCTTCTGGTCACAGGTGCATTGGCAGTCGTTTTGGTGTTCTCGACGTCTCAGCGCATTGACACGAGCAAGTCAGCCATTGTTATGGCCACAGAATCCTCCGTACGCAACGAGCCCGGTGCCTCGAGCATGACCCTTTTCATGCTGCACGAAGGCACCAAAGTCATTGTACTTCAGCGGTCCGAGGCACATTGGAAAATCCAGCTAGCCAACGGCAACACAGGCTGGATTTTGGCGGAAGATCTCGCGGAAATCTGACCTCATAATCCGTCGGACCCGCCGCTTAGTCGACCACCTCAACGGTCCACTGGGCACGATTGCCTGCCGCATCCGCGCCAACGACTTGGTAAATACCCGCCGACCAGTTCGACACATCGATCCGAGTAAATCCCTGACGCGCTCGGCATTGATGAACCAATTGTCCAGTCGTCGCATGGAATACCTGAAGTGTTGCACCGGCCATCCATCCTTGCAGCTCAACGAAGTCCTGCGCTGGATTGGGATATCCTTGCACGGAAGACTTCACCACGTCTTGGACAGATTGACCACTTGAAAGATCATACAAAATGATATCATCCACCGCAGCTTCAATCAAAGAACCACCGTCCAAGTATTCTCCTAACGTCGTGCTATCCGAAGCAATAAAGCGCATTTGAAACGCATCCGTAGGTTCGATTACATCGGCCACTTTGAACGCGTTTCTCCTCCACGATACATCTTGTTGCAATGTGTTTTCCAAATATTGCCAAGTCGATCCGCCGTCATTGGACACCTCCACCTGCCACCAATCAGAGGCGGGGTTTGCACCTGATGCAGGAGCATTCACATACCATCTCCAGTACGTCATAACCGGGTTGTCATATTGCGTCAAATCAATCACCGGTGACAACAGCGTAGTTTTACCTGCGTCCACATCGTTCACACCGATGCCGTCATTGACTCCGGGATTGAGTCCCGTCACAAATGCATATCCCGCAAAGCCCACCGTGTGGTCCTGCGTTGGGGCAACAACTGAACTGGGCTCATTGGCTTCCGCGTAAGAACCTACCGGAATAGCTTCTTCCCAGATTCCTGTCGTGGCATTGTCTTGACCGGGCAATCCGGTCGTCCAGTTTCCAAAGTCAGAGTATTCATCCGAGTCGTTGATCAAAACAGGCTCTACACCCACCAGCAGGTAATGAGGCAAGTTGGGATAGCTTTCGTTGGCTGCCGCAACAGGATTCACGGCCGACAAGCCACCAAAATCATCCGTAATGCCCATGTAATAAGCAATCACAGAACCCGCAGGTTGAGCGGGGATTTCAGCCGTGAACACTGCGTTTCCATTGGGATTGTCCATGACCATTTGCGTCCATTCTCCCCCTGCCTCTGTCTTGTACCAGAGATTGACCGCGTCAAAGTACAGGTTGTAAGGGAAAACAATGAAGGTCTCTGCTTCAATCACAATGCTCGTTTCTGCAGGTGAGAATTCGTTCGGGCTGTGGTCAATTTCGGCATAACTAAAGACCGAAATACCATGGATGTCGAAGCCTTCAACAATGGCTAGATCATTGGGTGTACCGTTGGACAAATCGCCGTCGTCATCGTCGGCTTGCAAAACATCAATCAACACATCCGTAAACGCTTGCCCCTCACTCCCATTGGGCGCTGTAGCTTGCAATCCGGGATATGCATCGATGAAGAGTGACATCGTCTGCATCCAATCCCCTCCCATCAGCAAATGTGTGTCGTACCATGCTCCACAGATGATTTCGCCGTCTGCATGAACTTCTCCCACTAGGTCTTGCGGGTACACTTTTGGTTCCTGATCATACGCTCGAATGCCGTCTTCGTTGTCCGTGTAAAACCCCTTGCCAATCTCTGCGATATTTCCGAGGCTCATCGCCCATAAGTCCGCATAGCCTTCGTTCATGGCTCCGTTGCTAAAGTTGTAACCGAGGCTTCCATAGAAATAATCATTGATGCCATGCCCGTATTCGTGCCAAACAACATCAGCGATCAGAGATGTTGCATTGCACCCTCCGCCTGCATCGTAAAAATTTACACTCTGTCCATCGTAAAATGCATTGCATTCTCCAGCGACATCAATGTTGGTCGGGATCGACCAGTCCAAATCTGTGAAGTCCGGCATGAACCCTTTCATGTGATCGTGAATCAAAGAAACTGAACGGTAAGCCGATCGCTCCTTGATGTTGCCCAAATCCGAAAGATCCAGATTGTTGTAGCCATCCTCAAACTGCACATCCAGTGAAGGCGTGCTTCCGTTAGTGAGTACTGTACTCCAGCGACCTTCTAGCTCCACAGACACCAACTGAGGCCCCGCTGCATCACTTATGAATCCTCCTTCATCATCCGTGTACACCGCACCGCCTGATATGGGCAATGCCAAGGCGGGCATAGGAAGTGTGACATCAGCCTGATAAGGATACATTTCGTTCACTTGAGATGAAATAGCTCCGCTGATTACCATCGCATCAGCCGGTCGGTCCAGCCCCATGCGCAATACAGCTCTTTCAGGTTTGCCATCGGCAGCAGGAACACTCCATTTGCCGTCAATGTGAACGACGCGATTTTGTCGCCAAAGAATTTCTCCAGTGTTCACGTCCACCGCGGTTTCGTAGCGCCTTGGTATTGAGCCATCTCGACCGGACACCATCCATTTTTGAACCAAATGCCAATCCAGATCATCCCCTTCCCCCAGCGAAGGGACCCATGCCTGATCGCTCATTTCTACTCCAAACCATTCGTCAAATTCCACGCCATCCGTAGCTGCTTCCATTTGAGCCAACTCAGTTAATGGTGATTCCGGTAATTCAGGCACGTCTCCATACCAATCTGCTCCCCACATGATGAGCTGACCTTCCCACCACTTGGTCACAATTTTCCCGCCTTCAACCGGGATGCCGTTGAATGTCTGCTGAGCAAATGCCCAATCATGCTGGCCGGTCTTCGATTCTACCGTCCAGTCGCCTTCGAAACCGATCCCAAAACCAGCCAAATCAATGTCCACGAAATGTTGCGCACGACTTGCGACATCGGACCCTGGCACGTAAATGGCAGGTCCAAAAGCCCGGTGTGGCAACCCCGTTGCCGACCCCATGATAGTGCGCCATCGAGGGTGGACAATGGCCCATTCATTCCAGCCTGATTGCTCCCTCAAAGCGAGCTGCTGCGCTTCGCTAGGGGCATCATTTAACGCTTGCATCCTGACTTCCAGTGGATCTACAGCAAGATCTATTTGATACGTTGAAGGAGATTGAGCCCACGTGGAACAAACCACAACGAGGCAAGCAAAAAGTGAAATCGAGTATTTCATCCTGAGGTGTTAGAGGGGTAATTTAGCACGGAAATGAGGTTTGTTTCAAACTCTGCATATTTAATGGTCTAAAGTGACACAATCATGACATCAACCAATCGCTTGCGACACCTCTTGTTCCTTCCTGCAACGGTCATTTTGCTGGCTGGCTGCGGTGCACTGCAAAGCCCACTTCAACTCACGTGGGACACCGGTGAGATGCCCCGCTACGAAAATGCAGACGCCTGGTTTTCATTGCCCTCGAGGTCAGACGCATCGGACGAGCTCCCCAAAAAAATTCCTTCAACTGCGTCACCTGCGCAATGGGATTCCATCGATGTCGATGTTTTTTTTGTACATCCCACCATGTACTTCAGAGGAGACCATTGGAATGCGCACCTGGACAACGACCAAGTCAATCGCGACACAGAGGATGCGCCCATGCGAGCCCAAGCAAGCGCTTTCAACATTGGAGGGCGGATGTACGCTCCAAGGTATCGGCAAGCCCACATTGGAGTCTTCACATGGCAAGACAGCACAAGTTGGGCCGCATTGGAATTGGCGTATGAAGATGTGCGCTCAGCATTTGTGCATTACCTCGAACATTGGAATCATGGACGGGATATCATTTTGGCGGGACATAGTCAGGGAAGTTGGCATTTACGCTGGCTCCTTCAAGAATTCTTCGATGGGAAGCCACTCCAAGAACAGCTGATAACAGCCTATGGTCCAGGTTTTGATTGGTATGCAAGTGACTTTGATCATATTCCCTTTTGCGAGGCTCCTGAACAATCGGGATGTGTTTGTTCTTGGATGTCCTATGGATCAGGATATTTTCCGCCATGGCTCGCAAATAAACCTTCGCAGCCCATGTGCGTGCATCCCATCACATGGACCGTCAGACCTGGTAGCAGCGCGTTGAACGATCATGAAGGGGTCGTTTTGTCTCAAATGCGATTTGCCTTTCCACAAAGCATTCGTGCATCCATTCAGCAGGGAGTTTTGCAAATCGATCAACCACAGGTCAGATTTGGTCGATGGCTTCAGCGCGATAATTGGCATGTCGGTGACATCAACCTGTTTTGGATCAACATCAATAAGAACGCTCGCTTTCGTGCTGAGAATCATCGATGAATCCGCTTATTTTTTGTCCAAATAAGCAAATAAACGCATTAATCACCCCAAAAAGTCTTATCTTGCCTTTGCGTGTATCTAGGCTTAATGACCATTCTTTTGAATAAAGTATTCTCCCCCTTTGTCGTTCTGAGCGTTATGCTCCTGAGTTTAGTTTCCAATGTGGCCTTGGCCCAAGTAGATGAAGTATACCCGTGTTCCAATCTTCCATACAACCCAGATGTAGATTGCAACGGCTTGATCAACTTTGAAGATCTAATTAATTTCTTACCGTTGTTCGGTGAAGCCTTTACTCCGGATCTGCTGGAATTGCTTGACGAAGACATTGACGTTACAAATGAATTGCAATGGCTCCTCTTGAGCAACGATACATTGTATCTCCTCTTGCCGGATTCATCGGTTTACAATTCAGTATTTATTGGTGGTGCTGATGGTCTTGACGGTTCAGATGGATTGAGCGCTTTTGAACTTTGGTTGGAAGCTGGCAACAACGGAGATCTGGCGGCCTTTTTAACGAGCCTGACTGGTGAGGATGGATCAATTGGTCCTGCAGGACCCGCTGGAGAAACAGGACCCGCTGGAGAAACAGGACCCGCTGGAGAAGCAGGACCCGCTGGAGAAGACGGTGACGACGGTCTGAGTGCCTATGAAATTTGGCTTGAGCTCGGAAATGTTGGCACACAAGAGGAGTTCTTGGCAGCGCTTTCCGGAGGAGGATCATTCGCTCCTTCGGTGCACGGCGTGTTTGACTCGCAGACCGACGGCACGTTGTTTTCAGTAACCGATGCCATTTCTGTTCTCTCAATCGAGGTCTGGGGGGCATCGGGCGGAGCCGGAGGCGACATTTGTGGCCAAACCAGCGGCGCAAGTTCATGCAACCTTTGCAATGCTGCGGGGGGCCAGGGAGGACGAGCATTGAAGGTGATGAGCATGGTTTACAACCTAGCATCCGGTGATATCGTCGAATTGGTGCCCGCAGACCAAGGAGGAGACTCTGGTGAGCTCATTACGTGTACTCCTGGGTTCAATGGATGGAACGATTGGAACTGTGGACCAGCAAGCATAGGAGACGCTGCCGGAACAACCCAGCTTTTATTGAATGGAGAGGTCATCGCCGAGATCAATGGCGGAGGAGGTGGAACGGGGGCATGCATTGGATGTCAAGGCGATGGGTGTTTCAACGGTGATCCCGGCCCAAATGGACAACTGAGCCTCAGTGCTCCTTGGATGACGATTCTCAATACAGAAACGATCGACGAAGACACCGGATCCCGAGTCATCATTCGGTACTGATTGCATTCCGGAATCGCTGGCTATCTTGCGGCCCAAATCACCCTTAGACTGGTTCCGCACATGGCAATGATTGAAGAATTCGAACGAACAGGAAACTGGCTATTCAAAGGCCGGTCGTTCTTTCCATTGGTTTTATACGTATTCATGGCCGCTGTCATTGCCCTTGAATGGGATCCGCTATTTCACGTGTTTAATGCAACGGCAACTTGGTCGTGCATCGCTGTTTCGATGCTGGGTCAAATCATACGGGCATTGACCATTGGATACACACCGCGAGGGACATCGGGGCGCAACACCACGGACGGTCAAATCGCTGAAGTCCTCAACACCAAGGGCATGTACAGCTTGGTTCGGCATCCACTTTACCTCGGAAATTATTTCATGTGGCTAGGCATCATGATTTACGTCGGAAACATCTGGTTCGTGGTAGTGTGCAGCCTCATTTACTGGCTGTACTACGAGCGAATCATGTTCGCAGAAGAATCATTCTTGCGAGGTAAATTCGGTCAGGCTTATTTGGATTGGTCGGTGGATG
>DBBR01000023.1:8511-8638 GCA_002292325.1 Flavobacteriales bacterium UBA979 | reverse complement strand
ATTCGAGGACCCATCGCGCCGGATAGTCGCCGAAAACAGGTATTTCTCATCGTAATTATAGAGCAACCGTGAGAACGTACTGATCAAAGCGTAGTCCACTGATGCTCCGCCGAAGGTCAAGTCCAAG
>DBBR01000023.1:0-8429 GCA_002292325.1 Flavobacteriales bacterium UBA979 | reverse complement strand
ACGACGTTCCAACAAGGAAATCAACGTTGTGTTTGTCATCGATTGTGCGTGTGTAGTTCGCCGTATTTTCCCATTGCATCCCCTGGAAGTTTCCGGATCCCTGGTAGACATCGTTGGTCAAATTTTGTGCGGCAGCATGGAATTCATAGGTCGGCACGAAACTCCTATAATCCCACCAATTCAGATCGAAGCCAAAGTCCGTCTTCAATCGCAACCCATCGAGCACTTCGGCCTCAAGGAAGAAATTACCGATCATTTGGTCAGACTTGCTGTCTCCATTGATCAACCAAAGTCGGCTGATTGGATTGATGTATTCCTTTTGGACCCAAGGAGATTGGGCAAATCCGTATTGACCTGCATCGTCGTAAACAGGCGTTAACGGGTCGTATGCAAATGCATCTGATTGAACGCCTCCAAAAGCACTGTTGGTTCCGATGTTGTTGTTGTCGGTACGATTCAGGTAGAGGTTCTGACCAATTTTTATGAATCCAGCATAATCCTTTGACGAGTTGTATCGAACGGCATAACGCGTATAGTTAGATTTCTCCCCTCCAATCACACCATTCTGATCCCAGAAGTCCATAGACAAAAACGAATTTTTCGTGGTCGCAGTTACCCGGTGATTCACAACAGAAGCCGGATTGAAAATTTCATCCATCCAATTCGTGTTCGCCGGCAGTGCATCACCCACGTTTGGGAATCCGAGGACATCTAAGCCCGAAAGTTGGTTGCCATTGGCGAACTTCTCCCGGGTCAACATCAGGTAATCTTCTGCCCCCAACATTTCAGGCAGTCGCCAGGGACGTGAATTCAGATAGCTCGTGGAGTACGTCACCGTTCCCTCGTCTTTTCCGCTCCCGTTTTTTGTGGTAATGATGACCACACCATTTGCCGCTCGCGCTCCATAAATGGCGCTCGAAGCAGCGTCTTTCAAAACATCGATGGACTCAATGTCACTGGGATTGATGTTATCGATGTTTCCGAGCTGCAATCCATCCACAATGAAAAGGGGCGAATTGTCTCCATTGGTGCTGATTCCACGAACCAAAATTGATTTTCCGGAACCCGGCTGACCGCTCGACTCATTCACAATCAGGCCAGCCGTTTGACCCTCCAAAGTAGAAATGGCATCCGGAACAGCTATTCCTTCAATGTCCTTGGCGTCAATTTTCGCGATTGAACCGGTTGAAACTCGCTTCTTCTGACGGCCATAACCAACCACGACAACTTCTCCAACCAACTCCGAATCCTCTTCCAAAAAAAGATTCAAAGGCCGTGCATCATTTACGAGAAGAATTTGAGCTTCGTACCCGACAAAACTGACGATTATTTCTACAGGCAACGCATCCACCGTTAACGAAAACGCTCCCAATGCATCGGCATTGGTTCCATTGGTTGTCCCCTTTTCTATAATTGTCGCTCCAATGAGAGCGCTGTTCGTTCCTTTTTCAAGAACCGTTCCCGTAATTACCGCGGATTGAGCTTGCGCTGCATTGAACGTCGATGTGCCAATCAAAATCAGGCCAAAAAGCCAGCAAAGAAAAGATTTCTTTTCAGAGGTCGTCATTATGAAGGAATTGGAAGTGAGGGTGTGTACAATGGATCATTGATTGTACAAAAAACCGCCGCAATAATACAAGGTTTTACTGACTATTTCAAGCCCACAAGCATGGTTTTCGATCCAAATCGTGTTCATTGTACGCCTTACCTGACGCCAATCATTGCACTGCGAAGAAGACCTGGAATCTCAATCTCTCACCCTCATCAGTCAAGCGAAGTCACCCAAAACTTCTGGGCATCCGCAACTCCAGCTATCCTCAAGAAATGCAGTCCTGGTTCCAATCCCAAAGTCGGAATCGCATACCAATCTCCATTTCCCGCACCTCCTCCGACTTGGCGACCACTCGCATCGTAGATCTCGTAGGCCCAAGTTGCTCCAGCACCGCGGGAGTCCAACCATTGCACTTGCAATGGTTCACCGGATGATAGCAGCGAAGGAAATGCACGCCAAGCTCCTTCTGATGCCACGAGCCACTCTTCGATGCCTACCACACCATAATCGTATGCTCCACAAATCGGTTCATATGCGTCACACAACCAACTCGACAAGGCTCCTGAGACCGTTCCAAGCGTTTGGTAATAAGCATCCGCATCCCCGACATGGGCCACGTGCCCCGCCCCTTCCAAGACGGTAAAGCAATTTTCGATGCCCAATGATTCAGCCATTTCGTGGATGATCGAACTCCCATCGACTTCCGTAATTGGAATGCCACTGAGAGAAATCATGCCCGTGCCGAATGGGACGGTGCCGTCCTCTGTGCCGTGCACAGAAATCAAGGGTTCATCTCCTGCTGAGAGGTAAGACGCTGTTTTCAGTGCCCCTGCAATGTTGATCACACCGGCCACTTCGCTGCTGTACCCCGCATGGCCCGATTCGCCTTCAAGGCCTCCGCCCATGCCCGCTGCGGTTTGATCGACCTGTGGCGGAATCTCCGATTCATCGTCGACATAAGCGAGATGCATTGCGATAAAGCCACCGGCTGAAACGCCGGCAACATAAATTCGGTCGGGATCGATGCCCCATGGATTTCCATCCTCTTCGACCGTCTTCCGAAAATAGCGTACTGCGGCCTTGCCATCGTGATACCCCCGCCATACCGAACGTATCAATGCATTCGAAACATCCAAGAAATTGTCAATTCCCAATCGGTATGAGATGGAACCTACGACATAGCCCATGCGTGTCAAGTCTTGACTCAGCGGCACCACATCAGCTCCGTTGTTGTCGCCGCCAATGAAAAACCCACCGTGCGCCATGATGATCAGCGGACGCAGCTCATTGTCATCCCCCTCCGGTTCGTAGATATCCACCAGCAGTGATTGATTTAAACCTGTCGCATTGACCGCATTGCCGTATTCCACATCCGGAGTAACCGAAAAATTATCAAACGCGGCCGTGTAACGATAGCGTGTGCCGTCGCAATCGTCTTGAGCCTTGGCTTCTACAGGGACTAATGCAGCCATGAAGAAAAAACCTGCAGCCAAAAAGCAATGTCTGATGTGGAAATGTGTCATCTTTGAAAAGAAGGATTGTGAAATTAACTGCTGAATTTACATCATCTATGACCAAATTGTTTCCTCAATCGCGCTGGCTCCTCACAGGAAGCCTCTGCCTTGCCTTGGTTTTATCCACCCTCCCGGCCTGCCAACCTCCCGCGTTGGAATCGAGTGTTCGCCTGGAGTGCATGCAGAAAATGCACGTAAACTTCGCACCTGGTGCCAATTGGGACTCATTGACTGCACTCGACGGATGGCAAAGATGGGATAACGGCCGTGTCTTGACGCAATCCTTTGCGGTTCCTTTCTACCGCGTTCGACCCAAGATTACAGCCGAAATTACTTTGCAGTCGGCTGGTGACCCTTGGGACAAATCCGGATCCCTCATGCTCCTGCCTGAGGCCGCAAGCAGTTTGCTCGACGTCGGCTTCACGGCCGATACCCTTTCGGAATTTCCAGGAATCACGCTGGAGCAAACGGGATCATCTACCGATTATGCTCCCACTCTGGAGCTGCTCCGTTTCATTACGCCGTTTGGCGTCGGCCACTTCAGCCAAGTGGAAAGAATAGACGAATACCGTCCCGTGTACATTCCTCGTTGGGAAGATTCCGTGCATTGGGAGTCGGACATCAGTCATTTATGGGAAACCCTCGGTGACACCATGACCCTCGGAGTGTACCTCGATACATGGACGCCGGAGGGCTATACCCTCGATGTGGGGGTGCGGTTTGAAGCGAAGCCAGCAACCGTGGTGACCGCGCCATCTCTGCGGACCATTGCCCTTGTGAATACCACCAAATTTGGAAGTGAACAGCACCATTATGATGCCTTTTCTCGGTCCGCGCTGACTGTGCCCGTGACCTTGAATGAAACCGCATACAACGCCGCATTGCATTACACCGTGACGGGGCACGGCGGTCACGGCGAAGGCGACGAATTCGTCCCGTGTGAACACCAACTCACCTGGAACGGAGATTCCTGTTTGACCTTTACGCCCTGGCGGGATGATTGTGCGAGTTTCAGGCGCTTCAATCCATCTTCGGGTGTTTGGATGGACCGCACGTTTTGGCGTGGAGACAGCCTGGACGAACGCATCGCATCGAGTGATCTCTCCCGCACAGGGTGGTGTCCGGGAAGCCAAGTCGATCCCTTAGAAATTCCATTGGGTGACCTTCCTCCTGGCGTGCATGAACTGAGCATCGCCGTTCCAGCCGCTCAGCCTTTCAGTGATTCCGAAATGAACTTCTGGAATGTCGCAGCCTATTTGACCTACGAAGTACATTAAACATGGGCTGAACACACGAGTGAAAACGTTGGTTTATCACGATTTACAACCGACCTTTGCCACCGCTTGACCGGGAGGAAAAACGCGTTTCTCCCTGCGACTGTTCTGGCAATTGAGTCCAACAATTGAGACCAATACAACATGGCAAAGATCATATACACGAAGACGGACGAAGCTCCGGCATTGGCCACCTATTCTTTCTTACCCATCGTGAAATCGTTCGCGAAACGAGCAAATGTCGAATTGGAGACGCGAGACATCAGCTTGGCTGCGCGCATATTGGCCGCATTCAGCAGCCTCTTGCCAGAGGCACAGCGGGTGAATGATGCTCTTGCGGAGTTAGGAGAATTGGCCAAACAACCCGAAGCGAACATCATAAAACTTCCAAACATCAGTGCCTCCATCCCTCAGCTCAAAGCTGCCATTGCAGAATTGCAGGCCTTGGGTTATGCGTTGCCCGACTATCCCGAAGAACCCGCCACCGACGACGAGCGCGATGCCAAACAACGTTATGATCGCGTCAAAGGCTCTGCTGTAAATCCGGTCTTACGAGAAGGAAACAGCGACCGTCGCGCGCCAAAGGCTGTGAAAGCATATGCACGAAAGCATCCGCATAGCATGGGAGAATGGACGGCGGACTCCAACACCCACGTTGCCCATATGGACGGCGGAGACTTCTACGGATCTGAAAAAAGTCACACCGTGGCCGATGCCATCAACGTGCGGCTCGTCTTCACCGACGAATCCGGCAATCAACGAGAATTAAAGGCCCCATTCCCCCTTCAAGCGGGCGAAATCATTGATGCCGCGGTCATGGACGTAGAACGTTTGAAAGCTTTCGCCCAAACTCAGATGGCCGATGCAAAAGCGAAGGGCGTCTTGTTTTCTCTTCATCTTAAGGCGACCATGATGAAGGTCTCTGACCCCATTTTGTTTGGGGTGTTTGTCGAGGCTTTCTTTCAGCCTGTTTTTGAGGCATTTCATCAAGAATTGGAAAGCATCGGATTCGACTCGCGGAACGGCTGGGGTGACCTGGCCGAAAAGATGAATGCACTACCTGCCGAAACACAAGCCCGTATCCAAGATGCCATCGCAGATTCTTTTGATGCCGGACCCGATTTGGCCATGGTGGACTCGGATCGTGGCATCACAAATTTGCATGTGCCTTCAGACGTGATCATCGATGCATCGATGCCTGCCATGATTCGCAATTCAGGTCAAATGTGGGACAAAGAAGGACAGACCAAGGATACCAAGGCGGTCATTCCAGACCGCTCATATGCAGGCATTTATCAGGCAACCATTGACTTCTGTAAGGCCAACGGAGCCCTCGACCCATGCACAATGGGCAGCGTATCAAACATTGGCTTGATGGCACAAAAGGCTGAAGAGTATGGCTCGCACGACAAGACATTTGAATTCCCCGCCAACGGCACTGTGCAGGTCTTAGCAGCAGATGGAACCCCCTTGCTCGAACAATCGGGTAACGCCGGAGATATATTCCGGATGTGCCAAGTCAAAGATGCGCCCATCCAAGATTGGGTGAAGCTTGGGGTCAAGCGTGCCCGAGCGACGGGCAATCCGGCTGTATTTTGGCTTGATGAACACCGTGCACATGACGCGGAACTCATTCAAAAAGTGAAGCGGTATTTGCAAGAACATGATACCGATGGACTTACCATCAAAATCCTTGCGCCGGTTGCTGCGACTACTTTCTCACTGGAGCGCATCGTACAAGGACAGGACACGATTTCAGTCACGGGCAACGTTCTGCGCGATTACTTGACCGACCTCTTCCCCATCCTCGAGGTGGGCACGTCGGCCAAGATGCTCTCCATCGTTCCTTTAATGAACGGAGGTGGATTGTTTGAAACGGGAGCGGGAGGATCCGCTCCCAAACATGTGCAACAACTTCAAAGCCAAAACTATTTGCGCTGGGATAGCCTCGGTGAATTTCTTGCCCTCGCCGTTTCTTTGGATCACTGTGCTGACCAAACAGGCAATGTTGATGCCCGCGTTTTGGGCCGATGCCTCGATGATGCCACAGGGCGCTTCTTGGATGAAGATAAGAGTCCCACTCGTCGTCTTGGCGGCATTGACAACCGAGGTTCGCACTTCTACCTCGCCCTATTCTGGGCAGAGGCCCTTGCGACACAGTCCGATAGCGCCAGTCTTCAATCTGAATTCAGCTCCATTGCCGCAGCCCTAAGAGCGTCAGAAACAAAGATTGTAGAGGAATTAATTGCGGTCCAAGGAAGCGCAGTGGACACAGGAGGATACTACCGCATGGATGACGCCAAAGCAGAGGCCATCATGCGACCTTCTGCGACACTGAATGCACTCATGAGCTGAACTAACCACTCACTGCCCCATTCAACCGTGTTCGTGGAATCAACGAGAATGGCAAAGGCTTTTTTTGAACGCAGCCTCAACGCTCAATCACCACACGCGTTGAGAAGTGCTTCCCGTTGGCATCGTCCCCTCTCATCCAGTACATGCCGGGAGGCAGATTATCGCAAGAAATTGTATGCGTGGAACCGCTAGATTGTATGCATTGCATGACTTGCCCTTGCGCATTGCTCAGATTGAATGACCACGATGCTGCATCCGGTGTAGCAATGTTCAATTGGTTATTTGCTGGATTGGGAAAGACACTCCAGTCAACCTTCACCTGATTCCACTGATCGGAAATCGAATTGGATGCGCAATCCAAATGCCCCATAAGCCCATAATTCTTGACGAAATTCCAGATAACCTCATGGGCTACAATATCCATGTTTCCANNAGGGCAATGCATTCATCAGGACTGTTCCATGCTATAAGATCCGCTGTGCTTCCATCATTGGCGCTGGTATTGGCAACAGCTGTTTGCACAGGTTCTCCCTCGATGCCATTGGCGTCAATCCATAACTGATGTGAATCTTCTGCCGATGCATAATAAAGGGTGCCCTCATACGTAACGCCGTTGTAGTCTGAAATGTAATCCGCTGTTCCAAGAATTGTCATGACGGCTGTTGGGTGTGCGACGTTGCATGCTTCATAGGATTCGACGTACATGGTTCGAGCGACAACCCCCACCGCAGCAATGCGCTCATTCAGGCGGCAAGCAAGATCAAATGTAAAACCGCCGCCGTTGGAATACCCGAGCGCATAGACCCGGTTCAAGTCAATGTTGAACTCGGCGTGTACCTGGTCGATTAGGCTATCGATAAACCCAATGTCGTCATGTGGGCTGGGAATAGTGAGTGGCAAATCACCGGATACCACAACTTGCCAATTGGTTTCTCCGTTCTCGGGCTCTGGGTACGCATTAGGGTAAACCAGAATGAACTGATCTTGGTCTGCCAATGATCGCATGTCTGCAATACTCAACTGGCTGTTGGCGTTGTCACTTCCGCCGTGAAAGTTCATCACAAGCGGAAGGGAGCTGGAGGCATCAAATCCTGCAGGAATGTATTGCAGGTAGGTCCGTGAAAGACCTTCAAATTCAATCTGTTCTGTTGTTAACTCCTGGCTTTGGGTAGAGCTCGTATAGCAGAGAAATCCGGCTAACAACATAAATAATGAGCGGGTCATAAGGCGAATGAATTGAGTTAAATGGGCGGTGCACCGAAATTAATAGGCAATCCTGAGGAACCGTCTGATTCACTCGAAGTGTGACGTTTCAGTGACGTTACAGCGGTATTTTGGCCGGTTACTGTCAAATTTCAACGCAAAAAAAGGGAAGCCATGGCTCCCCTTTTTTCTTCGATATTTATTCTTCTTTATGTCTATGCTTTACTGATAGACCCGCACGTAATCCACAGCCATGAAGACTGGGAACGTGGTGGACTCATCAGGATAACCCGGCCAGTTTCCACCAACTGCGACGTTCAGGATAAAGAAGAATGGATTATTAAACGGATAAGGCTGCCCATTCATCATGCTCGTGTTGATGGTGAAATATTGACTGTCATCCATCAAAAAATGAATCTCATTCTCGGTCCAATCCACGGAGAACACATGGAATTCGCCATCAAAATGATCGGGGTAAATACTCGTGGAGGAACCTTGATGATTCCAGCTTGGCCAATCCGCTCCCCAATG
>DBBR01000047.1:3494-8898 GCA_002292325.1 Flavobacteriales bacterium UBA979 | reverse complement strand
GATTGATTCGGGACCATCAAATTGGCTTGATTGATGGGGAATGGGTGGGGTTTGAAATGATTTGGCCAACGACCCACGGCCATGCGAATAAGCAAATTGTTGAGATTCCTTTAAATCGGTCTGAAAAAGCAGCCCATGGCCATGATTGAATTTCGGCGCGCTTCTTCGATGATGCGTCGCTCTTCCTCCAATCGCAAACGCTCCGCTTCGGCTTCGACCCGAGCTTGTTCCTCCACGGCCTCACGCGCTTGCCTCTCCGCCTCGGATTCACAGGCGGTAAGGGAGAGGAGGAAAGCGAAGGTTATGAAGGGGGTGAGGGAACGGAATGTCATTGTTCTCGAATGAAGGCTCGAGTAGAAATTTTATCTGTGGCAGATTGAAGGGTAAGGAGGTAAAGGCCAGCGGGCAATGTACTTACATCGAGGGATTTTGAATTCATCGTGAAATTCAAAATGCGTTGCCCCATTGGATTCGTAACCCATCCACGTGTCCACATGCTGCTCGAGGTGATATTAAGCTGGTCGTGTGCGGGATTTGGATACACTGAAAAGTGAAGCGACTCGGTTTCCACTATCTCCAAGAAGGGCTCGTAATTGTAATACATGCGTGTGATGCAGCCGGGGCCGTCACCGCAATCGTACCAGACGTCAACGAAGTAATACCAAGACTCCGGATCCAAGTCTTCGATGAAGATGTACTGTTCATCGCCATTCTCAAAGAGCTCCTCCTGACCAGTTGCAATGTTGATTGCGCCCCAGCTGTATTGAGCGCAGTCCGAGCTGTCACTGCACACCAAAATATTGATACCGGGCTTCTTGATGACTTCGCCGAGGCTTGGGGCCACGTCTGAGGACGTGGTGATTTGGTAGACGGTGTCGTTGAGGCACGTCGTCGAATCATTTTCCAAGGTTAACAGGAATGTTAAATTCAATTCAGCGGCCGATGAGTCCACATTGAATAGGATCTGATGCCCCATTTCTCCGCTGGTTATTTCGGCATTGGATGTGGTCGATTCCCATTGGTAGTTCAATCCCGGATCGAATGGAAAGGCTTCGATGAGGTTGTCCGAGCTGTTGATGCATGGTTCGATGCTTCCAACTGCAGAAGGGAGAGATGGCAGTGGGTTTACGATGGCCAATGCTTCATCGGACACGACCGTTCCACATGCATTGATGTATTCCAAGTAGACGAGCGTGGAGTCTAACAATGTTGGCGTTGTTGCATCGAGCATGTCGGCAGCAAATACCGTCCAATCCAAGTCGTCAGGGTTTGAATAATACCAATTCGTTGAGAATCCTTCAAGCCCTCCCGTTGCGTCGATTGCTGTCCACGAGACCGTTTCACCAGCACAGTATTCTGCGGGTCCATCAATCTGGATTGTACCAGCCATCATGGAGTCGGCTACGTTGATGGTGATGACGTCACTGAACCCAGCGCCACAGCCCACTGAAGACTCACTGTAGAGCATGTAGGCGGCATCGGAATAAAGTTCAGGACCGGACCAGACGGTTTCTGTGGCTTCTAATATTTCCAGCGTGTCGCCGACGAGAAGTTCCACCCACTGATACGTGTATTCTTCACCTCCACCTTGTGCACCGAGGCCTTCCAATTCAGCAGGAGTCGATCCAAAGCATATTGACTGGGATGTTCCAGCGGCTGAGGGTACAAATTCATCGTAGACGTGAACGAACAGGTTCTCCGAAGCGACGCTGCCGCACAATGGATTGGTTCCGAGGTTTCGGATGAAGTTATCGCTCCAGAGTAACTCTGCCAGTTGAATGGTATCCGTATCAAAATCGAGTAGACTCCAGGCGTCCCCATTGGAACTGATTTCCCAAACATAGCTGAAATCTCCGTTTGCTCCAGTTGCACCAGACGTTTGAATCATGGCCGGAGGTGTAGCGCCGAAACAAATCGAAGTGTCCTGGATTCCGCCTTCGAGAATGATTGTCGGAGACTGCATCTCCGGCAAGACGTGATAATAAACGGGCACCGCAAATTCACTTCCACACCCGAACGGAGAGATGTACTCCAGACTTAACCAAAAGCTGACGTTGAAATCATCGATGTTCAAGGCTAAGCCGTTTTCGCCGGCTATTGGCGTCAACGTTTCCGGAGGCTGGTTTTCGATGTACTCACCCAAATACCATTGGTAAATCATGTCATTGCCGCTGATTTCAGGATTGGCATTGAACACAGCGCTGCTGCCAAAACATAACGTGTCTGCATTGCCCTCGGAGAGGGAGCCTGCAATTAGTTCGTCCCAAACGGCAACTTCTATAGCATTGCTGGTGACAGCCCCACAACCAATGTCGCTCGCGGCGACTACGAAGAAGGTTGTGGTTTCGTAGAGTGGACCTGGAATCAGTGTTTGGCTTGTTTCAGCGTCCAGAGGTGAGGGTGGAGCCCCAGCATACCATTGGTAGCTGAATTGCCCGTTGGCACCAATTGTGTTCGTGGTGGATAGAGCATCGGCCTCTTCGCCAAAGCAAAGGGTTTGCGCTCCACTCGCTGTGCCGGATGTGATTTCGTCGTAAACCTCAATGGTCAATTCATTGCTGATAACCACCCCGCAGCCTGCATTGGAGTTAGCCACCAAGCGGACAGAGGTTGTTTCCGTCATGATGCCAAACGTGAAGAAGTCCGGGTTGGTGGAAACGGTGGTCCAATTCTGAAGAGAGTTTTGAATCTGCCAACCGTATTGGAAGGATTCCGTTCCACCTGTTGCGGGTAGGGCATTCGAAATTGTTGGCCCGGTATATCCGTAACAGATTGTCTCAGTCGAACCCTCGCGAATGATTTCAGGTGCTTGTAATTGTGGTAGCACTTCAATTTGTAAAGGCTCGGACCAGACAGTCCCACAACCATCCTCGCTGGTGTATGTAATGGCCAAGTTTGAAGTTGAATTGAGACTTGGAGAAAATCCAGATAAACTGACCTCTCCAGGTATTTCTGTGAAATCCCCACCAGGCTCTTCCAGCCACCACAGATAACTCAAGTTTTCTCCAGACGGAGCATCATTGGCGCTAAATGCTGATGTGAATCCATAGCAAATGGGAGACTCCAACGTGGTAATGCTTCCGGCAATCAGTTCTTCGAAAACATAGATTTCGATCGTGTTCGACTCAACGGATCCGCATCCTGAAGTGCTTTCAGCTACAACGCTCACCTCCATGGTGCTGAGCAGAGGCCCCGGGCTCCATATCGTGCCATAGGCTCCTGTACTTGGTTCACTTGCCCCTTCAGTCAAAATCTGCCATGTGTATTCGAAAACGCCATTTCCACCCGAAGCCGAGCTCAGAGTAAGCGGGTCAGGTGAGGTATCGAAGCAAATGCTTTGTGATGCGGAAAGCATTCCAGACTCAAGCGCTTCGTAGACATGAACATTAATTGTGTCCGAGGTAACGGTTCCACATCCGTATTGCGATTCGTATTCGACGTACGTTGAGAATGATTCAATAGCATTTGGCAGCGTTTGTTCGAGTCCTTGCCATGTGGGCAGGTAATTAAGGGAGGACCCTGTTCCGTAAAACCAATTCACATCAAAATTGCCATCGGCTCCCGTGGGCGTCGTAGAAGTCAAAAAGGCAGGTGATCCATAACAGGTTGTATCCGTAGATGCACTCAAGGCACCGGGAGTTATCTCCGGGAGCACCTCAACGGGAACCGCATTCGAAGTGACAGTTCCACATCCATCTGTGGACGTTGCAGCGAGCTGAAATGCTGTGGTGGTCTCCAATACCACCGGCTCAAGAACAGGGGCGTTTTGGCCTGCCAGGGCGGTGCCCTCCGCCTCCCATTGCCAGGTGAACTCCATGCCTGTCGCGGGAGGAGTCACCAATTCCAGGGTCGGCGTCTCCGATCCGAAGCAGATGGGGGCATTCTCCCCGATGAATTCAAAATCTATGACTGGCGCCTCAAGTTCAGGAAACACCTCGGCAATGAGTAAGTTGGAGTTGACCGCGCCGCAACCATCTGCTGATACACCACTCAATGAGAAGGAGGTGGTCTCTGTCAGCGCGGAGGGCGTTATGGTGGTGGTGGTGGCGCCAAAAATGGGTTCGCTACCTTGCCCGTTGTTCGCATTCCATTGCCAATCCATGGTGGTGAATTCATTGGGGTTGATCACCAAAGAAGCGGTACTTGGAGCAGTATTGTAGCAGAGCGTGCTCAAGGCTTCATCCCATGCAATGGTGACATTCGATAACGCGGGTAGGACCGGGATTTCGAGTGTAGCGAGCTCTACAGCAGAACAACCGTCATCGGTTGTGTAGGTAACGTTCACGGTTGCCGCAGCATCGAGGGATTCGATGGTGATTCCCAAATCACCGCTTTGTTGTGATTGGATGGCGTTGCCCGATTCGTCTTGGACATTCCAAAGCACGTCATATTCGGTGTTTGTAAAAGGTGGTGTTGATGTCACGGTGACATCGCTTCCGAAGCAGAATCCGGTATCATTTCCTGAGCCCGAGGCAGATAGTGTGCCTGCTTCGATGCCATCTAGGATGTCCAAGTTGAGGAGGGGGCCTTCAATGGTTCCGCACCCTTGTGCGTCCATAGCAACTGCGAAATAGCTTGCTGTGTCGGAAGCGGCATTGATGGCAATAGCGGGGGAATTGGGGTTGTCCCAGGCGTAGGTGGAATCGGATGTTTGGATGAACCAATTCCATTGGACCCCACCCGATCCACCCGTGGTGAGAATGGGGTAAAAGGTTGTTGAATCGACCTCGGGACAAATGCTGAGTGTGGGATCCGGAACGATGAGCTGGAAAGGGTCAAGAACGCTGACATTCCACGCCGCTGCAATGCTCGAAACTACGACGGTATCGGTATCCGAGATTGCCGTGGTGTACTGCACCAATTCATAGATGCCGCTCATGGCAGCCGAGGCGGATGCGATGGTCAATGCTGAATCAGTCAGCTCGGCCTCCCATACAGACGGAACAGCTCCGGAATTCCAGGTCCAGAGGAGGGAGTCAAGTCCTTCGTCCAGTTCTGTTGCAACCAGAGATAGCGAATCATTGTCACAGAGGGTGAGCTCCGTTTGTGCATTGCCCGCATGGTGAAAAGAGAGTAATCCTGCAGCAACGAGGAGTAGCGATGTGGTTTTCATTGCTGGGTTGTTTTATCGCGTGAATAGATTAAATCGCCTGGTTTTGATTGGCTCAATTTCGATTGGAGCGTGAAGTAGACCACCGTAATTGGGAATGCGATAAAGGCCAAGGCAATTATGAGAGGTCGGCTGATTGAAAAAGAGATTTGATCTGCTTCATCTCCTAACCCAATCTGCGAAAGAACTCCTTCTAAGACCAAAGGACCGAGCACCAGGCTCAGCAAAAAACCCAGGATAAAGGCGATGGAAATGAGACCGAGACCGATTTTGCTATAGAGCAAAATGATGTAG
>DBBR01000047.1:0-3419 GCA_002292325.1 Flavobacteriales bacterium UBA979 | reverse complement strand
AGCAAATTGAGGACGAAACTGATGACAAAGCCCAATGAAAGCAAGGAAATGGCAACGGTCAAAATTTGAGTTAGCCCTGAGATGATGCCCAAGTTTCGCATGGATTCGATGTCACTTAATTCCAGCTGAATAGGCGTTTTTTTGTTTTTGAGATTTGCATGTGCGAATGCATCGAAAGCGACTTGAAGTGCATTGGCAAACTGATTGGGTAGCGAGACCAAATTCTCAGCTGGAAAAAAGATGAAATCACCCGCAGGTATATCTTCATTGGGATTAAGTGCAGTTACATTATCTAGGTCCTGCGGTATGAATTCAACCTCTTGCCATTGGTCATTGGATGAATTGGCATAAAGGGGGATTACGAATGACTCTTGAAATGTGGCAGCAGGTTCCATATTGCGGACGACAAAATTCTGCTGTGCTGCTGCGGTGTCCGAAGGTGACACCAAGTAGCATTTTTTCTTGAATCGATTGGTGTATTCGGGTTCATCCCGGTCGGCATTCAGAATGCTCCACGCGGCTTCCGTAATAATAGCATCAGCATTCTGAGGGAGCTTTTTGACGATCGCGGCCACCTGGAATCGAATCCCGCTTTCGTTGTTGTTAACCGATGTGCTGAATTGATTGATTTCGATCAATCCATTACCGGTTGGGTAGTCTAGGCCAATCCGAGACGCCATCTCTTCAGTGATTACAACCGCAGCAGGATGCTTAGCTCTTTGGGTGAAGCCAGATCTCCCGAAGAGGATGTTGTCTTCGCTATTTTCAATGAGCCCAAGAATCGAGTCATGATGATTGAACTTTACGTAAAAGAACAAAGCTTTTTCTCTAGGCTCGCCTGGAGCTGCCACGAAAGCTCGTCGCTTCCAAAAATGGAAACGTGGGATGCTGTCAAATCGAGTGGGCAGCTGTAACTCATCAAAGGTCACCTGGCCTACCTTGTTTTCCACTTCAACGAGGCGCATGAAGGGGGACTCCATTTTCTCTGTCAGGTGACTCATCAGACCAGAGTTGATCCCTAAAGCCAGCAAGGCGAATCCAAAAATCCCCACCAAAATGAGCAATTTCGCCATGCCTTTTCCTCCTGCGATGAGCAGGAATTCCTTTTTTAGGATGATGTATCGAATGCGCTGTTTCATTGAGTGTTCAGTGATTGAAGGGACTGTTCGATAACTGCCCTCAGCTGTTTTTCAGTGAGTTCGGAATTGCTACTCTTCCATTTATCCTGCTTTTTCCGAAAAACGGTTGAAGGCTCGATTTGTCCCGCTGCAGGCTCTCCACCTGCATCCAACGGCTTTTCAATTAAGATGATGCAATCCGCATTTTTCAATGCTAGCTGAATGTCATGAGAAACGATAACGGCTGCCGTATTCTTCTCTTTCACTACGGCTTTGGTCATACCCATGGCTTCCTGCGCTTTGAGTGGATCGAGGTTGCCGGTTGGTTCGTCAGCCAGCAGCATACGGTGCGGTTTTGCAAGGGCCCGGATGAAGGCGAATCGTTGCCGCTGTCCGCCTGAATAGGCCATGATGGGTTTAGTGAGGACTACACCCGGAAGAAGTGTTTGTGCCATCTCAGTAATTCGTTCGTTTGCCTCTTGCTCTTCACGTTCGGAGCTCTGCAATGTGGTTAGCAGCATGTTTTCCATTGCACTGACGCTCTTAAACATGTTCTCCTGCTGGAAAATGAAACTGAAAAACTGGGACCTCATGGCAGATCGTTTGGTCGCATCCCATTGCCAGTAATCACATAATTCCACGGCAGAGCTGTCCTCTGTTGGTTTAAGCTTAAAGGAATAATCAGGGGTTGAACGGGCTGTCTCGGTCATGAGCCCGAGCGCCTCAAGCAACGTACTTTTCCCAGAACCAGATGCACCCACAACGAACGTGAGCTCGCCTGAGCGTATGTTTAACTCATGTACACTCAATGCCGGGGTGCCGGGCGCATATTCACATGTGAGGTTGTTGACTTCAATCATATCGATCAGGTTGGTCATTATTGGGCCCCTGGAAAATCGGAAAATGGCACCCAATAGAAGGGTTCTGCAATGCCCAGCACAGGAGACCATTCGAATTCCGATTTGTCTGAGAACTCTGCGAATTCTGTGGCCTTTTGTTTGAATCGTAACATCGAACGTCCCCAATCGTCTTTATCGCTGTTGGAGTAGGCGGCATCGAGGTCATCCAGCGTACTTTCAGCAAAGGGCAACCCGCATGGAACTTGCAAGTAGTCGTTCCATATTTCGTTGAGTTTTTTGCTCATAATGACCTTATTTAACGCGGCGTTATTGAGCAGATCGTCTCCAGTAATGGCACCTAAAGTCTGGAGCAAGATTTTTGTGAATTCCTCTGTGCCGCCTGCTGCGAATTTCCCAGTGGCAAATAGCCTGAATGCATTTTGAAGTTTGGTGTATTCCTCTTCCAACAGAAACACATACGGGATAAACGCCGCGGCTTTATTTGAATCGGGTTGCGTGTTGATATAGCCTGTAGATGAAGTCGGAATCGCTCCCATCTCGGTGGTGATTCCACTCACCGTCGGAAGCTTCTTTCCGCCGATATCGCTTTGGACAAGCTGGCGCAACAATTCGGTCCTTTTCTGATTCAATTTTTGGATGGCAAATACAATATCATTGCTCATCTGAATGGGGTCCGTAGGTTCACCTTTTGCATTCCCGATGTAAATGGATGACTCCGTTTCCCATGCTGCGATTTCTTTGCTATTGGAGCTTTTGAATGTGAATTTGGACTCTGACTCTTCCACCCAATTCCCGGATGAACTGCTCGCTGCTGCGAGTTTCAAAATGTCCTGATTGAAATCCATATAGGAAGCATGAGCACCGTTGGTGGTTTGCAATCCAAAGAGCGTAATCTTTTTCCCTTCGAGGGCTGCTTCAACATCTTCAATAGTCAGTGAATCGTCAATGTGGTTTCCTACATCCCCGATGATGACGAGCAAGTTCTGCGCATATTCATCATTGAAATTGGCGGCTTTGATGCCCTCGATTAGGCCTTGGTAAAAGGCTTCTGCCCGAGTTGGCGCCTGAGAAAAACACTTGATACCCTCGACCTCTTTTGAAAATTGGTCGAAATCGCTACTTGGTTCGGTCGAAACCACGGCGAACTTGCCATCCGGATAATCTCGATATATGGTGTAACCTACGCTGAGGTACTTTCGATCCTGATTGCTAACGGATTGAATGATTTCTTCAATTGCCGTTTTGGCACTGCGGACGAATGGACTCATGCTATTCGTTCCGTCCAGTATGAAGTAAATATTGAGCTGTTGCAGTTGTCTTTTCAGTCGCTCGAGCTCTGCTCGGTTTTTGTTGAAATCGCCTTCGCATGAACGCGCATCACCTGCGCAGACAAGCACCACCACTTCCCGCAGCTGTTTGTCAAAATCGGTAGCGGTTGCCT
>DBBR01000079.1:2791-3574 GCA_002292325.1 Flavobacteriales bacterium UBA979 | reverse complement strand
CGAGTTTCGAATGATTCCGTCGCTGACGACGTCATAATCGATGGCATCCGTGTCCGGGGCATCGTTGCCAACAAATAGACAAGAATCAATAAGGGCCGAGCCGTGGCGGACATTGATGAGGTCTCCGGTGACATCGGAATGCAACGTGCTATTCAGCAGCTGAATGTCACTGTATTCTGCATAAACGGGATTGCTAACATTCGAAATCATCGTGACGTGATCCAGCGTCAATGACGAAAACCAGACGGCAATGGCCGCTCGATCGTGCACAGGGTGCTCACCTTCTGAGGCGCCCTCAACCAGTGCGTGACGAATTATATTTGGACTGAATGATTGATCAAACTGGATGTTGCCCCAAGGCGCTTCGTAGTCAGGATTTAAACGAAAGGCAATGGGAGCCTCCGTCGTTCCTTGTGCCAACAATTGACCTTGAACAATGAGTTGGGCATCACTGGGAAACCAAATCTCCACGCCCGGCTCAATGGTCAGCGTAGCCGACTCCAGAATCACACTGGTGCCCGCAGCGAGGTAGGGAGAACAATCTGCCGTAAGCGTCAGATCTGCTGCAATCGTCTCGGGCAACGTGCATGCTCCTGTCGGCTGGTAGTGGGCAAAGTAGCCGGCGTCTCCTCCCAACTCCAATGCCAGCGGATTTTCGGTGGTTTGGATTTCTTCGACCGGCATGGTCAAAGTCAACTCGAGGTCAAAGCTGATGTCAGAACTGGTCGATGAAACCTGGTGGATTTCGACCGCCAAAACATTGGCTCCTGTCACCAACGCCAT
>DBBR01000079.1:0-2731 GCA_002292325.1 Flavobacteriales bacterium UBA979 | reverse complement strand
TCTCGGAAAAGTTCTTCTCCGTTCAAATAAACCACAGCACCATCGTCCCGGCGCAACTGAATCACTCCATTCACAGTGCCCGCTTCACTGGACTCCACGTCGACGATCTTACGAAAGTAGGTGGTGATGTGCTTGTCATCCTCGTCGTCACCGAAAGACAACACTGTGCTTTCATCGCCATCGCCATAACCCAATTCCCCTGTACCGGACATCCATGAAGAAGCATCAAAATCCATGAGCTGCCAAGACGTCCCTAAATCTGTTCCCAAATCGTCGTACTGCCAGGTAGAACCCTCGGAAATCATTGATACCTGCTGTATTTCTGACCATCCGAGGAAAGCATAACCTGGCTGTGCCTCTGCGGTGAGGGTCAAGGGAATCCCTTCAAAATATGGACCGATCCACGGGCTTTCTGGCATGTGGAAATCGTTCAATCGGATGCGTCCCGCATCTCCCGGCTGATTCCCTGTCTGTAATGAAACATGCGGAGAGAGATCAAACTCAGAAGCCAAGTCTTCCAGCAAAAACGGAGACCGTTCGAGCGCAAAATCACGCAGATCGGCCACCTCATCTTCCCAAAACTCTACGCTCTCAATCCCATCACCATAGGATGAACTCGTGCCTGACCAGCGCTCCACATGATGAGGAACTTCCTCGGAAATGCGCGTGGACCAATCATCGATTATTCCATTCACACGCTCCGGGTGAAACGATGTATGCAGATGATCTGTCATGCGCCGAATGAACGCATTGCGATACGCATCATTCTGAAGGGCATGCCGGATCCAAACCCGCGCGTAATCATAATTGTCATTTTGAACTTGAGTGAATTCATCGATATCATCATTGGTCGAACCTGAAAAACCCCGATCTAAGTCTGTGAAGACGTACCTCCACTTCCCCCCGTCTTTTGGTTTCCATTGGATGACATTGTGGCCCCAACTGCTGTTGCTCGCCCAAATCTCTGTGGACCAATAATCTGCAAAGTTTTCCATGTCCACCACTTCGGCGACAGCGTCGAAATTATCTTGAATACTGAGGTCCGCTGCGAACAAAGCATCCATGGACCAAAACGCAGAATCACTTCCCTCTTCTACCCCACCATGATCTGCAATCATATCCACGGAATTGGACGCCAAACCGTAATTCTCAGTGACAAATTCCTCGTCCACCCGAGAGCGAATGTTATGGATGCCCATGTATTCGCCGTTGAGCATTACAATGCTCGGACGGTATCCTTGGTGATCAACGTGAGCATTTTCTTGAGGCAGGCTTTGACCCAAGCCATCCCGCATGAGGGTATAGGCCCAATCCGAACCACTTGCCCGCAAGACAAAATTATCAAACTTGGTGCGCTCTCGATCGTGAAAAAGCGGGTAATCCAAGCTCCCACTGCCGTATCCACCTCGGAAATAAATTCCCAGCATTTTCTGTGGAAGAACCCAGCTGTTTTGTCCGTTTACCTTCACACCTGCGCGTTCGTTGAAAGCAGCTTCGTTGTTGCCATCATTTTCGAAAAACTCGATATTGATTGGCCATTCCCAATCTGGCTTAAAATCTTGAACGTAAATACCGGTGTCGGCATCCCAAAAATGATCGGGATCTGTGACCAGTGAAACGACAGGCAATGGGCGCTCCGTAAAGTCTGTGCCTAAGAAATAGGAATGCGTCACCACGGGGCCAGGGATGTGGCCCTCTTCAAAAACCCGAGCCCTCAAAAAAGCATCCTCATTCACTTGCACAGGCTCAGAATAAAGGGGGTCAGAAAGATCGGGGGCGCGGCCATCGAGGGTGTAACGAATCTCACCAAGGATCGAGCTCAACGAAACTTCCAGCACATCGCTGTAAAAGCCGCCTTCAGACGAAAAATAAGGAACGGCAAAAGTGATTCCCTCAAACGCCTGACTGGCGCCATTGGAACTCCCCGGAGTTGCTGATGAAAACCAAGACCAATCGGAGAGTCCGTCGCTCATCCTTCCGTAACTCACATCGGTTTCTTGCGCTCCAAAAACAAAAGAGTCGATCGCCTCCAATTGGGGATTGAACAACGCCAATTCTTCGCCGGCACTGCTCAGCCTGTACGAACTGTGCAAGGCCAAACCCGCTGCATCCCGCTCATCGCACCAGATCACGAGAAAGCCACCCGCTGCCAGTTCCGCCCCATCCGGAATTGTCCATTTGGTCGGATTGCTCACGTTGTCTGTCAAGTTCCAGCCGGAAAGATTGACTGTGCCGTTACTGGCATTGAATAATTCCACCCAATCACCCGTATCCTCGTAGTCCGGATCTTCGAAGGCCAAAGAGTTTGAAGCCATGAATTCATTGATCACAACCTGCGAAAGCAGAGAATGCTGCACGAAGAAAATGAGCAGAAAAACGAGAGGCCACCCCAAGAAATAGCCTAACAACCCTTGCTTATGCCATAGATCAATCAATGACACAAAATTACTGCTTTATCATGCCATAATCGACTGTTCAAAATGTTCAACCGAGGCGCTTCATTGTTTCGGATTTCGCTTGGGCAGATGCCGCTCATTGTGCATCCGCCGGCGCTCCGTCATGCGCTCCATCGATTCCCCCCATTCATTCAGCGCCTCTGAACTGGACGATTCAATGCGTGGTGGCCGTCGCCCATGAATGTTTTTTAAATCGCGCTTGCGCCCCATGGGAAAGGGACAAATGGAATCAAGGATTGTTCTTTTTTTTTGAATTCATGAACCCCTTCATGCTC
>DBBR01000101.1:2671-37850 GCA_002292325.1 Flavobacteriales bacterium UBA979 | reverse complement strand
GCCACGACGTAGCCCATTCGCGCAAAACGTGAGCAAATCTCTACTGCCGAACTATCCGTTCGTGTTCCTACCGCACTGCCGTTAACGTATTGGGGCAAAAAGTTACCCGTGTGGAAATAGAGAATGACCGGTCGGTCTGTCTCGGAGTCACCAGCGGGCTCGTAGACATCCATTAACAGGTTCTCAGGTGCAGGCGGTAAGCCTTGCAACGCTGGAATCACCGTGATGTTCTCTCCGTAAACAACACCAGAAGTCACTTCAACATCGTCAAAAATTTCGTCTACATACCGAACTCCTCCAGCAATGGTGGTTTCTGTAACTGCGCCCAAAGCCAGTCCCATACGAGGCGTGTTGTATTCGACCATCTCATCGATCCACATCATCGCTTCTGCCTCACCCATGGTCGGGTTCAAGGTCAGCTGCGTGGCTAGGATGTTGGTGCCGTTGGCATCATCATAGGCTTGCACTGGAGCCGTCGCCCACCATTGCCATGGTGAGCTGTCAAATGGCTCAGTTGGAACTCCATCTACGTAGCTGTTCAATACTGGGAACAAACCGTCGAATCCAAGGTTTGCAGGCGAACCTCCATCTTCCAATCCTGCATCGGCAAAGATTGCGTTGTTGTTCGTCGCATACCCGTTGATTTCCTCGTGGATGTCCATTGCACCCGAAACCTCTACAACCGGCTCGTTCGTGGTTGGGACAATCAATACGGATGTTTCATAAGGAGCAAACGGGTCGTGTGGGCACTGAAAGCTGACCATGGGCACATCGCCCTCGTCCAACCAATTCAAATCGCCTAAGGCACCTCCCGCGTTCATCTGGAATGAAATGTCCGAGCTGTATCCAACGTGGTTCGCAGCGCACAGCTGGAAGCCGCCAACAGATTCTGGAGCGTAGGTGTCCGTCGTCGCATCGGGGTTACCGTGTATGCCTTCGATGACCATAGGGATGTACGAACCATCACCTGGATTGTACCAAAACTTGGTGATCGGCGAACCGGTATCGTCAAGAATGATGTCATTGTAATTCTCAATCGTCGCTGACGCCAGGGTGATGTACCCACCGGTTCCATTGCCAATGAGTCCTACCTTTTCTGAGTCGATTCCGAAAGGGTCTCCGCCCTCTTCTACTGACTTACGGAAGAACCGGACCGCCGTTCGGCTATCCTGAACACCGCGGTAGGCTGCTTGGATCAATTGAAGCGTTCGCTCTTCTTGGGTTCCCGCTAAAGGATTCCACCCCAATCGGTAATCACATGAAGCCACAACGTATCCCATTTTGGCATAACGCGTCGCCATCTCAACCTCCCAGTTGTCTGACTTGCTTCCGAGTGGACCTCCATTGAGGTAGGCCGGCAAGAAGTTTCCTGTGTGAAAAATGAGCAATAGCGGACGATCCATTTCGGTATCTCCGGTGGGCTCGTAAACGTCCATTTTCAGGTCCTCCATTGCGGGCGGCATGCCTTGCAAAGCAGGGATTACGGTGATATTCTGACCGTAAACAACATCGGTTGTTACAGTCACTTCATCAAAGACCTCGTCGA
Organism: Flavobacteriales bacterium UBA979; assembly: GCA_002292325.1. Lineage (GTDB taxonomy): Bacteria > Bacteroidota > Bacteroidia > Flavobacteriales_D > Sanyastnellaceae > UA16. The sequence goes on along the minus strand of DBBR01000101.1, from coordinate 36,304 downwards.
GGTATCGGGTTTGCGCATCAGCTTGAAGCACAAACATGCACGCTAGGAGCGCGCCAAATAGGAGTCTTTTCATCAGATGATTTTATCTGGGTGAGATTTGGTTTTCCGTCGTAAGGTATGAAAAAAATGTAAGTCGTGTGCGTAATACACTGAATTTATCTCCTCAAACAAGCCTTTCAACGATTCAATATAGAGTTTAAACGCCTTCTAGAGCGTATGGCTCAGCGGTTTTTTCGATGGTTAAATTCATAAATCAAGCTACCATAGAGCATCCGACCGACAGCAGGGCCGCCGTACGCTTCGATGTGGATGTTTCGCAGCAAGTTTGAGCCGCCAAGTTTGACCGTCAAATTCAAAGGTTCGATGATGGCATTCACTTGAGCATCCAGCAAATCGTATTCCGGCACATTGCCTGTGAATTGAGGCGAGCCCTCAAACACGAATGACTGTACCCATTTGTAATTGACGCCAAATCCCCAAGTTGACTTGCCTTTGAGCTTAAAATCTCGACCTGTTATCCCCAAATTATACTTGAACCTTGGCGTGTTGAATGCCGGTATGATGGGATCATCCTCGTCCGTTTTGACCAACTCATTCCAACTGCCGTTGGCTGACAACATCACCTGATTATCCACGTAGTAATTGATGCCCAATGAAGCTCCTTGTGTTTGAACCTCGCTCAAGGAATTCGCGGCATAGCGGTAAACATCAACTGCACGGGGTGATTGTTCATCACCGATGAACAAAGCATCCAATCCAATATTGTAACCGATGAAGTCCTGGTAAACGCTGAAATAGTACCCCCCATCGACGTAAACTTTCTCACCAAGCGTGGTTCGGTAACCGATTTCAAAAGTTCGCACCCGTTCCGGACGAATGGGGTCAATGTCAAAATAAACCAGCGTATCGCGATTCAAGCTATACTGACCCGAGGATGCATCGGCACTGTTTCGAAAGTCAATAAAGCTGCCAATGGTGATCAAATCAGTCGCCCCTTCCAAATTTCCAACAAGTGTCGCCGGACCCACATCCAAATACAGGTACTGATCAGCGAGCGTAGGATTGCGCAGGGCCGAACTAAAACTCATGCGGAGATAATCCTGCTCCCTGGGACTGTAAACGAGTGATGCCGCTGGAGAGTAAACCCAGTTAAAATTTTGGTTCTTGTCTGCTCGCAACGTTCCTGTCGCGATGAGACGGTCCTCCATAAACCGACGTTTCACTCCCGTGTAGAAGCCCACTTCCTGATTTACGATGCGCTCCTCTGTCGTATCGCTGAAAATCGTTCCATCGCTCCACGGGGTGTAGCGGCGGTAATTGGCGCCCACTCGGATCTCCTCTAATCCCTGCGGCTCAAAAATGTACTCTCCNNCTGGTCAAAAAAGCGTGTTCCGCCTTCTCCTTCATTGTTTTTGGCCGAAATCAGTTCATTGAAATTCTGCTCAAACTCCGGAGTTCCAGGAGCCCAGTATCCCAATGGATTTTCGGCGACGTCGCCTAAGCCGGCATATCCAGCGTTGGCCCACGCTTCCACTTGCGAGTGCCAAATAGACAAAGAATCACCATAAGAATTGTACCACGCTGGAATGGCTCCTTCTTCGTATCCATAAATCGGAAATCCAAATTCCGGATCGACGCCCGTTTGGACGAGATCTGGCCAAGTTTCGTTGATTCCCGGCACAATGCTATCGACCCAGTACCGGTAATACACTTTGGAATACTGGTAATCCGATCGCGTTCTCTCTTGAAGCTTCAAGGCCGTGGCGTAGGGATCATAGGAATTACCGGCATCCTCGCTCGTGCGATAGGCCCGTACAAACCACTTGCCGCTTTTGCGCAATTCCAGTTTGTGCTGATAGAATTCAATGTCGCGCAAGCTGAATCGGTTGTCTCCCTGGTAAACCGTCGTGCCAAAGCCGGAATTAAATCCGTAAACCAGCTCGGGGCTTTCGTAGGTTTCTTTTGGCTTGAGGCGCCAATGAAGCGCTGTGCTCACCTTCAGGTTTTCGGTGTTGTAATCGACCAGATCGATTTCCTTGTATCCTGTGCGGAAAAAATTCCCGAGGCCGCGGGAATTGCTGCTGCCATCGCCGGAATAATCAAACACGGGCTTGTATTCGTCCCCGTAAATGTTGACCGCATCAAACCGACCAGGGTTGGAGACATCTACTTGAGCCCCATCAACAGGACCGTAGTTGGCTGCTTCCCAATCGTAGGCGGAAAGGCGGAAAGCGTTGAGCTTGAATCCCAATACCGGATTCCCATCCTCGTCACTGATGTAGTCGGCGTACCGCACCGCCAACTCATTTAATTCCCTTTCTCCTACTTTAATCGACGCATTCACACCGGGAAATTGAAACGGTGATTTCGTTTCCATCGAGATGACTCCATTGAAGGCACCCGGTCCGTAAAAAGCCGAACTCGCACCAGCCACAATGTCCACACTCTTCACGTCCAAATCTGAGGCGCCTAGAAAATTCCCCAATGAAAAATTTAGCCCAGGACTTTGGTTATCAATCCCATCGATCAGTTGCAAGGAGCGGACAGGAGAAGTCGAGTTGAATCCCCTCGTATTGATGATTTTAAATCCAAGACTAGCCGAGGTGACATCCACACCTTTGAGGTTTCCGAGCCCTTCATAAAAAGATCCACTTGGCGCCTCCTTGATGGCGATGACATCCATGGATTCAACCGTGAGAGGCGCCTGCTTCTGCTTTTGGCTTATTCGATCACCAACGACCTCTGCTGCTTCGATCAAAATTTGATCCGGTGCCAACTTGATCGTAAGCTTATCATCCATTCCTTGCACTGTGACACGCTTCATGCTGTAACCGATGAAGCTAACTTGAAGCTGCAACGGGAATTGTGTGACGGGCAACAAGAACTTCCCATCAAAATCAGTTGTCACTCCCGTCGTTGTGCCTTCAATGATCACGTTTGCCGAAAAAATAGGGTCTCCCAATTCGGCATCAATGACCCGACCACGAAGCATTTGTTGTGCATCAAGTGAACCACAAAACGCCGTCAAGAGCAAAAGAAAAAACCACTTATTCATCAGAACAAATTTGATTGAGGAGTGAATTAACGGAAAAATCACGCAAAGACTCTTGAACAAAGTGCTTTTTTGTTACCAACACCCTCTCCTCTCAGCCTATGGTAATTCTCACTTGGTGATCTATCTCCACTGCATCACCCGCCCTGAGCTTGCGTCGTTTGCGTGACTCCACCTCTCCGTTCACGGCAATAAATCCATCGGCAACCATCATTTTGGCCTCGCCGCCTGTCGCGGCATATCCTGTTGCTTTCAACAACTGGAGCAAATCGATGAACTCAGATTTCAAATCGAACGATTCTTCTTGCATGTTATAGAGGAAAACGGTCCGGATTCGATTCGTTCATCATCGCATAGATCGCCTCGTAAATATCATCCACACTCGGTTTTGAATAATAATCTCCATCCGACCCGTAAGGGGGCAGATGTGCCTGTGCTGTGAGGGTTTTAGGAGCTGCATCCAAATGCTTCCAACCGCCTTGGCGATTCAAAACGTCCTCCAAAATGTAGGCGCTCGCTCCCCCGGGAACGTCCTCATCGACCACCAGCAATCGGTTGGTCTTAGCAAGCGAAGCGCCAACAACGGATGTGCGATCCAAAGGCAACAACGTTTGCAAATCCACCAGTTCGACTTGCACGCCTTTTTCAGCCAACCGTTCGGCAGCACGAGCAGCCAAGTTGAATGTGGAGCCGTACGAAACAATGGTTGCATCCGTCCCAGTCCGCACCACCTCGGCAATTCCCAACGGCACTGTGAAATCGCCCAAGTTCTGAGGCAAACGCTCCTTGGAACGATAGCCGTTCAAACATTCGATAACCAGTGCCGGTTCCTCTGCCTGCATCAACGAATTGTACATTCCTGCAGCTTGGGTCATATTCCGAGGGACGCAGACATACATGCCGCGTAATGCGTGCACAATTGTTCCCATAGGCGATCCGCTGTGCCAAATTCCCTCAAGTCGATGCCCGCGCGTCCTGACGATAATGGGGGCTTTTTGCCCACCTGCAGAGCGGTAGCGCACTGTAGCGGCATCGTCTCTCAAAATCTGCAAGGCATAAAATAGATAGTCGAGGTATTGAATTTCCGCTATGGGACGAAAGCCGCGCATCGCTAGGCCAATTCCCTGACCCGCAATGGTGCACTCACGGATCCCCGTATCTGCCACACGCAATGCACCGAACCTCTCTTGCATTCCCTCCATCGATTGGTTAACGCCTCCAATCTTTCCCGTATCCTCCCCGAAGGTCACCAACTCGGGATGACGCTCAAATAATGCTTCAAAATTCTTTTGCAACACCAATCGGCCGTCGACCCATTCGTCCTCGCCATAGTCTGGCGCGACCGCGGCCACATTCAAAACTGAGTCATCCCCCTCGCTGTATAGATGTTGGCTGTACCGCGTTTGGTTTTCCAGCACCATTCGGTCAGAAAACTTTTGCAGCGCAGCGCGCTCTATGGAGCTTTGGCCAGCATAACGAGCCAAAACAGATCGAGCGGCCCCATGGATTTCAGCACGACCCGGAAAGACCCCTTCTTGCAAACGTTCTATTTCTGGGGCGCTGGCATCCAATGAACGAATCGTTTGTATGACCTCTTCCACCTCCTGATCAAATTCCTTTCTGAAGTCAGCCCAAGCTGTTTTTTGCTCGTTTCGGACTTCCTTTTTCGTCTCTTTTCTAATGGCCGCAAGCTCCTCTGACGTCGCGGCCCCCTCCAAAACCAAGAATTTACCAAATTGCTCAATGCAATCAAACTCAGCAGCCCAAGCCATGCGCTCGGGTGATTTGTACCGCTCATGAGAACCGGAAGTGCTGTGGCCTTGCGGTTGAGTCACCTCCTCTACATGGACCAAAACGGGAACATGCTCGGTCCGACAACGGTATGCCGCCGCCTCGTAGGTCGCAATGAGGTTCGGATAATCCCACCCCTTGACCTTCATAATCACCAGCCCATTGGTATGGTCCTCTTTTTCCATCCCACTCAAAGCTTGGGAGATGGAGCCTTTGGTGGTTTGAAATTCTTTTGGAACACTGATGCCATATCCGTCATCCCAAACATTCATCAGCATCGGAACCTGCAATACCCCTGCGGCGTTCATTGTTTCCCAAAAAAGACCTTCAGATGTGCTGGCGTCTCCGATCGTACCGATTGCAATTTCATCACCATTGGAAGTAAATCCTGGCTTCAAATCAGACAAACCGTCTAACGACCGGTACAATTTCGACGCTTGTGCTAAACCCAGCAATCGCGGCATCTGACCGCCCGTGGGGCTGATGTCCGCCGAGCTATTGAACCGGTCCATGTGGTTCAACCACTGGCCTTTGTCATCGATGAATCGGGTAGCAAAATGCCCCCCCATTTGACGACCCGCTGAGGAAGGTTCACGTTGTGCGTCGGTATCAGCATACAAGGCGGCAAAAAATTGCCGAACATCCAATAGTCCTTTGCTCATCATGAGCGTCTGGTCGCGGTAGTAACCGGAACGCCAATCTCCATTTTGGATGACTTTGGATAAGGCAATTTGAGCCAACTCCTTGCCGTCTCCAAAAATACCAAACTTAGCCTTGCCCCCTAGCACCTCCTTTCGTCCTAAAAGTGAGGCCTCGCGGCTCAAACAAGCCAGGCGATAATCATCCAAAAGCACGCTACGAAAGTCCCGGTTTTCCGTGAGTTTCTGCGCTTCAGATGCCATTGAATCCGTCTGCTTCATAGCGCGAATTTACGGCGCTTCTGACCAAGGTAGGTGATGCCGCTCAATGGGTCCTATCGAAGGCGAGCATATTCTGCCGCAATGGCTGTTCCTACAGCAACATTGTGCTCGACCAATTTTCGATTGGCCTTCAAACTCTCTCCACCGGTGACTTCGTTAATGAATTGAAGCAGATACGGTGTCAGCCGCTTGCCTTCAATCCCTGCACGCTTCGCAGCCTCCAACCCAGCTTCTATGGCTCTATTCACGCTAGCAGGGTCCGCTGCATGGGCTTCTGGAATGGGATTAGCAACCAAAAAGCCCCCTTCCAGCTTCAATGCCCACTTCGCTTCCATGGCGCGTGCCACTTGCAAAGGAGTGTCGCATCGATGCGGTAAGTCAAGTCCGCTTTCTCGCACAAAAAATGCGGGAAACTCATCGGTTTGATAGCCCAAGACAGAAACGCCGGAAGTTTCCAGTGCTTCGAGGGTCTTTGGAAGATCAAGTATGGATTTTGCGCCAGCACTGACCACGGCCACCCGCGCCCTCGCTAATTCAGGAATATCCGCAGAAACATCCCATGTATCGGCTACTCCCCGGTGCACTCCACCAATCCCTCCTGTAGCGAACACCGAAATCCCAGCCAAATCAGCACCAATCAATGTTCCGCTTACGGTAGTAGCCCCCAAAACATTTTCAGCAAGAGCCATCGGTAAATCGCGACGAGAGACTTTCCATACTCCATCCTGTGAAGCCAAAGATTCGAGCAAATCCGATGTGCATCCGATGTGCATTTGACCGTTTGCAACTGCAATCGTTGCGGGCGTAGCGCCTCCCGCACGTACGATGGACTCCAACTGTCGAGCAGTCTCTAAATTGGAGGGATAAGGCATCCCGTGAGCGACAATGGTACTCTCCAGAGCCACAACAGGCTCACCATTCTTAATAGCCAATTCCACCTCAGGCTGCACGTAAAGGTGCTTATTCATTGAGCTCGTTTTTTTCGCGTCCAAATTCTACTTGCCGAATTTCCACTTACCATACTGTCGCTTCTTCCATCGCCTTCCAAATCTTGTCTTTCAGTGGCTGCAAGCCCTTTTGGGCAACACTGGAGAAAAAAATGGGGTTTAAATCGACAATTTCCGCCCGAATGGCCTCTTCAAGCTCGTCATCCAAGATGTCCGATTTCGACACCGCGAGCAAGCGGTTCTTCTTCAGCAAATCAGGATTGTACTTTTCCAATTCTCCGAGCAGTGTTTCATACTCTTTTCGAATGTCATCAGCATCGGAAGGCACCAAAAACAAAAGAACTGGATTGCGCTCGATGTGCCGCAAAAACCTCAAGCCCAACCCCTTCCCTTCGGATGCGCCTTCGATAATCCCTGGGATATCGGCCATCACAAATGATCGATCATCTCGATAAGGAATCATACCCAAATTTGGTTTGAGCGTGGTGAAGGGATAATTAGCAATCTCTGGTTTTGCTGCGCTCACCACGGAAAGAAGCGTGGACTTTCCAGCATTTGGAAATCCAACCAAACCGACATCGGCCAACAATTTTAGTTCCAGAATCTTCCACTCCTCCCTTCCGTCTTCCCCGGGTTGCGCATACGTGGGTGATTGGCGAACAGACGATTTAAAATGATCGTTCCCCAGACCACCTCGTCCGCCTGGTGTGATGATAAACTCTTCACCGTCCTCCAAAATCTCTACGACGATTTCTTCCGTCTCGGCATCACGAATTACCGTGCCTAGAGGAACATCGATGTATGCATCTTTGCCATTGGAACCGTGCTTGTGCTGGCCTCGTCCAGGCTCACCATGCGCCGCGATCACGTGCCTGGAATATTTCAGGTGCAGCAAGGTCCAATGCTGCTGGTTGCCCCGAATGATGATGTGGCCGCCTCGTCCTCCATCGCCGCCATCGGGACCGCCTTTTGCCGTCATTCTATTCCGCATGAAGTGCGCGGAACCAGGGCCACCCTTTCCAGAACGGCAACAAATCTTGACGTAGTCAACAAAATTTTCGCCCGACATGAATTATTGTAAATTATTCGCTGGGAACCGCGGCGCGCAAGCGCTCGGTGATTTCCGCGATCGTTCCAACACCATCCACACCGGTGTATTTGCCTTGCAGCGCGTAATGTCCTGCAACCGGAGCTGTTTCAGCATTGTAGACATCAATTCGCTTTTGAATTACCTCTGGATTCGCATCATCTGGCCGGCCGCTGGTCTTTGCACGCGAAAGCAGTCTTGCCTTCAATTCTTCTTCGACAACATCCAAGGCCAACATGCAAGAAACCGGTGTATTGCGGCCATCTAAAAAGGAATCCAACGCATGTGCTTGAGCCGTTGTCCTTGGAAACCCATCGAAAATAAACCCTTTGGCCGAAGGGTGGTTATCCACTTCCGACTCCAGCATGCTGATTGTCACATCATCGGGCACAAGCTGCCCTTGGTCCATGTAGGATTGAGCTAATTTGCCCAATTCCGTTTGGCCTTTGATGTTGGCTCGAAAAATGTCTCCTGTGCTCAAATGAACCAGACCATAATGCTGGACTAAAAATGCACTTTGTGTTCCTTTCCCCGCTCCGGGAGGGCCAAAAAGGATGATGTTCAGCATGTTACTCGTCTTCGTTTGTTGCGCAAAATGAATCATCAAAGGTAGCGCATGGAAGGGCTCAAGACTCGAATTGATGCGTTAACTTCGCAGGCGAAATCACATTTGTACCAATAGACACCATGAAGTACGACGTAATTGTTCTTGGAAGCGGCCCGGGCGGATACGTAACCGCGATCCGAGCAAGCCAATTGGGATTGAAAACGGCTGTTGTAGAGCGTGAGGCGCTCGGCGGCATTTGCCTCAATTGGGGATGCATCCCCACCAAGGCACTTTTGAAAAGCGCAAATGTCTTTGAGTACATCGAGCATGCAGACGTTTACGGCATTACGGTAGAGAAGCCCCAAGCCGACTTCGGAGGCATGGTCAAACGCAGCCGCGGCGTTGCTGACGGGATGTCCAAAGGGGTTCAGTTCCTGATGAAAAAGAACAAGATTGACGTCATCATGGGGACCGGGAAACTTTTACCTGGCAAACAACTTGAGGTGACCGATGAAGCAGGAAAAAAGCAGTCCCTGCAAGCCGACCACATCATCATCGCCACAGGAGCGAGAAGCCGGCACCTCCCCTCTCTTCCTCAAGATGGTAAAAACATCATTGGATACCGGGAGGCCATGACGCTCAAAAAACAACCAAAACGCTTGGTCGTTGTCGGGTCTGGAGCCATCGGTGTAGAGTTCGCTTATTTCTACAACGCTATTGGCACGGAAGTCACCGTGGTTGAGTACCAAGACCGCATCGTGCCCGTAGAAGACGTCGACGTCAGCAAACAACTTGAAAAGAGCTTTAAAAAGACGGGGATCAAGGTGATGACTTCATCTGAAGTCCTCAGCGTCGAGTCAAAAGGCGGGGAGCGAATCGTCAAGATCAAGACAAAAAAAGGGGAGGAATCCATCGCATGTGATATCGTTCTGAGTGCGGCAGGAGTGGTTGCCAACATCGAAAAAATCGGATTGGAGGACGTCGGAATTGTAGTCGATGCGGGCAAAGTCGTGGTTGACGACTATTATGCAACGAACATTCCAGGCTACTATGCCATCGGTGATTGTGTGCCGGGGCCTTCACTGGCCCACGTCGCATCGGCTGAGGGCATTACGTGCGTCGAGAAAATAGCTGGCCATTCACCCGAACCCATTGATTACGGAAACATTCCAGGGTGTACCTATTGTTTTCCGGAGGTTGCGAGTGTCGGAATGACTGAAGCCCAAGCTCAAGCAGCTGGGCATGAGGTGAAAATCGGGAAATTCCCTTTCTCCGCCTCAGGAAAAGCCAGCGCATCAGGCCACAAAGATGGATTCGTTAAATTGGTGTTTGATGCGAAATACGGTGAGTTACTCGGCGGCCATATGATTGGAGCGAACGTGACTGAAATGGTTGCAGAATTGGTCGCATTGCGAAAGCTGGAGACAACGGGGCACGAACTGATTAAAACCATCCACCCCCACCCGACATTGAGTGAAGCAGTGATGGAAGCTGCTGCGGCAGCTTACGGTGAGGTCATCCACCTCTAGGGCCGCAACGTGATATGCATGCAATTCCGTTCGGGAATGACCAAGATTCGTCCTGATTCCTGAAACGTTCGAAGCACCCTTTGAATAGCCCGTGTTGGGGAGGAGCAATCCGCTTCGTTACTCAATCTATCCGTGTAAGCGATGTCGAAAGAAGCGCCATAGCTATGAGTCGAAGCATCGGTAATGGCATTGTAGTTTTGGCGACCCAGCTGGGCCTGTTGCTGCGCAGTTCTCGTCAAACTGGTGACCCTAAAAGTTGTGCCTTCGCTCAGGGTACCCTCCAGTTGATCTGCAAACGCTTGGCCCATATCCTCCAGAAGAGAAGCCACTTCAGGCAGCAACACAGCATGACTATGGGAGAGCGGAGCAATGTGATAGCCTCGACCATCCGTAACAGCGACCAATTTCCCGCGCCTCTTCCCAGATTTCATCTCCGATTTATCCTTCACATAGAAACTGCTTGGTAAATTCCGTGCCGCTTGTCGATGAGCTGTGTATGGGTTCTTCGGCAAGTTGAGAACTTTTTTGTTGCAAGAACAAGGTAAGATCTCCTCTTCCTTTGGTCGCGCATGGAATTGGGCTGAATCTTTCGTGGCCAACTCGTTCGACTCATTTATAACCTCCGTGCCCGGGTGTACGAGTCCATCTGCCGATTGAACGCTTGCTGGCGCGATCCAAGCAACGAACAGAATCAAAGCCGTCAAGAGGGTTAATCCAGCTCCAGCGATTCGGTCCCACCGGTATTTCCTGCGCTTGATCTCCATGTCCCGCAAGATGCAAGAGAGAAGGCACTCATAACAACAGTTGGTGAGATGAGATGCCCACATTGAGGTTTTGAAAACGTCGGATTCAGTCGGTGAACGAAACTTTTTATTGCGAGTTCAGTATAAATTGAAAAATCAAATGCCATGTTAGGACTGGGAGCAAAAATCAATCACCCCACACACGGTGAAGGAGTCATTTTCGGCACAGACGGAGATTTCTGGCGTGTTTATTTCCGTGAAGCCGGCGAAAAATCCATCGCAAAGGCCTACGAGCATTGGGATATCATCGAAGCAGCAGGTGACCTATCAAAACCTGATGTCAGTGATATCATGACCGCAATGGAACACGTTCTGGATGATTTTACGGACAAATTAAGAGGCGACGATCGCGTGGATGCGATCGAAATCGGAGACCGATGGGAAGGCGGCACCCTTATTTTACAACCCGCGGACCGGGACCTCAAAACCAAAGACTTACCCATTGAATCCTTCTTCCACAAAATTGTAATGACCCGGGATAGACTGAGGGTTCTGGAAGCAAAAATCAACGCAAACGACAAATTGACCGATGCGGATAAAGTCGAGTTGCAACAATACATCACTCGGATCTATGGATCTCTTACCACCTTCAATGTGCTTTTTCGGTACAAAGAAGATGGGTTCGTTGGCGAAAAGAAGTAAGATTCCTTGCCTTACCTTCGGCGCATACGAACCGCAATGAAGGCATGGAACTCCTATTCTACCGCACACTTAGTCAGCTCAACCACTTGCTTTTGCCTCGGTTTTCTCGTCGGCAAGATTTGACTCGACTCAAGAAGTGGGAGCAAGCCTTGGTGGGATGGAAAATGTGGGTGACCTACCGATACTTGGACGCGCAAAACCTTGAATAAATCATGGGGTCTGACAGGCGCGAAACCAGTGAACAAGAAAACAACAAGCAGAGCGATTCGACCAATTGGCTTGCGGTGCTTGGACCAGGCATTCTATTCGCTTCTACAGCCATAGGGGTAAGCCACCTCGTTCAATCGACTCGCGCTGGAGCCTTGGTCGGTTTTGGGCTGCTTTGGGCTGTGATTGCTGCCAACGTGGCAAAGTATCCTTTTTTTGAATTTGGCAGCCGGTATGCCAGTGCAACAGGCCAGTCGCTCATCGAGGGCTACCGGTCACTTGGCAAAGGAGCTGCATGGACCTACTTGATCATCGCATCGGGCACCTGCTTTTTTGTGATGGGTGCTGTTGGCATCGTGACAGCGGCATTCTTAGACAACCTCTTCGGCGCATCAGCAAGGCTCGGGTTGAACGCCACTCCTGGGTTAGCCATTGGCATCTTTACATGTGCCACCGTGTTATTGATGGTTGGCCGTTATCGAGCTTTGGACACCTTGATCAAGTGGATAGCTGGCGTTCTCCTCCTCAGCACAACTGTCGCATTTGGGGCGGCTTGGATGAACACTCCGTTGCAGACGGTACCCGCTCCTCCACCCGACTTCTCCCCGTGGAGCGGCGCTGGCTTGGCATTCCTGATTGCTCTAATGGGCTGGATGCCTACGGCGGTAGACTTAAGCACTTGGAATAGCATTTGGACGCTTGAACGCATCAAACAAACCGGTTACCGCCCGAGTTTGCGCGCTACGCTGCGCGAGTTCAACCTCGGCTACGTGTTGTCCGGCGTTCTCGCAGTGATGTTTTTGGGTATGGGGGCCATGATCTTATACTCTCGGGGCACAGAGTTACCACAGGGGACAGCGTCTTTCGCTTCCGGCGTCGTGCGCATGTATACTTCTGTGATTGGAGACTGGAGCGCCTGGGCCATTGGAGCTGCTGCGTTCTCGGCGATGCTCGGCACATGCATCGCTTGCTTGGATGGATACGCTCGGGCTTTGGCTCGCGCTGTAGCTAGCTTAGAAATCACAGTCACTCCCTTGCTTAGATTGGAACGGATCAGTTTGATGGGTGTCGCAGCTGGGGCTCTTTTTCTAATCCTTGCATTTCCCAGCGACATCCGGATATTGGTCGACATCGCCACCACCCTGAGCTTTTTGGTCGCTCCGCTGGTCGCCGCAGCCAATTGGTATTTGGTCAGTCAATCGCATTTTCCCGCCTCCTCACGTCCCCCAATTTGGCTTCACGTGTTGTCGGCTTTGGGCATGCTATTCTTACTGGGGTTTACCGGGCTATTTCTGCTGCAATGAACGGGGGGTTGCCCTGAACAATTCGATTACTCGACGATGGCAAAATCCACCTGGACCTCCTCATACATGTCGTCATAACCCAAAACCCGGCCTTTAACTTGGACCTCATCGCCGGCTTTCCATTCCGACTCTGAGACCATGGCCTCCAATCGACAGGCGACGCCCGGCTCAAGAATCAAGACTTGACCATCTTGCTTTAGCACCCTCCCAGCAATCGAAACGACCTGGTCCAAATAGCTGGAGTTCTGGTCTGCAGACGCCCCAGCCATTGCTTCATACAGTGCGTCCGCACTTAGGGCAGTTGACGCATCCATTTCGGACCTATCCAAAGCCGGTTGAAAATACAATGCAGTTGCAATGGCCAAGGCAACAAGGCCCCCTGCGAATAAAAGTCGTTTCAATGTCATAGTCTCAATTTGATAAAGCCGGTTTTGATTTTAGGTACAAGACCGTACCAAACCTCAACCAAGGACCGGTTTGACGTAAATACATGCCGCGAGCGATTGGTTTTGGTGCATAAGCAACATTGAATCGATTCACCAACGCCCCATCCAGCTCTTCATCCGAACTCCAATTTGAATCGACTTGTCGGTAGGATCTTGCCACTCCTTGAAAAATAGGAGCCAGAAAAAACTCCAGACCGATTCTTCCTTCAGCTTCCAATATCCACCCAAGCTCCAACCCCACTCCTGCCATCGTCGTGTTCATTACATGTCCTGCAGGTGCCTCTCCATAGCTGCCGTATACGTCTTCTGGCAAAAGTTCATCCGCCATGACCACCTCTGAACATGTCGAAACAACGTGCCGTAAGCTCCCATGAATTCCAGCAAAAAACCCATTGGATGGGCGTTGCTCAGGTTCATAGGTCTTGCGATAGGCAAATTCCAATCCGACGCCTTGCCAGCGCAGATCCAAATCACCTGAAACATTGAACCAATTGCCCGCAGAATCGTAGAACCACCCCAATTCTGGAGAGGACATAGACTCCCGACCGGCCAAATAAGACGCCCGCCAAACCGTCGACACATTATCTGCTCCTTCCATCATCCGCACAGCCGTAAATTGATTTGCTGCCATGTCGGTGATGCATAAGCCCCATTGAGCGAAAACCGACGAAAATGTCGCCAGGCATAATCCCCCGGCACAAAGAAATCGCCCAATCAAAACGCGCATACGTTCGAAAACCTGAATCATGAAAGGCAAGGTACACTCAATCTTGCCGTTTGTATCTTTTCCCACTCAACTCTGCATAATTCGCCAATTTGAATTCTCCTCAAACCTCCAACGAATCCAAAGTTTATTCACTGAGCCAAGTCGCGCGATCGATTCGGATTGCCTTGGAGCGCGCCACAGCGAACAAAAGTTGGTTGGTCAGGGCAGAAATCGTGAGCATTTCAGGGGAGATCGGCGAACGGACCGTTTACCTCGACCTTGTGGAAGAATCTGAAGGACGACAAAACGCCAAAATGCGCGGAATCATTTGGGCAGCAAACGGAAAACGAATTCTGGCAGACCTCGGTCATGAAGCTGATCAAATCCTGCAAGCGGGGTCTGAAGTGGTCTTTTCGGCACGCATCCAGTTCCATGAACGATACGGAGTCGCGTTGCACATCGATAAGATCGAATTGCGCTTTATGTTGGGCGAATTGGAGCGGCGGAAGCAAGCGACGATTGAACGCCTCAAAAAAGAAGGTGTTCTCGATTTAAATCGGCGCATACCCGTTCCATTGTTACCTCAGAAAGTCGCGCTAGTTGGCTCTCATGGCACCAGTGGTTTTCGAGATTTTATCACCAAATCGCTCGGTCACGAGAGAGGCTACCGCATCCAAATCGAGGCTTTCCAATCCAGTGTACAAGGGCTCACGGCGGCCGAGGAACTGGTGCGCGCCATCGATCAAGCCAACGCATCACGGCCCGACTTAATCGTCCTGGTGCGCGGCGGAGGTGGCAAACTCGACTTGGATGCTTTCAATGACTTAGAGGTATGCATGGCCATCACGCGGTCCAGCATTCCAGTCTGGACCGGAATCGGCCACGAATCCGATCTCGTAGTCGCCGACTTGGTTGCGAATCAAGCATGGAAAACTCCCACCGATGTTGCGGTCGGTTTAACGGATTGTTTCGAACGGGCCGAATTCCAATTGGATGAAACGCTCAACCAGTTGAATTCAGGAGTTACCCGATGGATTCGGGAGCGCAGTCAAGAATTAAGTGCGCATTCGAAGGTCATCCGATGGTCGGGTAAGCACATTATCTCTCAGCGCCAAACCGAACTTTCCGCCATCGCAAATCAGCTGAGGCATCAGGGACCTTCAATTTTGGGGCGAAAGCAAAATGAACTCCGAGAATGGCAACGGAGGCTCGTGCAATCAAGCCAATTCAACCTCGAACATGCGAGCCGAGAATTGATCCACCTCCAGCACCGGATGACTCGGTCTTCTCACCAACAATTGGCCGCGCACCGGACTGTTCTCGGTCATTTCCAGCGCACTCTCCGCGCCTTAGGCCCGGAACGAACGCTTCAGCGTGGGTTTATGCTCTTGGAACGAAAAGGCAAGGTCTTGACTCGAATTGAGGGGATTTTGAAAGGAGAGCCGCTCCAGATCCGGGCCCACGACGGGCGATTAAATGTAACAGTCGATGATGCAACATCTTCGACCCCAGACACGTAACTTGATATCATGGCAAAAAAAGCTGACAACCCAGAATTCCCTGAAAAATTCGACGACGCGCTGCACGAACTACGCGGCTTGATGGAACTGCTCGAAAGCGACGATATTTCCGTGGACACACTGACCCAAGCCATTCGCCGAGCGGCTGTGCTCCTTAAACATTGTCAAACACAACTGCACAGCACAGAAGCCGAAGTCAAAAACCTCATGGAAGAATTGGGGGTGCAAGGCACGGGCTCAGAAACCGAGCTTTCGGACTAGTCCAAGATCGAGGCACCCTCCGATCACTTACCCGACGGACTAGCGTTGTTTGCTCAATTGATCAAGCAGTCCCTTTGCTCCTTCCTCCGAAATGTCACGGATATTCTGTGGCATGGACTGTCCTTCTCCTTTCGCTGCAACCATTTTTGAGCGGAATGCTCCCACCAGCTCTTTGTATGCCGCATAAGTATCGCATTCACTTTGCTCAAGACTCCAAGCCGACAATTCTTGTGGCGTTCTGGTTTGACTCATGCACGGCGAAGACGCCTTACCCAATTCCTCTGTCCACTGTTTTGCTGTCCACGTTGTATTGTTCTCGTTGCTCAGTAGCCCTTGCAATGCTCCATTCATTTCGACCAAGCATTCACATGCACCGAGGTTTGCACCTTCATCGGTGGTTACCGCTGCATCTGACCCCCCGCCACAACCTGAAAAAACTCCTCCGATGAGGATTGCAAAAAAACCAAAAGTGTAACCTGTATTCATGGCTGAATGATATTTCTCAATTAAATTCTACCGGTAAATATACCGCAGTTCTTCTCGCTGCGACAACCGCAAACGTCACAAAATGAACGACCGGATTCAAAGAATTATTTCAGCTAAGCGTGTAAATATGGGGGGGAACTGGATTGAGCAACCCCTGCCTCTCGGTGATTTAGAGCGCATCGGTCCTTTTCTGTTGATTCATCA
This sequence comes from Flavobacteriales bacterium UBA979, assembly GCA_002292325.1. Lineage (GTDB taxonomy): Bacteria > Bacteroidota > Bacteroidia > Flavobacteriales_D > Sanyastnellaceae > UA16. The sequence continues at coordinate 19,852 of DBBR01000101.1, read as the reverse complement.
TTGGCAAGAGGTGTTGCCCGGGAACCAGTCGCCATTGGAAATTGGAGTGGGACCTCATCCACACCGGGGATTCAGCCCTGTAACGTGTATTTATGCCGGGGCATTGAGGCACCGGGACTCACTGGGAACCGACCACGTTGTGACAGCAGGCGGAACCCAATGGATGAACAGCGGATCTGGCATTGTGCACAGTGAACGGCCGAGTGATGAATTGGCCGAATCTGGCGGATTGCTCGAGATGATTCAATTTTGGATCAACACGCCGAAAGCATTTAAGATGGATCCACCCAGCTACCAGCCTCTTTCCACATCATCGACACCCTCTTGGGAAGAAAACCATTGGAATTTGGCCTTGGTTCAAGGGAAGCTTGGAACTCGTTCATCGCCGATCAAAGCGAATCACCCATTGCTTATATGCAATTTGCAGTGCGATGTTCCAGGTGCAAAATTCTCAATTCCCTTGAATTCCGAATGGATCGGGGCGGTATATGTTTTGGACGGCAAGGCCCAAATTGAAGGCCGGCCCATCGAAGGAAGGCAGATGGCCATTCTTGAAAAGGGACAATCATCTTGCGTTGAACTCGAATGCTTGGATCCTGTTCGCGTTCTGTTCATGAGCGGAGCCGAACTTCTTGAACCGGTTTTCAGCCACGGTCCGTTCGTGATGAATGACATTGAAGGAGTGCAACGCGCCATCATGGACTATCACGACGGGAAAATGGGTGAACTCACGGAGTAATAGGGACCCGTGATCAGGCCCTCAGTCCTCAGAAGTGACCACGATTCGTTTTTTCACCACTGTACCTTCCGATGATTTTTCAATCCATTGGTTATCATCCCCTTCGGTCATTTCGACCTCCACCTCGATCGCATCTCCATTTTTCACTAAATGCACCTCCCCTCCTGGAATTGCAAACACGGTATCCCCCTCAAAATCCGATGACTCCAACGATTTCACCATCACCTGAACCTCCCCTTTTCCACTCATTCCTTTCATAGCATCTGACATCATACCGTCCACAACGGTGAAGTGTTCGAAGGGTGGAGGTGGCGGCATTGTGACCCGTGCGAGGATGAAACCGAGCATGCCAAACGCAGCGGCAACGAGGAGGTGTGAGGTGGTTGAATTCATGGGACTACTGACTGAATAGCCTATTTTCATGTAACTTTGGATGCCAAAGTTACATAGATGTTAAGCAATTTAGTCCGTCCTGGAATTTTCGTTTTCTTGTTGGTTTCCAATTGGACATTCACTGCCCAAGCGCAAGAGTCCAGTGACGAAACAATCGCACATATCTGGAATGAGCAAGTGCTCGAAGGGATTCGGAATGATTTTGCCAGGCCCACTGTTCATGCGCGCAACCTTCTGCATACTTCCATCGCGATGTTTGACTGCTGGACAGCTTATGAGGAAGGGGCAACCGAGTCCTTTTTCTTGGGAAAAACTTGGTCGGGTTTTGAATGTGCATTTGATGGTGTGAGTATCCCCGAGACCTCTGCTGGAGTTCTTGAGGCAAGGGAAGAGGCCATTAGCTATGCTGTATATCGCATCATGCAGCATCGGTTTGCAGACACCCCAGACGGCCCCATTACCATGTTCAACATCAATTCCCAAATGGCACAATTGGGATATGACATTGGCATCGTATCAACTGATTATGGCACGGATGGTCCGGCTGCATTAGGCAACTACATCGCGGAACAGCTGATTGCTTTCGGCATGCAAGATGGAGCCAACGAAGGAACCGACTATTCCGCAGAATGCTATGCCCCCATCAATCCCAACATCCAACCTGAAATGCCAGGTAACCCGGATGTAAGCGACCCAAACCACTGGCAACCCATTGAGCTGACGTTGTTTGTGGACCAAAGTGGCAATGTCAGCACCAACATCCCTGAATTCGTTGGACCTGAATGGGGCGAAGTCGTGCCTTTCGCACTGGATTCTTCCGATTTACAATTATTGGAGCGGGACAGTTGCACATACCATGTCTGGAAAGATCCCGGCGCTCCACTTTACTTAGACTCTACTTCTGTAGCGAGCGGACTCGACGATTTGTGGAAATGGAATTTCGCCATGGTATCGGTGTGGTCATCCCACCTCGACCCAACGGATGGGGTCATGTGGGATATTTCTCCCGGCAATTTGGGCAGTGACGGAAGCTTCCCGACCGAACCCGAAGATTTCGAGGAATTCTATAATTTCATCGAAGGTGGCGGTCAACACCCCGGTCATGCATTGAATCCTCACACAGGCGAGCCGTATGAACCTCAAATGGTTCCCCGCGGTGACTACGCCCGTTGCCTGGCTGAATTTTGGGCGGATGGCCCTGATTCCGAAACCCCGCCTGGCCACTGGTTTACCCTTCTGAACGACGTCATGGAATATCCTGAATTCGAATTCAGATGGCGCGGTCAAGGTCCCATTATCGATAAGTTGGAATACACGGTCAAAGCGTATCTGGCCTTGGCGGGAGCCATGCACGATTCAGCATTGGCGACCTGGAGCATTAAGGGCTACTACGATTATGTCCGCCCTTTGTCCGCGATTCGCTACATGGCCGAGCGCGGGCAATCTTCCGACACGACACGTACGAATTATCATCCAGCAGGACTGCCCTTGATTCCCGGCTACATCGAGATTGTGGAGGAAGGTGATCCTTTGGCGCAGTTCAACCCCGATGCGGTCGGTGAAATGAAGGTTTTGGCGTGGCGCGGTCCCGATTATGTGGAAGTCCCTTTCATTGACGAGGCTGGCGTTGGATGGATTCTTGCGAAGAACTGGTGGCCGTATCAGCGACCCACTTTTGTCTCTCCACCTTTTGCGGGTTACGTCAGTGGACACTCGACGTTTTCGCGGGCAGCGGCTGAAGTCATGACCTTGCTGACGGGCAGTGAATACTTCCCTGGAGGTCTCGGATCTTGGCCGGTGACCATGAATCAATTCTTGGTTTTTGAAGACGGCCCCTCAATCAACTTTGAATTACAGTGGGCCACGTATTATGACGCCGCCAATGAAAGTGCGCTGTCACGCATGTGGGGAGGCATTCACCCGCCCATGGATGATGGCCGTGCGAGGCAAATCGGTATCGAGGTCGGAATCCAAGCCTTTCACTGCGCAGAAGGTTACGCATTCCCAGAATGGGCTGAGGGCTGCGGGGGCAATGGATTCATTCCCGGAGGTTTATGTCCCGGTGATTTCAATGCTGATGCCGTCGTGAACGTCAGTGATTTTTTATTGTTCCTGTCTGCGTTCAGCAACGAATGGGCTGGCGCTTATGACTTTGATGGAAACGCGGTAATCGGATCATCCGATTTATTGGTATTCCTGACCCTATTTGGCGAGACGTGTCAGTAAAAAAAAGGTTCTTTTTAAAAAAGAACAGCCGTTAGAAATAGGGTGAAAAGTGCGGAAATCAGAAAGAGAACCTGAAACGGAAACTGGATAAATCCAACACTTTTCTTCAAGAGTCTTACCGATTGCACCTTGGTTTTCTCAATGATCGCCTCCAGTTGAGAACCTTCGGAGGAAACAGGCGAATCCTCTGCTTCCTCTTCTCCTTCAATTGAGGTGAAATTGATTTTTTTGACCATTCGGTTCAGTATTTTCTGAACCAGCTTATTGATCAAACTTCCAACCACGGGAACACGGGCCAAAATCGCATCAGCTAGCGATGGCAAGAAAACAACAGAAAAGATTCCTTGGAATAATTCAAAAACATCCTTTTTACGGAGTTCTGCGCCTTGCCTTTGGACATCATTTATGACCGTAGCGGTTAAATCAAATCCATAAAATATCACTTCACTCAGGTTGGATTTGAGGTTCCAAAGAAAAACATTCAAACCCAAAAAGAAGCCCGTAATCGCCCAAAAAATCAACCCTAACAACACAAACATCAAACCACTAGCCAAAGAAAGATTGAGCACAAAAAACGATAGAACATAGCAACAAAAGCCGATCGCCAAGCCAAGCAGAAGATTCTTGATTACAAATTCTGGAAAGACGATAAGCTGACCAATTTTGACCGCTATTTCCTCATTCTTATACACCGCCAAGTCAATTGAAAATTTCTTTTTGAAATTCTCAATGACTGTTTTCGAAACATCTTCCATCCTGATCCTTGGTTTAAAGAATGAAAGTTAAACTCAAATCATAGCAATCGGGTTTACAGAATGGCCAATTTCTCTCCTCTGCTGCTTGAGGAGGAAAATGCGCTGTTTCTCCGGGCATCCAAACCAAAAAGAGCAACCATTGCTGATTGCTCTTTCTTCGTTTCCTTAGTTGCGGGGGCCAGACTCGAACNNCCTTCGGGTTATGAGCCCGACGAGCTACCAACTGCTCCACCCCGCGATATCCACCCTTTGACTTGGCGTCATTGGGACGGCAAAGATACACTTAAGTTCCATTCCACCAAATACTGATGTAACATATCCACAGTCGGCGTACCTTCGCTGTTCAAACGGAAACTCATCCATGTCTGACTCCACCAAACCCCAGCACCGTGCGGGATTCGTCAATATCATCGGCTCGCCTAACGTAGGTAAAAGCACCCTGATGAATCAATTGGTGGGTGAACGATTGAGCATCATCAACAAAAAGGCTCAAACGACCCGGCATCGGATCATGGGCATCGTCAACGAGCCCGACTGGCAAATCGTGTACAGCGATACTCCCGGCGTCCTAGATCCTTCATACAAATTGCAAGAAGGCATGATGAAGTTTGTTCGTTCTGCGTTGCAGGACGCTGACCTTATCTTGCTCGTAACCGATGTCAACGAAGGAGACTTGGCTCATCCGGAAACGTTCGCCAAAATTGCGGACATGGACATTCCTGTTTTCATTCTGATCAACAAGGTGGATCTCGCCGATCAGACGATTGCCATGGAACGGATTGATTACTGGCAAAAACGCATTCCTCGAGCAACTGTCGCACCAATCAGTGCCTTGCATGGGTTTAATATTGACTCCCTCTTGGAGCGGATAGTCGAGCACCTGCCCATAAGTCCGCCTTATTTCCCAAAGGATGAGCTGACCAATAAGCCCATGCGGTTTTTTATCTCAGAAATCATCCGCGAAAAAATTCTGACCCACTTCAAGCAAGAAATTCCATATTCCTGTGAAGTGGTTGTAGACGCATACCAGGAGGAAGAGAACATTGTCAAAATCCGAGCTGAAATTCGAGTTGCCCGAGAAAGTCAAAAGCAAATTGTCATAGGAAGAGCGGGCAACATGATCAAACGTGTGGGCATGGACGCCCGCAAAGAAATCGAACGATTCATCGGCCAAAAGGTGTTTCTGGATTTGTACGTCAAAGTTGACAAAGATTGGAGAGACGACGAGCACAAGTTGAAACGACTTGGCTACCTCGAATGATGGCACAGCATGATCGGATTCGCCCCTGCTAAAATCAATCTCGGCTTGTTCATTACAGGCAAACGCTCCGACGGTTTTCATTCCCTCGAGAGTTGTTTTTTGCCTATCCAATGGCAGGATGTTATCGAGGTACACAAAAGAACTGAACCTGGACTAACCCTTCAAGTTTCCGGCATCCCAATCCCTGGGGCAACGGAGGATAATTTAGTTCAACGTGCGTATGCTTTGCTCCAGTCACGCTATCCCATTGGTGGCGTTGAAGCCCATTTACTCAAAGCAATCCCCATGGGAGCCGGATTGGGCGGAGGGAGCAGCGATGCCGTGTGCATGCTAAAGCTCATGAACAACCTGTGGGATTTGAAACTCTCCGATGAAGAAGGGCTGGAAATCGCCGCCCAACTTGGATCCGATTGTCCGTTCTTTTGGTTGAGTCAGCCTTCCTTGGTTACGGGCCGCGGTGAACACCTCTCGGCAATGGACATTGGATTCCTCGAAACGATGTACATCACGATCGTCCATCCCGGGGTTCACATCTCAACCAAAGCCGCATTTTCTGCGATTCAACCCGAACCCTCCACCATGGAATGGAGCAGCTTGTTCACCCGTCCAATCGAAGAATGGAAAAACTTCTTGCGAAATGACTTCACGAAGGGAATTGCTGCTCAAAAACCGGTGGTAAACGACGTTTTGCATGCGTTAAGATCCTCCGGCGCGGCCTACGCACAAATGACGGGCACAGGAAGTGCATGCTATGGAATCTTTTCAAACGAAGAAGAAGCCTTGGCCGCTCATGCCCGTTCAGAAAGACAGGGTTGGCTTTCCTTTTCTGGTCAAATCTAAGGTGATCCTCAGGGTTCTTACTTGGGCGCCTTCCAACAGATCCATCCCCCCAATCCAGTGAAAAGGATGTTGGGAAGCCAAGCGGCCAATCGGAGCCAGTTGTCCGTTGAAATAATCGAATCGGGTGACAAGACGACCGAAGCGGCATAGACGGAGATGATTTTGGATGCGAAAACAAATAAGAATCCGGTGACCACAGCCAAAAACAAGTGATACCCCATTCCTCCTCGCAACTTTCTTGCAGCAATCCCCACCCCGATCAACATCAATACGTAGATGGAAAAAGGAGTTGCCGTGCGCCCATACCGAGCCAATTTGAGCATTTCAACCGGAGCTCCCCGGCGCATTTCACGTTCGATGTGCTTATCGAGCTCCGGCGTAATCAACGCAGAGGTCAACACGGAACGCTGGCCAAAATCACTGATCCGCATGTCCAATGCCGTATCTAATCGGGTCACGTACCGCAGATCCTCAGTGCCATCCGAAGCGATGTTTCGGATTCGTGCATTAATTAACCTCCAGGTGCTATCCGATTCCAACCAGGTCGCTTTGGCCGCTAAAATGCGTTGTTCCAAGATATTGTCCTCACTCCATCGTTCCAATTGAAAACGATATCCCGTGTTGCGGTCAACCGTAATGGATCGAAAATATGCGATTACTCCTGGCTGAATTTCCCGGTACATGTGCTGATCGGAAATGTGAAAATTCACGTGCACGTATTGCACTTCAAAATCCACCTTGCTCTCATTGGCCCGGGGCAAGATAAAATGCGAAACGGCCAATGAGATAAGGACAAGCACCGTTGATGCCAAGAAATACGGACGCATCAGGCGACTAAAACTCATTCCCGCGCTGAGCATCGCGACAATCTCAGTTTGCTGCGCCAACCTGCTGGTGAACCATATAATTGTCAAAAAGACAATAAAGCCACTCAAGAGGTTCCCAAAATGAAAACAAAAGCTCAGGTAATATAAAATGGTGCCGCCTAAAGGCGCTTCATTATCCATCAGCCTCCCGATGTTCTCCATCAAATCAAACACGACGGCGATCACACAAAATACCGCCACCATGAAAAAGAACGTGGTGAGGAATTTTTGAGCGATGTAGCGATCGAGGCGCTTGAGGGAAAATCGACCCATGGGGGCTCAGAGGCGTTGGTTTAAGTGCGGAATCACAGAGTCTTTCCACGTACTGAAATCACCCGCAATGATATGCTGGCGCGCTTGCCTAGCGAGTTCGAGGTAAAAAGCGAGGTTGTGCACACTGCAAATGTACAAGGCCAAGTACTCATTGGCTTTGAGCAAGTGTCGAACGTAGGACTTGGAGTAAAATTGATCCACAGGCGACGTCCCCTCGGGATCCAACGCAGAATGATCATGCGCCCATTTTTCATTCTTCATATTCAATGTGCCTTTCCAAGTGAATAGAAACCCGTGGCGCGCATTTCGAGTGGGCATAACGCAATCAAACATATCCACTCCCAACGCCATATTTTCCAATAAATTCTCTGGCGTCCCGACCCCCATCAAATACCGAGGCTTATCTTCTGGCAAGATGCTGCACACCAATTCCGTCATCGCATACATGTCTTCATGCGGCTCGCCGACGCTCAATCCGCCGATGGCATTTCCCACAGCCCCGCGTTCGGCAATCGCTTGGGCTGAGGCTGTGCGCAAATCCGGAAAAGTCGAACCTTGAACGATGGGAAATAAATGCTGATCAAAGCCATACTTCGCCGGAGTTTCCTTGAGGTGGGCCATGCACCGGTCCAACCAGCGATGGGTCCGTTCCATTGATTCGCGGGCATACTTGTATTCACTGGGATAAGGAGGACATTCATCAAACGCCATGATGATATCCGCACCGATGCTTCGCTGAATGTCCATGGACGATTCAGGGCTGAACAGATGCTTACTTCCATCAATGTGACTCCTAAATGTCACCCCCTCTTCCGTGATTTTACGGCGTTCGGACAAACTAAACACCTGGTAGCCTCCACTGTCCGTTAAAATGGGGCCATCCCAATGCATAAAGCGGTGTAAGCCACCCGCCCCCTCGAGTACGTCCGTTCCAGGCCTCAAATACAAATGGTAGGTATTCCCAAGAATAATCTGTGCTCGAATGTCCTCTGCCAAATCACGCTGAGGGACTGCCTTGACGGTCCCGGCCGTTCCAACCGGCATGAAAATGGGGGTTTCAATCACACCATGATCGGTGGTAATGCGCCCGGCACGGGCTTTTGACCCTGCATCTTGTGCGTCGATATGAAAGTTCAAGGCTGCCATGAAGGATTGTTCTGGGTGCAAATGTAACTTCGGAGCATGGTAGGAACACTCTTCAATGCAGTAACCGTTGCCGCGGGAGCAGGATTGGGCTTGCTGCTCGGCAAAAGACTTGGAGATGGGATTCGTGACACGGTCTTCCAGTGCTTGGGTCTATTTACTGTGGCATTGGGAATCCAAATGACCCTGGAAATGCAGCAGCCGTTTGCCATCTTTCTGGCCCTCATTGCTGGGGCTGTCCTCGGGCATCTGATGCAATTGGACCGAAGAGTAAAATCCATGACCGGACAGCTGGGCAACGGCACAGGAAACGCTTTGGTTCAATCTGTCGTCCTATTCTGTGCAGGTGCCATGACCTTGATTGGATGCATGCAAGATGGGCTCAGTGGAGATGCGACAGTGCTATTCATCAAGGGATCGATGGATTTTGTAAGTGCCGCATTTCTTGCTGCAGCACTTGGACGCGGCGTTATGCTCGCTGCACCGGCTGTCTTGGTAATTCAAGGAGGATTGACGTGGGCATTCATCCTTTCCGGTGCTGCATGGTCGGAAGCATTGATCGCTGATTTGACGGGGGTTGGGGGTATTTTATTATTCGCACTCGGACTGGACTTACTTCAGATCCGATCCTTTCCGCTGATCAATTTTATTCCCGCATTCGCTTTGGTCGGATTGTTTCAACCTGTTTCTACTTGGATAGAAACAGACCTGCCCCTCCTGTTCCTTTTTTGATGCCGTTCGTCACCCATTCCTCCAAAAACAAGGGCCGAGCTCTCGCCGGTATCTTGGTGTTAGTGGGGGTTCTTTTGGCTTGGAACGAATTGGACCGTCGCATCGAAGGTACGTGGAGCGAACCGGGTGAGTGGTGGGGAAAGCGCGCGACGCTCAAGAATTATGGCAACGATGTGAAGCAGTGGGCGAATGAATTCGACCTGCCGGCTGAATACCTGTTAGCATTGATCCAATTGGAATCTGGAGGTCGTAAGCCAGCCGGAAAGCGTTTTGAAGCCCACGTTTATGAGCGCTTGAAATCGGTTCGGGACGGCAAACGAACGCGGTACGAAAACATCCGAAGGTCGGATTTGGAGGGCGCTAGCGACGAGGCCCTGCGCAATCTTGCAACTTCGTGGGGGCCATTTCAACTCATGGGGTACAAATGCATTCTGCTCGACTTGCAGCTCCGGGACATCCGTGGCAAAGATGCCGTCCAGGCAGGTGTTACTTGGATTGATCAAACGTATGGAGACGCCCTGCGCAAAGGACGATACGAGGACGCATTTCACCTGCACAATACAGGTAAGCCATATCCCACCTCGGGCCCTCCGACGACATTTCACCCAGACTACGTGGTTCGCGGCAAGCGGTACATGCTTAATTTTGCAGGAGATGCCAGCGAATAAATACGCCCTCATTCGGTACCGAACGATCGATCGGTGTTTGCGCAACGCAGCCCGCCCATATCCGTCCAAAGAAGAGTTGCGACTGGCTTGCGAAGAAGCACTCTATGGAAGCGAAGGCGACCGCATTAGCACTTCGACGATTGAAAAGGACCTGAATACCATGCGCTACGACGGTGCCCTGGGATATCATGCGCCCATAGCCTACCACCGGGACGCACGCGGCTATCATTACGAAGAGGAGGACTTCTCCATTGACAATCTAAAACTGAACGACGAAGAACTAGAATCCATTCGTTTTGCAGCACGGACGTTGGTGCAATTCAAAAACGTTCCGGTATTTTCTCAATTTGGTCAAGCCATTGGCAAAATCGACGATCGCCTTCGCATGGCTCCTACCCTGGAAACAACGGAACTTGATGCCATCGTTCAATTCGAATCCGCTCCCGCAACGCGGGGATCAGAATTTCTGACGCCCCTGCTCACAGCCATTCAACAGCGGAACGTACAGCGCATTCACTACCGAAAGTTTCAGTCCGACGGGCCGACTGTTTTTGATATCCATCCGCATTTACTCAAAGAATACCGAAACCGGTGGTACGTGATCGCATGGAATCCTGATCGAGAGGGATATCGCACGTATGGATTGGATCGCATGGAGCATGCTGAACCCACGGGCAAGACCTTCGAGGTCCGGACAGATTTTGACGGGGCTCAGTTCTTTCAACACAGCTTTGGCATTTCGAAGATGACCGATGCACCTCGTGATGTGCGCGTGCGGTGCAATCGACTGGAATATGAATACCTGCTCGCCTCGCCAGTACACGCGAGTCAGCATTTGACTCAAATCGACGAAGACACCTTCGAGTTTACTTTGCATGTGCTGATCACCTTTGAACTCATCCAATTTTTACTTGGACTCGGATCAGCAATTGAAGTCCTCGAACCTGCTGACTTGCGCGATCAAATGAAAACGGCACTTTCCGATTCGCTGGGGATGTACAGCTGAAGGGAATCTTTGAGAAATTTCGATGTTTTTTTCGCTCCGTAAATCCGTTACGGAGTGGACCGCGTGGTTTGCTTGGTCAAACATTCTAACCACGAACTCATGTCGATCCCATTGAACCCTCTCGCCTTCCAAGGCCCCACTCCGATTCAATCCCTCGCCGAAGCGCAAGCGTGGATTGACCAATTCCCTCGGCCATCTCAGTTTAATCCGCACGCTTGGCAAACAACCAAACGCCTCGCCATGCTTGTGTGGAAGTGTCATCTCGAAAACCGTCCATTTCATCGGACGCTGAACTTTTTGCATCCCCGATTTTATGAAATGATTCGCACTCCTTCAGGCATTAGCCTGCTGCATGAATCTCGGTTACGTCGACTTTCGGGCACGCATTATTAGACACACGAAATCAGGTCATTAGAATCGAATTAGCTCAAAACTTTCCCTCTATCGTGGAAAAAATCAACATGGCATCCCACCCGAACTGCAAAGTATGAACTACCTTTCGTCTGCCTAATCTACAGTTTTGTCTGCAAAAATTGCGTTTTTAACGACAAAGTATGTAGGTTCGGGGAATTAATATGAGAACTACCCATCCACAACGACTCTTTTCCAACTTGCAAGAGACCTTGCATTCCCGTTCGGGAGAAGATGAGGGGGGGGTATTATTAAGCTTCACTGGACACTTGAGCACCGAAGTTCAAGATTCCCTTCTGCTTCTCTTAGAAAATGCCCTCGAAGGCGCTGCTGTCAAACGAAAATTATTGAATCGCATTTCAACGACGCTCGTTGAGTGCTTGCAAAACGTCAGTAGGCACGGGTGGATTGATGATGGCGGAAACATTCAACTGTATCTAACCTTGGAGCAAACACCACTTGGATTTCAAATTCAATCAGGGAATTTTGTGGACTTTGATATGGCCGCTAATCTGCGGGGCAAACTGTCCGAAGTGAATGGACTCAGCCACGAGCAGCTTCGAGTGAAATATGTCGAACGCCTGTGCAACAATGACTGGTCAGAAAAGGGCGGTGCTGGTTTGGGGCTTTTGAGTATGGCCAAAAAATCCAATGGACCGTTGGACTACCAATTCAAGGAAATGAGCGACGGCATGTACCTATTTACTTTGGCCATCATGGTCAAATCCTGAGCCAAACAAGCTCCAATCAATTACGTTTTTCGTTCCTTCTTGCGCGCAGCAGGAAATAAGATGTTATTCAAGATGAGTCGGTACCCGGCAGAATTGGGGTGCAGATTGAGATCCGTTGGGGGATCATTGACCAGGTGACGGTAGTCCTCCGGATCATGGCCTCCATAGTAAGTCCATTGACCTTGGCCCAAGGTGCCGTGAATGTACTTGGCCGAACGCGTGCTTTTGGTTTCTCCCATGATGGTGACATCGGAACGGACAAACTCCTTTCGGAACGACGTTGTTTGCCCCATAAAACCCGGAATGACACGCTCGTGGCTTTGTGTCAACATGGTTGGGATGATATCCCACTTCGCGCTGAAATCAAACAACGTGAAAAAATCATTCAATTGCTTTGTTTTCGTGTGCTCCTCCGTTGCGTCGATGTCTGAAAATTCATAGACCATGGGATCGGTGATGATTTGGTAATCTTGGAAGGCGAGTCCACGATTGTAATCTAATTTTTGGGCAGCTCCAGGCGCGGTGCCATCTCCATCAAAAACGGATTCGCAGATATCAATCTCCTCTGCAGCCAAGGCAATGTCAAACGAATCTGTACCGGAACACATCGTGAACAGGAATCCTCCACCGAGCACAAAATCTCGAATCTGCAATGCGACATTTCGCTTCATCACACTCACCTTATTGAACCCTAACGTTCGAGCCATGCCCTCTTGCCGAGCTACTTCATTCTGGTACCAAGCTGCACTTCGGTAGGAACGGTAAAACTTGCCATATTGACCCGTAAAATCCTCGTGGTGCAAATGCAACCAATCGTAAACGGGCAAAGCACCCGACATGATTTCCTGATCGTAGATGATGTCGTAAGGGATCTCGGCATACGTCAATACCAATGTTACCGCATCATCCCACGGCTGCTTCCCATCGGGGCTGTAAACGGCTATCTGCGGTGCCACCTCTAATTTAACACGCTCTGTATTGGATTCGGGGTTCGCGATTTCCAGCAAAATCTGTTGCGCTTGCACATCGGCAATGACTTGGTGACTGATGCCCCGAATGACACATTCCTCCACTGCTGCAGTCAAATTGGGCAACAAAAAACTACCTCCTCGGTAATTGAGCAGCCATTCTACTTCAACCTCTTGTTCGAGCAACCAAAATGCCAATCCATATGCCTTCAAGTGGTTTGATTGATCGTCGTCCATCGGAATCAATAATTGAGATGCTTGAGCACCTATGGTCCCCGTCAGCAATCCCATCCACAATGCAGCGCACCGAAAGGCGTCCTTCCAAGTTTTCATGTCTGCAATTTACTGACTAAGCGGTCGCCTCAGAACGGCATATCCTCCTTTTGTCCTCCGCCCTTTCCAGAATCCTCGTTCATTTTGGATTGCACGGTAACCGTCGATTGATTCACAAAATCGTCATTGGGTCGGAGGCCATCTTGAAATTCACCACGATCAAACACCGGATTTGCAAACGTGTCATAATTGGTGAATTTGGCCAATCGTTGAATGAATCGCAATTTGACGGTATCCAACGCTCCATTTCGGTGCTTTGCCAAAATCAATTCACCCAATCCAGCCGTATCAATGCCATCAGGATGTTCCGTTAAACCATAATATTCAGCGCGGTAAATGAAGGCCACCATATCGGCATCTTGCTCAATCGCTCCGGACTCCCGCAAATCTGACAAGATGGGTCGCTTATCACCTCCTCTTGTTTCGACCATCCTTGACAGCTGCGACAATGCAATGATCGGAATATCGAGCTCTTTTGCAATGCTCTTAATCGATCGTGAAATCGTTGAGATCTCCTGCTCACGGTTGCCTGAACTCGAACCTGCTGTCATGAGCTGGAGGTAATCAATGACCACCATTTCGATGCCTGCCGTGGATTTCAATCGGCGGCACTTGGCGCGGAGTTCGAACACGCTAAGCGCTGGGGTATCGTCAATGTACAATGGCGCCTCCGAGAGTTTTCCGATGCGCTCATGTAACTGAGTATACTCATGCGGTTTCAGTGTCCCCTTGCGGAACTTATCGGAGCTGATTTCCGTTTCCGCAGAGATCAGTCTCTGTACCAACTGCACCGCTGACATTTCCAGCGAAAAAACGGCAATCGGCACATTGAATTCTACCGCAACATTCCGCGCCATGGTTAAGACAAATGCAGTCTTTCCCATGCCCGGTCGGGCCGCCAAAACGATCATATCAGACCGCTGAAACCCTCCCGTGATGCGATCCAAATCGGTGAAACCGGTTGCAACGCCGCTTACTCCACCTTCTTGGTTGCGAGCGTTATCAATATCTTCTAAGGCTTGCCGCATGATGCTGCTCATCGATTCGTAGCTCTTGCGGATATTTCCTTGGGCTACCTCGAAAAGTTGCGACTCGGCCTCATCCAGCAAATCGAGCACGTCTGTGGTCTCTTCAAAGGCTTTCTGCGTAATCACACTTGAAACCCGAATCAATTCGCGCTGGATGTATTTCTGAGAGATGATCCTGGCGTGAGCCTCAATATTGGCCGTGCTGGCAATTCGAGAGGTGAGAGCAGCCACCGCCTGTGCACCTCCCACCTGTTGCAAGTCCCCAAGCTTGCGCAATGTTTCAGTGACAGTCAGTATGTCAATGGGCTCTGATGCATGGAAAAGATCCATAATTGCCGCATAAATTCGCCGATGCGCATCCCGGTAAAAGCTCTCAGGCTTTAGCACGTCAATGACAGCATTGACTGCTGATTGCTCCATCATCATCGATCCCAAAACAGCTTCTTCTAGTTCGAGTGCTTGGGGTTGTACTTTACCCAAAACCTCGGGTGAGAGAGATGGGGGTTGGTTGCTGCGTGATCGGACACGAGCAACGGAAGAATCGGAAGGGAACTGATCTGACATAGTAGTGGGTCAACGAAGGTAGCACAGGGAATTCAGGTGAGCAGCATTGTTAATTCACAACGCATCGACAAGGTTCTTAACATCCGTTCCTAAGACCTAATTTTATTGCATGAAGCGAATGATGGCTCGGGTAAGCAATGCACTTTTGTACCCACTGTGCATAATCCTCTTGTTCATGGGATGCGAAGGCAAGGACCGGGAGGCACCCACTGTTCAATTGATTACCCCGGCCTATGATGGGCTTGACGCGACATATGGTGAATTCCTATTCGTTCAATTTTCAGCAATGGACGACCGAGCAGAAGGAGGATTCTGGACAGTTGAACTGAGAAGAGAAGATGGCGTTACCGTTCGGACCTCTCAAATTGGACTTTGGCAAGGATCAGGGATTGACACCCTGATCGTTCCCTTTTCACTCAATGCAACTTCCTGGCCAACAGAAACCATGACCCTCGCAGTCATCGTCGATGATGCCGCCGGAAATCGCGGAGCAGCATTCCGAGACTTTCATTACACAGCCGCCGCCGATCTGCCCAATGTGCTGGTGGCTTTGACGGAAGAAACGGATGGCACCTCTTCCCTCATGGCTTTCGAAGAAGGCTCAGGTGAAGTCACTTCGACGAGTGGACTTCCCATGAGCCATGATTTCGCCTATGCCGACGGTATTTATGCCCTTGCTGACGCAGAAGAAGCAACAGTGCATCTGATCAATCGAGAAACCATGGCAGTCGAGAATGCATGGAATTCGGTGCAGAGTGCCGGATCGCTGCCCTTGATTCGGCGAGTTCATACCTTGGGACTGCAAGCTGGGTTCACCATCGTCCACGCCGGAGGACTCGCCATCGTCAATTCCAGCGGATCGCTTCTTTTTGAACGGTTTTCTGAAGCACCCTGGAGTCCTGTGGACGCTCGATTTAGTGGGAACACGTGTGTGCTCTGGGAAAAAAATGAAGCCACGTCGGCCCACCGGCTGCGCTCGTGGGATTTTATCACCGGCGCTACGGGACCCTTGATCAATCTGGCCGTGGAGCCCTCCGGAATTGGAAGTGTTCCTTTGCAAAGCTCAGGAAATACGGGGTCGATTTTTGTTGTCAGCGAAACCGCTGGCCTCACCCTTGTTGATGTTACAACGGGCAACATGCAAGATTTGTGCGGGCTTATAGGCAGTGGCGATCTGAATGACCAAGTTTTCGCTGTGGCTGGAATCGGCGGAAACCAGGCTCTTTACCCTCGAGGTGAGCAACTGTGCCGTCAAGACATCGGACCAGTGAGCAGCGGCAGCAATTGGCCTTTCGAAGGTGAAGTCATCGATGTACAATCTCAACCGGACGGCTCCGTGCACATCCTTTTCGATGAAGGCGCATCGCATCGATTGGTGACCTGGTCCCCTTCCGATGCAGCGCCATCTGAAAATGAAATCAACTTGCCAATAAACACAAAGGCTGTTTGGGTTGTTAGTGATTGAACTAGGAAGTACTTGGACGGGAAAGTACTTTTGTTGTTGTCCCGAGAATGATTCGGTTTCAGCCTCCCGCTTTTTTGATGATGTTACAATACCCTCAAGAAGAGCCTGACTTCACTGTCGCACTCTCCACGAGCCTCGTGCTATTTGGCTTTGACGGCCATGATTTACAAGTTCTTTTGGCGAAAAGTAAACGTGCGCCTTACACCGGGGCACTGTTTCTGCCAAGCCGCTACCTGAATGAAAACGATGAGCTGATGCTGTCAGCCCGCAAAATGTTCAAGCAGCTGTTTGGATATGAAGATCCAACCATGATCGAGCAATTGCAGGCCTTTGGAAAAGTTTTTCGCCATCCAGGAGGCCGGGTCATCAATGTTGCTCATTATGCATTGGTGCGAAAAGGTGATTTTCAAGCTTCCGATTGGGATGAAAACGACATGCAGTGGGTCCCCTTTTCGGAGGTTCCGGACCTGGCATTCGACCACAATGAAATTGTACAATACGCAAAGGAGCGGTTGAAACGCCGGGTGAAGCGGCGACCGGTAGGGTTCCGTTTGTTGCCAGATGAATTTACGCTCGGCCAGTTGCAAACCCTCTACGAAACTGCACTGGGCAAGAAATTCGACAAGCGAAATTTTCGCAAAAAACTCTTCAAAACTACCCTGCTCATCGATCTGGATAAGAAAGCAGATGGCAAAGCTGAAGGCCAACACAAGGGGTCACAGCTTTTCACCTTTAACAAGGAGAAATACCAGAAGATGAAAATTCAGGGGTACGACTTT